>JBEQBK010000021.1:0-23107 GCA_041639855.1 Halobacteriaceae archaeon | reverse complement strand
TGGCGAGTCCGAGTCCGCCGACGAAGGCGACGACGAGGACGAGGAGGCCGAGGAGGAAGCCGACGACGAGGACGAAGGCGACGACGAGGACGAGGAGGCCAGCGGCGAGGGCCTCGGCGACCTCTTCGGTTAAACGCGCGACGTTCCAACGCGTTTCTTTTTATACCACCACCCAGCAACGGCTCCGCAGGGCCCGGAGGTTGAAATACCGGAAGGTGACCAGCCAACGGCGTGTTCAGCGCCTTCGGCGTCCGCGTCCTACTCGACCCGGGAGCGAGTGCCGCGCTCCTCGCGGCCATCGGAGGCGGCGCGCTTCTGGGTACGCTGAGCGGGCTCTGTCCCGGCCTGCACGTCAACAACCTCGCGCTCCTGTTGGCCGCCGCCGCGCCTACCCTGCCGGGGCCGCCGCGGCTCGTCGGCGCGGCGATGCTCGCGGCGGGCGTGGTTCACTCCTTTCTCGACGTGCTCCCGGCACTGGCACTGGGCGTGCCCGACGCCGCGATGGCCGCCTCCACGCTCCCGGGGCACCGACTCGTGCTTGCCGGGAGAGGGCGCGAGGCGATTCGGCTCTCCGCGCTCGGGAGCGCGGGCGCGGTCTGTGCGGCCGTGGTGCTCGCGCTCCCCCTCACAGCCGCGATGGGCACGGTTCTCGAACCCCTCAACGCCAATCTCCCCGTGTTGCTCACCGCGCTCGGGGGGTGGTTGGTCGCCACCGAGACGAGCGAGCGCGCCAGAGTCGGTGCGGTTCTCGCCATCGTGGCGAGCGGCGCGCTCGGCCTCGCCTTTCTGGACGTCGAGACGACGAGTCTCCTCCCCGGGAACATGCTCGCGCCGCTCTTCGCGGGGCTCTTCGGCGCGCCCGTCCTGCTGGACGCGATGGACGGCGGCGGTGTCCCTGAGCAGGACGACCCGGAGATCCGCTCCTCGAAGCGTCAGGTCTCGATGACCGCGCTCGCCGGCTCCGTCGCGGGCGCCGTCGTCGGCTACGTACCGGGAGTGTCGAGCGCCGTCGCGGCGACGGCCGCGCTCGCGGCGCTCCCCGGCGGCGACGAGGATGGGGACCGCGGGTTTCTGGTCGCGACGAGCGGCGTCAACACGTCGAACACCATCTTCGCCCTCGTCGCGCTCGTGGCCTTCGGCACGCCCCGTACCGGTGTGACGGTCGCGTTGAACGACGCCGGAGTCCCGCTCAACCTACCCGTGCTCGCGCTGGCGCTCGTGGGCGGCGCAATCGCGGGCGTCGCCGTGTTGCTGGCCGTCGGTGATGCCTACTTCCGGGCCGTGCGCTCCTTCGACCAGCGGCGGCTCTCGCTGGCGGTGCTGTGCGGGCTGGCGCTCCTCTCCTTTCTCTTCGCCGGCTACCTCGGTCCGGTCGTCTTCGGTTTGTCGGCGCTCGTCGGCCTCCTCCCCCCGCGATTCGGTGCCCGGCGCGTCCACCTGATGGCCGTGCTCTGTGTGCCGCTGGCGCTCGCGTAGCGCCGACCTCAGAGCCACTCCTCGCGGCGGAAGTACCAGACGAGCACCGCCGCGATGCCCACCATCCCCAACACTGCGGCCGGGTAGCCGTACGCCCAGCCGAGCTCGGGCATGTTCCACGGCGAAGCTGACGGATCGAAGTTCATTCCGAACACCCCTGCGACCAGGGAGAGCGGCAGGAAGATGACGGCGACGACGGTGAGCCGTTTCATCACCTCGTTCGTGGAAACCGAGAGGGCGTTCAGATAGATGTCGCGGGCGCCGCTCGCCAGATCGCGGTACGTCTCGGTCAGGTCGACGAGCTGGACGAGATGGTCGTACACGTCGCGGAAGTACTTCTCCGTGGGTTCGGTGACTTCCTCGGGGTCGCCGCGCGCGAGGACGCCCATCGCCTCCCGGCTGGGCCAGAGCACCTTCCGCAGTCGGAGCAGTTCACGGCGGGCACTGTTGATCTCGGCGAGGGTCTCCCGGCCGGGGGACTCGATGACCTCCTCCTCGATGCGCTCGATGCGGGTCTCGATGCCGTCGACGACGTCGAAGTAGCCGTCGACGAGGCCGTCGCACACTCGGTAGGCGGCGAAATCCGGCCCGTGCTTGAGGAGGCGGCCGTCCGCGTCCACGGCTGCCATCCACGCCCGCTCGATGGCGTCCGGTTCGCCCCGGGGGCAGTACGTGACCAGCCAGTCCTCACCGACGAACGCCCCGACGGGCGTCTCGGTGAGCTCCTCCTCGAAGGTTGACTCCCCGCGCGTGAGCGAGACGGCCTTCAACAGGACGAAGGTGTGACCCTCGAACTCCTCGACCTTCGGGCGGACGTCGTTTTGGACGTCCTCCACGGCGAGGTGATGGATTCCCGTCGCGTCCCTGACGGCGGTCAGTTCGTCCTCCGAGGGGTCAGCGAGCCGGAGCCACGTCGTTCCGGGGGCGCCGACGGCGTCGTCGACCGTCTCCAGGTCGGCAGCCCGGCGCTCGGCGCCCTCGGGCCCGTAAACAACGGTGTCGAGGGTCATGTTCCACCACCCACCGCCGCGAGGGCGACGCCGACCATCACCGCCGGAAGCGAGAGAGACCGCCCGGGATAGGCGACGAGAGCGCCCGCAACGTACCCCACGATGCCGACGCCGGCGAGGGCTACCCCGGCCGCTCTGGTTCGTCGCATGCGCGAACGGCGGCGGGAAGCGAGAAAAGGGTTGTCCTCAGTTGTCGCCGTCGTGTTCGATGCCGCTGAACATCGTCATCATCCGGGAGCGCTCGCCGTCCAGCCTTTGGGGGTAGACGCCGAGAGCGACGATGTAGTCGTCGCCGTGGCGGAACCTGGCGAAGTTGATGTACACCTCGACGTCGTTGCCGCTCAGTTGAGCGGTCCCCTCGTACGTCGAGACGTTTCGCTCCCCGCCGAGCGCCTGCACCTGTGTAGTGTTCACCTGCTGCCCGACCGAGACCGAGTCGTAGCGGTCCTGGAACCGCTGAATTATCTGCCGGTCGTCGAGGTCGTCGATGGGGTTGAACGTCTGTCCCAGTACCTCGACGGCAGGCGTCGAGAACGTCGCAAAGACGGCCGCCCGCTGGTCGCCAAGCGGTCCGAGGCTCACTTCGCGCTCGTACTGGGCGATCCAGTTGGTCACGCTCACGTTGCGCGTCTGGCCGGCGACGGTGAAGTTCCGGGTGATGTTGGCCGCCTCGACCTGGACCTCCTCGTACCCGCTGTCCGAGAGGGCCGCATCGGAGACGGTCGCTTGGTTCGCGTCGAAATTGAGCGACTCGCTTCCCGTAATGAAGCCACAGCCGGCGGTCGTCATCAACACTGCCAGCGCGACGGCCCCCAAAGCACGCTTGTTCGTCATACTACAGCAACGGTTCGGTGGCCGGTACTAAAGCCCTCGGGCCACCCCTAAGGGAGCCGATAGGACGTGCCGTCGTCCCCGTCCTCGACGTCGACGCCGAGGGCTTCGAGTTCGTCGCGGAGGTCGTCCGCGCGCTCGTAGTTCCCCGCCTCGCGCTCGGACTCGCGGACGCCGAGGACGAGCTCCACGAGGTCCTCGGCGAGCGTCACGTCGCCCGACGCGCTCTCGAAAGAGAGTCCGAGCACGCCCGCGAGCGCTTCGAGCGTTTCGACGCCCTCGCGGAGCCCGGCGTAGTCGTACTTGTCGGAGGCTTCGATGTGGCCGTCGAGCGCGTCCACGAGCCCGGAGAGCGCCGAGAGAGCCTCGCGGGTGTTGAAGTCGTCGTTCATCCCCTCCGCGAACTCCCGCTCGGCCGTAGCGACCTCCTCCCGGAGCACGCCGTCCGTGACGGTGGCGTAGGCGTCTACCGAGTCCAGGGCCTCGACGGCGCGTTCGTGGCCCCGTTCGAGCGTCTCCCAGCGCTGTTCGGCCTCGTTGAGCGCGGCCTCGCTGTACGTCTGGGGCGTGTTGTACTGCGCCGAACAGAAGAAGGTCCGGAGAACGTTCGGGCCCAGCTTTTCGAGGGCGTCCGAGACGGTGAAGAAGTTCCGCAGGCTGGAAGACATCTTCTCGCCGCCCGTCTCCAGCAGCCCGGTGTGGAGCCAGTAGCGCGCGAAGCGCTGGCCGGTAGCGGCCTCGCTCTGGGCCGTCTCGTTTTCGTTGTGTGGGAAGACGATGTCCCGCCCGGCGACGTGGATGTCGATGGTCGAATCCAAGTGGGTCATCGCCATCGCGGAGCACTCGATGTGCCAGCCGGGCCGGCCCTCGCCCCACGGCGACTCCCACGTCTGTGCCGTCGCGGCCGCTTCCTCGGCGGGGAGGGCCCCCTCGTGGCGGTGCTCGGCTATCTCCGCCGGCTCGACGCCGCCCGCCTTCCAGAGCGCGAAGTCCTGGGGGTGGCGCTTCTCCGCGAGCTCGTCCTCGGGGCCTTGGGCCTCCATCTCCTCGACCTTCTGGTTCGAGAGTTGGCCGTAGTCCCCGAAGGTCGTGGTGTCGAAGTAGACCGAGCCGTTCGACTCGTAGGCGTGTCCCCCCTCGATGAGCGTCTCGACCAGCGAGATGATTTCGGGGACGTGCTCCGACACCCGGGGGTAGACAGTTGCGCGTTCGAGGTTCAACCCACGCATGTTCTCGATGAACTCCGAGATGTAGTTTCGCGCCACGTCGGCCTCGCTCGCACCGTCCTCGCCGGCGCGCGCGACGATTTTCTCGTTTACGTCGGTGAAGTTCTGGACGTAGCGAACCTCGTGGCCCTGATAGCGCAACCAACGACACATCACGTCGGTCGTGACCCAGGTGCGGGCGTGGCCCAGGTGGGCGGGGTCCGAGGTCGTCAGGCCACACAGGTAGACCAGTACCTCGCCGTCGGCCTCGAAGGGCTCCTTCTCGCCGGAGAGGGTGTTGGAGACGTGAAGCGACATTACCGTCGGATACCACCCCGCGGCGGTTTAAACTGCTGGAAACGAGCTTACTCCGGAACCGATTCGAGCGCCGCCTCCACCGCGCGCACGGTGTCCGGGCCGTCGCGGCGGGACACGACCACGAGAAGGGCGTCCCCGGCGGCGCCCGCGGCGACCGGCTCGACCTCGGCCGTCGCGAGCCGGCCGAGCACCGCGCGGAGCGCCGTCGGGTCCACCTCACCCGTCGCGAGCACGCCAGTCAGCGAGCCCTCGCCGGATTCGTATCCCGTGTCGCCGACCGTCAGCACCCCCGCGTCGCTCTCGCCGAGACGGCTCTCCATGGTCACGCGGGCGTCTCGGGCCGTCGTTTCGCGCTCGGATAGCTCCTCCCGGTAGCGGCGGAGCGCCGCGGCGATCGCTTCTTCCTCGCCGTCGATTCCCAGTTCGCGGGCCGCGGCGGCGTAGTTCAGGACGCCCGCCCGAAGGGCCTCGTACAGGAAGGGCCGCTCGCGGACGGCCGCCCGGGCGTCGGCCGCGAGGTTCGTCGGCATACCGGCGCTTCGCGTCTCGTCCCTATAAATGCGTGTCGAGGAAGTCACAGGTCACCGCCCAGTACCCCCGTTCCATCGTGTGGCCCGTCGCGCGACGGTACTGACAGAGCGCGCCGGCCTCGCCCGCGTCGTCGCCGGGGAAACAGCGGTCGACTTCGGCGGGGCCGCCGAGCAGGTCGTAGACGGGCGCCGCGGCTCGGAGCGCGTCGAGCGCCCGCGGCGGGTTCGTCCGGACGTCGCGAAGCCCGGCCGTATCGAGGAGTGGGCGGGGCGCGACCAACGCGACGAGTTCGTGTGAATCGACCGGCAGTCGGGGTACGCGGCCCGCGAACGCCGGGAAGAAGTCACAGAACCAGTGGGGGAACGCCGTCGTTATCTCGCCGACCGTCTCCTGGTCGTTGTCCCGCGCGGGCGCCATCCCGCCGGTGCCCGACTGGTGCGGAACGACGGCGTCGAAGCGCTCGTCGAAGGCGCCGGCCAGCAGGGCGGCCTTCCCGAAGCGGGAGTGTCCGAAGGCGATTGCGGGCGCGCCCCCGTCTTCGAGGTAGTCCACACCCCGGGAGAGACCCCACGCCCACGCGCGGAGCGCCCCCCAACCCGTTCCGGCGGGCCCCGGCGCGTCGAGTTCGGCCTGCACGCCGTCGGTGAACTCGTCCCGGTCCGGGTCCACATCCGCGGCGCACACGGTGAGCAGGCCGTAGCCCCGCTCGACGAGGTACTCAGGGCACCACGCCGCTTCGCCCTCGCCGCGCTCGGCGGGGCCCTCCTCGTTGACGAAACTGAAGCCGAACTCGCTGGCGGCGTCGGTGTGCGTGACGCGCTCGTCGGAGTGGACGGCGTGGTTTCCCATCCCGTTGGGCGCGACGAACGTCGGCGCGCCGGGTTCGGGCGTGAGGTGGAGGAAGCGAAAGGAGAAACCGGTCGCCAGAATGCAGTCGATTTCCCGCATCGTGCCGCCCGCGAACTCGCCGCGCTCGTGCACCTCGAATTCGACGTCCGGTCCGGCTTCGGGTGCGTGGCCGTAGATGTACTGACCGAACAGCGTTTTCAGTTCCTCCCGGCGGGTTTCGCGCCACTCCGCGGGCGCCTCGATTCGTTCGCCGTCGAACGTTTCGAGGGGGTCGGGGAAGCTCTCGGTCCGTTCCAGTTCGCGCGGCGCGGGCAACGAGTCGGGGTCGAGCATACGCCCGCCTCTCGGGGGACACCGAAAACCGTTGCCCCCCGCCGATGGCGAAACCTCAAAGGCGAATCCGCCCCTTGTCGGGGTATGTCCGAGCAGGCGCTCATCATCGCGGCGCACGGCTCCCATCTCAACCCCGGTTCGAGCGCGCCGACGTTCGCCCACGCCGACACGATACGGGCGTCGGGCGCCTTCGACGAGGTGCGCGAGGCCTTCTGGAAGGAGGAACCCTCCTTCCGCGAGGCGCTCCGAACCGTCGAGAGCGAGGAAGTGTACGTGGTCCCCCTCTTTATCAGCGAGGGGTACTTCACCGAGCAGGTCATCCCGCGGGAGCTCCGCCTCGACGGCTGGGAGGGCTGGGACTCCGAGGGCACCGAGGCAACCGCCGTCACCCTCGACGCCGGCGACGTGGAGAAGACGGTCCACTACTGCGGGCCGGCGGGCACCCACGACGCGATGAGCGACGTCATCGTCGAGCGCGCCAAATCCGTCACCGACGACCCGGACGTGGGCGAAGGGGTCGGGTTGGCGGTGGTCGGCCACGGCACCGAGCGCAACGAGAACTCCGCGAAGGCCATCGAGTACCACACCGAACGCATCCGCGAGCGCGGCCGCTTCGACGAGGTGCAGGCGGTGTACATGGACGAGGAGCCCGAGGTCGATGACGTGACGGACTTCTTCGAGAGCGAGGACATCGTCGTGGTTCCCCTGTTCATCGCGGACGGCTTTCACACCCAAGAGGACATCCCCGAGGACATGGGCCTCACCGACGACTACCGGACGGGGTGGCCCACGCCGGGCGAAGTCGAGGGCAAGCGCATCTGGTACGCCGGCGCCGTCGGCACGGAGGCGATGATGGCCGACGTGATTCTCGAACGCGCGGCCGACGCGGGCGCCGACCTCTCGAACGTCGCCGAAACCATCGAGACCGACGGCGTCGAGGCAGAATGAACGCGGCCGACGTGCTCGACGACGCACCTGTCTCGTGTGACGGCCTCGAAGTCCACCACTACCCTGAAGGGTACACCGTCCGCGTCGACGGCGAGACGCGGGGGCGGCTGAGCGAGCGCGAGGCCCGCGAGTTGCTGGAGGCGCATCCGACCTACGTGAAGAACTACCGCCACTGGGAGCGCGTCGGCGGGGAGGGAACGCCCCGGAGAGCGTTCCTCCGACATCTGGAGGGTGCGAACCACCATCGACCGCCCGAGCGCTACGACGCGCTCGAACGCGGGCTGCACACGGAGTGGGGCGAGCTCGAAATCCGGGTCCGGCGGGCGGGGAACGACCGGCGCTACGGCCTGCGCCACCGCGAGGACGCCGACGCCGCACCCGCGGACCTGAAGTCCCTCGACGTACTCGACCTACGCGAGCGAGTGAAACACAGCGACGAGGGTCGCTACCGGCCCCTGAAGACGGCGCCCACCCTCCCGACCGGATGGGTCGTCGAGGGAATCGAGGGCGCTGACCTCGTGCGTGCCGTGGACTTCGTCTACCCGGCGACGGTCGCGAACTGGCACCGCGAGTCGGAGGGCGAACTCGACGTGAGCCACTTCCGGGAGACTGCCGAGCGCCAGACCGGCATCTACAGCGTCGTCGAGGAGCTCGACGCCGACGCGGTCGGGTGGCTGGCGGAGGCCGCCTGCGTCGATTCACAGTGTCTCAAGCGCCGCGAGTGGGACGAAGACGGGGAAACCGAACTCGACGTGGAACGGGGTGACGGCGCGTTCCCCTGCCGGGAGCCCTGCTCGCTGTTCGTCGCCGCCGCGCGCAAGATGGCGATCCTCGAAAACGAACAGGAACAGGAGTACACGTTTTCGCTCACCCCTTCGGAGAAGGCACAGCTGGACGACATGGTGGACGCCCTCGCCGACGGCCGCGCCGGGGACATCCGGGAAGCGGACGTGAACGACGGCGCGAACCGCTATCGGGCGCGCTACCTCCGCGCGAAGCGGATGGACGACGGCGAGCTACAGGCTGCGGGCGGCGAGACCCGCGGCGAGTAGGGCGAGCGCGCCCAGGAAAAGCCCGAACGCGCCGGAGGCGACCAGCCCGCCTGCCAACAGGAGCACCGCGAGCGCCGCCAGCAGCGCGGGGCGAAGGTCCTCGCTCGTCGTGGTATCTTTCGACTCGCCGGGCGCCGCGAGCGTCTCGTCCAACGCCACATCGGTCGCGCCGGGTTCGAGGAGAGTGAGCTCCGTCGTTGCCTTGGTCGCGCCGTGCCCGACGGCCACTTCGAGGCGGCCCCGCGCGTCGCCGGTCCGATCGGGGTTCGCGCGGACGGTGATATCCCGGGTCGTGTCCGCCTCGACGTAGTGGTTGACCTCGTCGACAGCGAGTACGCCCGCGAGCGCATCGCTCAACCGGACGTGGACGTGCGTCGCCTCGCCGCCGTTGTGCAGGCGCAGGGTAAACGTGTCGTCCGTCTCGAAGCGCGTGGGCGTCGCTACGTCGTAGAGGCCCTCGCGGTTCAGTTCGACCCGGAGCGTGTCGGCCACGCTAGAGAATTCCCGCCGCGGAGTAAAAGCGTATGGGCGTTACGGGGCCTCGCCACGCATGTCCGGCGGCAGGAGGTTCGGGATGCCGTCCTCGATGGGGTAGGTCTCGGAACACTCCGTACAGACCAGCTCTCCTTCGAGGATTTCCTCGCCGTTGCGTTCCTCGGCTTCGAGTTCGAGGTCGGCCTTGTCCAACGGGCAGCAGAGAATGTCCATCAGGGACTCCTTCATAGATGGGAGTGGGGGCGGACTCCCTAAAAGCGTTAGGAGAAGTTACAGGGGGTGTTCGAGCACCAGGGTTTCCTCGCGGCCGGGGCCGACGCCGAGCGCGTAGGCCGGCACATCTAGTTGGTCTTCGATGTACTCGACGTACGACCGAGCGGCTTCGGGGAGCGCGTCGTAGCCCGCCGCGACCACTTCCTCGGTGTCGAAGTCGGGCCAGCCGTCGAAGGACTCCAGAACCGGCTCACACTCCGCCCAGCGCTCCGTCGTCGCGGGAATGTGGTGTATCTCCTCGCCATCCAACTCGTAGGCGCGCCCGACCTTCACCTCATCGAGGCCGGCGAGCGTGTCGAGGTGGTTGATGGCGAGCCCGGTGAAGCCGCTCACCCGGGCGGAGTGGCGGAGCATCGGCATGTCGAGCCATCCGACGCGGCGCGGGCGGCCCGTCACCGTCCCGTACTCCCCGCCCTCGTCGCGAATGTAGGTCGCGAGTTCCTCCTCCGCCTCGCTCGCGGCGCCCTCCTCGTAGCCGGGGGTGTCGCCCTCGACCCCCGCGAGCTCCGTGGGGAGCGGCCCGCTCCCGACGCGCGTGAGATACGCCTTGACGATGCCGACGACCTCACCGCCGCCGACGACGCCGGGTCCGAGACCCGTTCCCGTCGCGGCGCCGCCCGCGGTCGGGTTCGAGGACGTGACGTAGGGGTAGTTGCCGTGGTCGATGTCGATGAGGGTCCCTTGCGCGCCCTCGAACATGACTGCCTCGTCGTCCGCGAGGCGCTCGGCGAGGAAATCGCCGGCGTTCACGAGCATCCCCTCCTCGGCGAGGCGTTTGCCGTACGTGCTGTACTGGTCGTGGAGGGCGTCGATTTCGAACTTTTCGCCCACGTCGACGCCGAAGACCTCCTCGGCGAGCGCGCGCTTCTGGGGGACGACGTACTCCAGCTTCTCCCGCAGGAGCGCAGGGTCTTCGAGGTCGCCGACCCGAACGCCGCGCCGGCCGGCCTTGTCCTCGTAGGTCGGGCCGATGCCGCGACCCGTGGTTCCCACTTCTTCGCCGTCCTCGCTTTTGGCCTCCTCTTCGATGCCGTCCAGCACGCGATGGTAGGGCAGGATGACGTGTGCGCGGCGGGCGACCCGAACGTCGGGGTCGAGCCCGCGCTCGCGGAGGGCGTCCAGCTCGTCGAACAGCGTTTCCGGGTTGACGACACAGCCGTTCCCGAGGACACCGACCTTTCCGCGGATGGCCCCGCTCGGGACCAGCGAGAGTTTGTACTCGTCGCCCCCGTGGACGACGGTGTGGCCGGCGTTGTCGCCGCCCTGATAGCGGGCGACCACGTCAGCGGCCTCGCCGAACACGTCGACGATGCCGCCCTTGCCCTCGTCGCCCAGCTGCGAGCCGACGATGGTGACAGTCATACCCGAAGCCTCCCCCTAAACGCCTAAACCGATTACGATAAGCGCCGTGCGGGGCGCTAGCGGACCAGAACGATTTTATAAAACCCATGCGGAGTGTGGGTTGTTCTCGCGGAACGGTTGCACGTAAGGTTTAAAACCACCCCGGACAAGGTAACACATGACATGATAGACCGCCTCGAAAAGGAAGTCGACATGCTGGAGCGCCATCTGCAGGTCCTGCGGATGGTCATCGAGAACGAGCCCATCGGCATCGTGAAGATGTCGAACAAGACGGGATACCCCCACCACAAGGTCCGCTACTCGCTTCGCGTGCTCGAGGAGGAGAACCTCGTCGAGGCGTCCAGCCAGGGGGCCATCACCACCGAGCGCACGGCGGACTTCATCGAGGAGCTCGACGACAAGCTCCAGGACATCGTCGGCAAGCTCGATGAGATGAAAATCGAGGTCGAAGGCGACGCGGCCGAGGCCTAGAGTTCGGGGACGGTCACGTAGAAGGAACCGTCGCGGGACTCCACGAGACAGAGGTGATACCCGTTGCCGGCGCGGACGTAGCTCTCCTTGTTCGACCGGCTGAGTAACCCCCCGCCCGTACTGGATTCTGCTGTTTCGAGCGCGTCCGGCTCGAAGAAGCTTGCCGTCACGTAGAGCGCGGCGCCGATCTCCTCGGCGGCAGCGACCGCGCTCGCCGATTCGACGAGTTCCCCCATCATCTCGCCGGTAACGGGGTCGCGGCCGGCGTTGATGTCCGCGACGACGAGCGGCTCGCCCATCCGGTTTCGAAGCACGACATCGAAGGCGTGGCTTTCGCTCCCCTCCTCGGCCTCGATTTCGACGGCCCCGCCGAGCTCCGCGCGGTCCACGTCGGGGAGTGCGCTGTAGAGCTCCGCGAGCCCGGCTTCCTGTTCCGTCTCGCGAATCTCGAAGGGCAGCTCCGTCACCGCCCACTCCACGAAGGCGTACTCGGGCGTGCTCCGGAGGAACGCCTCGAAGGGCTCGCCGTCGACGGTGGCACCCTCGGCGTCGAAAGCTGTGTGCTCATCGAGGCGGAGGTTCGCGCGGACCTCCTCCGGCGCCGCGCCCGCGGGCACGTCGTCGAGCGTCGGCTGGCTCTTCGAGTCGTAGCGAACGAAGAGATTCGTCTCCGAGAGGGCCCGGCGCGCGTCGAGGGCCGCGCCCGTCGCCTCCTCGCTCGCCTCGGACGCGCGGGCCTCTTCCAGTTCGACTTCCAGCGCCTCGACGCGTTCGCGTAACTCCTCGCGTTCGGTTTCGAGTTGCTCGCGCGCCGTCTCCAGCTCCCGGACGGTGTCCGCGAGCTCGTCGCGCTCCGCGCGGGCGCTTTCGAGATTTGCCTCAAGCTCCTCGATTCGGCGGCGGGCGGCCTCCAGACGTTCGGTTCGCTCCTCCAGTACCTCGGTTCGCTCGCGGAGCGTCTCGCGCAGGCGTCCGTCGCCGCGTTCGGGCTCGTCCCCGGTCGAATCCCGCTCCCGGTCGGGTTCGGGGGAGGTCGGTTGCTGTCTCTCCGTCGGCTCCGGTTCCGACTGTGGCTCAGTGTCGCGCTCGTCCGTCTCGTCGGGGTCGAGCGCCGGAATC
Source organism: Halobacteriaceae archaeon (assembly GCA_041639855.1). GTDB lineage: Archaea > Halobacteriota > Halobacteria > Halobacteriales > Halobacteriaceae > JBEQBK01. The sequence continues at coordinate 10,834 of JBEQBK010000021.1, read as the reverse complement.
GAGTTCGTTTCGCGCCACTCCTCCTCGGCGTCGAAGACGGTGTCATCGGCGCCGGTCGGGCGCGCCTTCGCCGGGTCGGTCGGCCGGGCCGCTTCGGCGTCCACGCCCTCCGGCTCCTCCCCGCCCGCGGAGCGTTCCGCCTCCCGCTCCGCTTCGACATCCGATTCCGGTTCCGGGTCGGGCGCCGCATCCGTCGTGCGGGTCGGGTCTGACTCCCTCGTATCGTCCGTTTGCGGTTCGGGTTTGCCTGTGTCGTCCGTTTGCGGTTCGGACTCCTCCGTTCGGTCCGGTTCGGGGGTGGGTTCCGCCTCGGTCGTCCGGTTCTCCCGGGGCTCTCGCGGCCGTTCGGGCTCCCTCCGGGATGGTTCCGTCTCACTCGCTTGGGTCGAAGCGGGCTCGCTCGCTCGCTCCGTTCGCGGGGCGGGCTCCGACTCCGTCTCGGGTTCGGTGGGTTCCATCCGGACGGGGTCCGGCTCGGCCGACTCCTCCGGCGCTGGCTCCGGCTCCGCCGACTCTTCTCGTTCCGAATCCGGCTCGGCCGACTCCTCCACATCGGGGGCGCCCGTCGGTTCGACCGCCGCCGTCTCGTCGGAGTCCTCGGCTTCGGACGCCGACACCGGTGTCTCGGTCGCCTCGGATTCGGGGTCGTCCTCCGTTGGTCCGGCCGCCGCGCCCGCGGCCGCCGCGTCCGTTTCCTCTTCCTCGTCGTCCGTCGGCAGGTCTTCGACATCGACGCTCGCGTCGACGACCTCGTAGATGCCGACCTCGTCGTCGGCCCGTTCGAAGGCCTCCTGGCCTGTTATCGTCTCGTTGCCGACGAACGCGGCGTACAGCGCACGCCCCCCGTAGTAAACCATGTAGTAATCGCCGCTGAGGACGTTCTCGGAGAGCTCGACGTAGCCCGTGAACTTCGATTTCTGGAGGGTTTCGTCGACCTCGCTGAGCGGCGTATCGTTCGTGTACCCCCGACTTTTCGTCTCGCCACCGTTCTCGCGCATGGCGAACAACAGGGGCAGCGCCGGCCCCGGTGCCTCGTGGGCCTGCCCGTCAGCGAAGGCGTCGGGCGGTCGCCCGGTCGAGCCCACCGCCCGGCCGTTCAGCAAGAAGAGTACGTCGTCCCCGGCGACGAGCGCCCCCGTGAACTCCCGGTCCGCGAGGTGGGCCAACTCCCCGACGGGCCGGGCGTTCCACGCCCGGATTCGCTCGCGTGTCTCGTCCATACCCCGACAAACGGAATGCCGGGTTAAAACCTTCCGGCAGTATGGCGTGGCCGGCGGTTAGAGCTTCTGGCTCGCGTCGTCGGCCAGCTCCTCCATGCGCTTCGAGAGGCGCCCGGCGTTGGAGAACTCGTCCTCGCTCATCGCGGTGGCGAGGGCGTTCCCGAGAACGAAAACCGCGTGTTTGTGCTCGCTCTTCGATTTATGGACGTGTCCCGGGTCCACATCGAGTTGGCGGTACGGCTCGAACACTTCCTGGGGGACGTCCGAGCGCGCCTCGAAGTACTCCATGATGGTTACGAGCTGGTCGTGGAGCTCCAGCAGCTCGTCTTTGTGCATAGGACCGTTTGGCCGTTCGACGGTTTAACCGTTTCCCGTCAGAACGTCACACAACCTAGAAGACGTACTCGTCGTCGTGCCCCATCATTCCCTCGTCCCCCCCGAAGTCCTCCTCGTCGACGTCGACGCCGGCCTTGTAGGCCTTCAACCCCGACGTCAGGAGTTCCTCGATGGCCTCCTCGCGACCGGAGAACTCACCCTGCTCTACCAACTGGGCCATCTGCATCTCGATGTGGTCCGGAACCGTGACCGATACCTTCGGCATAGGGGGCGCTTTGCCCGGTGTGTATTTAAAAATGGCGCCGTTTGCTTCCCGTCGGGAAAACAAATCTGCCGCGAACGGAAAGCCGACTTTCCGACTCCGAAACGCGCCGGAAGGGTTAGGCTGAATAACGGCCCGCCCGGAGTCAGGGTAATGGCACGCCGTGACGGCGCCGAGTCGGTCGGCCTGACGCTCCACAGCCGCGCGCGCCGCATCGACGCCCCGCCCGCGGCCGCGCTCCGCGCGTTCGCTGGCCCGCGCGCCGTCTGGACGGACCCCGACGGCCCGCGAATCGTCGGCTGTGAGGTCGCCGCCTCGGTCGTCGGCGACGGGCCGGAGCGCTTCGATGTCGTCCGCGAGAACGGCGGAGAGCTCCTGCGGAACGCCCGCGGCGACGTTCCCCACGCCGCCCGCCCCCGGCTGCTGGGCGGCTTCGCCTTCCACGATGAACACAGACCGGAGGCGCCGTGGAAAGGCTTCCCCGGCGCGCGCTTCGTCGTTCCCCGCGTGCAGGTCGTCGCGGAGGGGGAGGAAACCTGGCTCACCGTCACCGAGTACGGCGAGGCGCCCGACGTGGCGGGTGCCCTCGACGACGCGGCCGACCGGGTTCGGGACGCGGACGGCCGTCGCGACCCGCCGCCCGGCATCGAAGCGACGCGCAGAACTCCCTCGCGGGAGGACTGGCGCCGCGAGGTCGCGAGCGCCGTCGAACGCATCCACGGCGGGGAACTAGAGAAGGTCGTCCTCGCACAGGCGCTCGAAGCCGACCTGCGGGGTCCTTTCCGGCTCAGCGACGCGCTCGAACGCCTCGCGGAGACCTATCCGGACTGTCACCGCTTCGCCGTCGACCCCGGCGTGGGGGCGGTGTTCTTCGGCGCCACGCCCGAACGGTTGGTCCGCCTGCGCGGGACCGACGTGGAGACGGAGGCCCTCGCGGGCTCCGCAGGACGGGGCGCCACCGAGGCGGAGGACGAACGCCTCGCTGACACCCTTCGCACCCCGAAAATCGAACACGAACACGCCCTCGTCGCGCGGACGATACGCGACCAGCTGGAGGGGATGGGTGCGACGGTGGCCGTCGGCGACAGGGGCCTCAAGAAACTCGCCAACGTCCAACACCTCCACACGCCGATCACGGCCGACGTGCCCGAGGACACCCACGTCGTGGACGTAGCCGAGCGCCTCCACCCGACGCCCGCCGTCGGCGGTCTCCCCCCGGAGGCGGCGTGGCGGACCATCAAGGAGACCGAATCCTTCGAGCGCGGCTGGTACGCCGCGCCCGTAGGCTGGTTCGACGCCGCGGGCGATGGCTCCTTTTCGGTTGCCATCCGCTCCGCGGTCGCGGGCGAGGAGGTCGCCACGCTCTTCGCGGGGAACGGCATCGTCGGCGACTCGGACCCCGAGGTGGAGTGGGACGAGCTACAACTGAAGTTCCGCCCGATGCTCGACCAGCTCCGATGAGCGCCCCCAACCGCAACACCCTGTGGGCCGACGCCATCGTCGCGGAGCTCGTCTCTCACGGCGTCGACGCGGTGTGCGTCTCGCCGGGGAGCCGCTCGACGCCGCTGACGGTCGCCGCGGACGCCCACCCCGACCTCGCGGTGTTTTCCCACCTCGACGAGCGCTCGGCGGCGTACTTCGCGCTCGGTCGGGCACGCCGGACGGGGAAGCCGACGCCTCTCATCTGTACGTCCGGGACGGCGGCCGCGAACTACCACCCCGCGGTGTTGGAGGCCGACCGGGGACGCGTCCCGCTCATCGCGCTGACGGCGGACCGCCCACCCGAGCTCACGGACACCGGCGCGAACCAGACGGCCGACCAGGAGAAGCTGTACGGCGACGCGGTTCGGTGGTACCGGGACCTGCCCGAACCAGAGGCCGACGCCCGGAAGCTTCGTGGCCTGCGAACGACCGTCGCGCGCGCCGTCGCCGCGAGCACGGACGCGCCGGCCGGTCCGGTACAGTTGAACTGCCGGTTCAGCAAGCCCCTCGAACCGGTCGAAGTCGAGGGGGACGTTCCCGAGAGCTTCGCCGCGGAGCACTCGGAAGCCGTCGAGGGGCGCGACGGGCCGTTCGTCCGAACGGACGCCGCGGCCCGAACGCCGACCGACCGAACCGCCGAGCGTCTTGCGGCGTCCGTCACGACGGCCGAGCGCGGCCTCCTCGTCTGCGGCCCGGACAGCGGCCTCGCCTCCGACTCGGTCGCGGCGCTCGCCGCGGCGACGGGCTTTCCCGTCTTCGCGGACCCGCTTTCGGGTGTCCGGTTCGGCGACCACGTCCGGGAGACACCCGTTTTTGGAGGATACGATGCCTTCCTCGACGAGCGGGTCACCAACGGCTGGCCCGACCCCGAGCTCGTGCTCCGCTTCGGCGCGTCCCCCACGTCGAAGCCGCTCCGGAAGTACCTCGCGCGGACGGAAGCGAAAGGGGTTCTCGTGGACGCCGCCGGCGGCGCGGGTTGGCGCGACGCCGAATTCGGGGTCCAGGAGCGGGTTGACGCGGACCCGGACGCCCTCGCGGCGGCGCTGGTCGAACGCGTCTCGCGGGAGCCGAACGCCGAGTGGCACGAACGCCTCAAACACGCCGAGCGCGCGCACTTCGACCTCGCGGGCGAGGCACCCGATTCGATGGAGGGCTCGATACTCCGAACGGTCTTCGCCGCCGCGCCGGACCCGGCGACGGTGTTCGTCTCGAACTCGATGCCCGTCCGGGACGCCGACCGCTTCGCCGCACCCCGCGTCGGGGACGTGACGGCGCTCGCCAACCGCGGCGTCTCCGGCATCGACGGCATCACCTCCACCGCGCTCGGGGCGGGCTCCGCGACCGACGACCCGCTCGTGCTCGTCACCGGCGATTTGGCCTACTACCACGACACGAACGGGCTGCTGGCCATCGAGCGCTGCGGCGTGGACGCGACCGTGGTGTTGATAAACAACGACGGTGGCGGCATCTTCCACATGCTCCCCATCGAGGCGTTCGACCCTCCCTTCACGGGACAGTTCAAGACCCCCCACGGGCTGGACTTCGCGCCGACCGCCGAACTGTTCGGCTTCGAGTTCGTCCGGAGTTCGCCCGAGTCCTTTATCGAGGCCTACGAGGCTTCCCTCGACAGCGAGGGCACACAGGTCATCGAGGTGCGCACTGACGCGGAGGAAAGCCACCGCGCCCGTGAGGCGCTTCGCGAGGAGTTGGTTGAATGGCTGTCCGGAGGTTCTTAGGCTCCGGCGGTGCCAGTCGACGGCGTGCCCTCCAACCGCGCCCTACCGACGCTCGTCGCACTGGTGTCCGTCCCCGTTCTCGTCGCCGGTTCGCTCATCGTCGTCGCGGCGATGCGGGGGACGGGCAGCACCAACTCGCTTCTGTTCGGAGTGCTCGGACTCGTTTCGGTTCTGGTTCCGGTCGTCGCCCTCTACCTTCTCGCGCGCATCGCCGGGGAGCTGGGACGAATCGCGGACGCCCTCGAAGCGGATGGCGGCCGTCCCGAAGCCTGCGAGGAGTAAGGTTTTCACCGACGCCGCCGACCCGTCGGTATGGTTTCGGACATCTTCGATTCGGCACGCTGGGAGCCCCTCGACCTCGACGACGACTTCGAGGACGTGAGCTACCACCGCGGGACCGACACGAGCGCGGTCCGCATCGCCTTCGACCGGCCCGAAGTGCGCAACGCCTTCCGCCCGCGCACGGTCGACGAGCTCGCCGTCGCGCTGGACCACGCCAAGAAACAGGAGGACGTGGGCTGTGTGCTCCTGACGGGGAACGGCCCCTCCCCGAAGGACGGCGGGTGGGCGTTTTCGAGCGGCGGCGACCAGTCGGTTAGAGGGGGTAGCGGCTACGAGTACGACCCCGAGAGCGGGGGGAGTCGGCCGGGCCGCTTGCACATCCTCGAAGTCCAGCGCCAGATTCGCTTCATGCCCAAGCCGGTCGTCGCCGTCGTGCCCGGGTGGGCCGTCGGCGGCGGCCACTCGCTTCACGTCGTCTGTGACCTGACCCTCGCCAGCGAGGAGCACGCGCGGTTCCTCCAGACGGACCCCGACGTGGCGAGTTTCGACGCCGGCTTCGGGTCGGCCTACCTCGCCAAGCAGGTCGGCCAGAAGAAGGCCAGGGAGATATTCTTCCTCGGGAAGGACTACGACGCCGAGGAGGCGGCGGAGATGGGCATGGTTAACGAGGCCGTCCCCCACGAAGAACTGGAGGCGACCGCCCTGGAGTGGGCCGCGGAGTTGGAGACGAAGTCGCCGACCGCGATTCGGATGCTGAAATACGCCTTCAACCTCGCCGACGACGGTATGGTCGGCCAACAGGTGTTCGCCGGCGAAGCGACCAGACTGGCCTACCAGTCCGAGGAAGCCGAGGAGGGGCGGGACGCCTTCTTGGAGGGCCGGGAGCCGGACTTCTCCGGGGTCCCCTGGTACTATTGAAAGCCGCCTCCCGGTTTTCAGCGTCCACCAGAGCCGCGCCTGTCGGCGCGGCCCCGGTTGTGTCCGCGGCGTGTTTCTCCGCGGCCCCACCGCCGTGATTGTTTCACCCGTTACGTAAGAAGAATGACTAATCAGTCGCCGATAGGTATTCTGTCTTTGGGTTCCAACTCCTCGATATGGTCTCCCGCGAAAACCAAGTCGTAGTCGGGTTCGGGCTGCTCGCAATCGTCCTCCTTGCTGGGATAGCGAACTTCACAGACGCACCGACATGGGTGAACATAGCAGTTGTTCTGATTGTCGGGGTTCTCGTCCCTCAATTCCTCAACCAAAGAGCGAACAGTTAGGTCTTACATTCGCATACCTACTGCGGGGCAGCCACACCGTCTCAGCGGCTCAACAGGTGTTGCAACCAATTCACGATGCCGTGTGGCCGCGGAGGTAGTCGCGCTCGACCCGACAGGCACAGCCTGATGGACACAGGAAAACGCACCCGAGTCTGTTACGATATCAGAAGGGCGACGAGGCGCGGGGGAGGGACCTCTATGCGACTCTCCTCACCCACGCCGTCGGGGCGTCCAACTCGTCGTCCGTGGGCAGGTTCTCCGGGCGCTCCCATACCAGGGCCGCCGTCTCCAGGTCCCGCTGGTCGGCGACGGCCTCGAAGAAGGCTCTGCCGCGCTCGTACTGCTGGCGTTTGAGTCCCAGCCCCAGAAGGCGGCGCATGACCTTCGTGAGGGGGTTCCCGCCCGAACGGCGAGCGTCGAGTTTCCGGCGGAGGTCCGCGTACTCCCCGTCGAAGGCGTGGTCCATCAGCAGTTCCGCGTACCCTTCGACGGCGGTCATGGCGGTCATCACCTCGCCGAGCGCGCCGTCGCCGTCGAGCGCGTCGAGTTGGCGGTCCTCGATTGAGAGGACGGCCTCCCGGATTCGCTCCTCAAGGTACGGCTGGAGCCACGGCGCGGCGCCGAACTCCGCGGCGTGGGTCACCTCGTGGAAGGCGATCCAGCGGCGAAACCGCTCGAACTCGGTGTCGAGGGAGTCCGCGGCCGAAACGACGTTCGGGTGGACGAAGTAGAGGCCGTGTTCGTCGCCGTCCGCCAGCAGGAGCGGGTCGTACTGGCCGAGAACGTGCCGGGCGAGAAAGGAGAGGGAGACGGCCATCGAGGCGGTGTTGGCGCGTCGGGCGACGCCTTCGAGCATCTCGGGGCGCTCGTTGAGGGGTTCCAACACCCGCGAGAGCGTCGAGACGTTGGCGTCCACCCAGTGGTGGCGGTTCTGTAACTCGACGGTTTCGGGCGTGTCGAAGTCGAGGCCGCTCACCGCCCGCAGGCGTTCGCGGGCGTCGCGCACGTCCGTCGCGTACCCCGTCCGGTCCGCCTCGGAAACGGAGAGGTCGCCCGGCGGAGTCGCCGCCTTGGCTGCGGCCGCCGCCGCCTCCCAGTCGATGGAGCCCTCGCCGTCGGCGCCGGCGACGGCCCGGACGCTGTCGTAGATACCCATTACGACCCCGTTACGGCGACACGGGCATAAGAAGTCCGGCTACGGTTCCAGCTCCTCTATCTCGACGCCGTCGTGGTCCTCGCCGCCGCCGACCTTCTTGGCGAGCGCGGCGAGCACCAGCGCGAACAGCAGGCCGACGATAGCGGCGAGCGCGGGGCTGCGCGTGCTTTCGTCGCCCTCGACCATCTCGTCGACGGTCTCTTCGACGCGTTCGGTCGCGTCCTCGCCCGCGATGGAGGGGCCGAAGACGAACTCGGAGTCGTGAAAGTGCAGTTCGAGGATTCCCATACGAACGACACGACGCGAGCACCCTTAGCAGTTGTCCCCATCCCGATACGTATAAGAGGAACAGCCTCGGCAAAGAGAACATGGACGGACGACCCCTCGACGTACTGGAGGACGCCCTCCAGAGCGAGGTGAGTGTGCGATTGAAGGACGGAGAGGAGTATCACGGGGTGCTCACCGGCTACGACCAACACATGAACGTCGTGCTCTCATCGCCCGAGGACACCGAGGTGGCGTACGACGTCTTCGACGCCACACCGGTCGAAGACACAACCGTTATCCGTGGAGATAACGTCGTTAGCATCAACGCATGACCGACGGAACCGCCGCCCAAGGGAAGAAGAACAAGACGAAGCATGTGAAGTGCCGCCGTTGCGGCGAGAAGTCCTACCACGTCACGAAGAAAGTGTGTTCGAGCTGTGGCTTCGGTAAGTCCGCGAAGCGCCGCGACTACGCCTGGCAGTCGAAGAAGGGCGAATAAGCTCTCTCCTCTCCCGTTCTCGCGCCGGATAGCCCGGGCTCCGGCGACGCCCATAATATGCACATCCCTGCATACTCCATATCCCAGTAGCGGAGAGTTCGACACGATAACGGGGGTTTTTACCCTTCGGTCGCACAGGTGCGGGTATGTCCGGCCGGGCCGACGGCATGACGGAGAAGTGCGGCGTTGTCGGGGTCGCCCTCGACGACCGGGACGCCGCCCTCCCCATCTATTATGCGTTGTACGCGCTCCAACACCGCGGGCAGGAGTCCGCGGGCATCGTCACCCACGATGGGTTCCAGCAGCACGAACAGGTCGAAATGGGTCTCGTCGGGGACGCCTTCGACCGCGAGGACGTGGACGCGCTCGCCGGCGACGCCGGCATCGGGCACGTCCGCTACCCCACATCGGGCGGCGTGAACGACGCCTGCGCCCAGCCCTTCTCCGTGTCGTTCAAGGGCGGGGCGCTGGGGCTGAGTCACAACGGCAACCTCGTGAACGCCGACGAAGTGCGCCAGGAGCTCGGCGGGCTGGGGCACGCCTTCTCCTCGGCGGGCGACACCGAGGTCATCGCCCACGACATGGCGCGCAACCTCCTGGAGGAGGACCTCGTGCGCGCCGTGAAGTCCACGATGGAGCGCATCCATGGCTCCTACTCGCTGGCCATCATGCACGACGACACCGTGCTGGGGGTTCGTGACCCGCAAGGGAACCGGCCGCTTGTCATCGGCGAGCTGGAGGACGGCTACGTCGTCGCCTCCGAATCCGCGGCCATCGACACCCTCGGTGGCGACCTCGTCCGCGACGTTCGCCCCGGCGAGATGGTGATTCTTCGCCCGGACGGCTTCGACTCCTATCAGCTGTTCGAGCCCGAGCACACCGCTCACTGCTTCTTCGAGTGGGTGTACTTCGCGCGCCCCGACTCGGTCATCGACGACCGGCTCGTCTACGACGTGCGCCGTGATTTGGGCGGGAAGCTCTGGGAGGAGAGCGGTATCGACTCCGACGTCGTCGTCCCGGTGCCCGACTCCGGGCGCGCCTTCGCGTCGGGCTACGCCGAGGCCGCGAACGGGTCCGAGGACGGCGCCGACGTGGAGTTCGCGGAAGGGCTGATGAAGAACCGCTACGTCGGGCGCACGTTCATCATGCCGACACAGGACGAACGGGAGCGCGCGGTTCGCCTGAAGCTCAACCCCATCCGCGATGTCGTCGAGGGCAACTCCGTGACGCTCATCGACGACTCCATCGTCCGCGGCACCACCTCCAGCCAGCTCGTGGACTTGATGCACGAGGCCGGGGCCGAGGAGGTCCACATCCGCATCGGCTCTCCCGAAATCGTCGCCCCCTGCTACATGGGCATCGACATGGCGTCCCGGGAGGAGCTCATCGCGGCGGACAAAACGCCCGAAGAAATCGCCGAGGAGATCGGCGCCGACAGTCTGGCTTACCTCTCGACCGACGCGGTCGCCGACACACTGGCGTTCGCCCGGGAGGACCTCTGTATGGGCTGTGTCACAGGCGAATACCCCTACGACATCGACGGCGAGGAAACCGACCGGGACGTGGCTCGACCGGCCATCGAAGGGTTCGCCGAAGCCGACGACTAAGCAAGCCCTCGGCGCGTGCGGCACGGGACCGCTCGCGCCTCGCCCTTGTCGAGTCTTCCGGAAATCGAATATTTCCGGCGACTTGGAAGACGCGGAGCGTCTTCCTGCGTCCTCCAAGGGTCGCGCCGACAGGCGCGGCCGCGGTTGTGTCCGCGGCGCTGTTTCCGCGACCGTGCAGCGACGGCGTGGCTACTTCTTCGCTGGGACGGGCGAATTACCTGTCCAGTAGGGACGCGAGTAGAGCGTAGCATCAACGAGCGTCGTGTGGTTCAGATGAAGGAGTGCCACACGAAACGAGCGGTGAAGCCGAATTCTACACCCCGGATATTCATCCCGAAATAATATACCGTTTGACAATTCTCCTATGACCATGTCACCGCCCTCGCGCCGAACGGTCCTTCGTTGGGGAGCGACCCTCGGAGTCGCCGGCCTCTCGGGCTGTTCGAGTGTCTTTGACGAGGGCGACCCGCCTCGGCCTGAAGACTCCGGCTACGACTGCGAAACCGGTCGGACCCGCTACGAGAGTGACGCGGCGATTACCCCCAGTGCGACGTGGCCGATGCTCCAGTACGATGCCGGCCACACGAGTTACAATCCCGATGCGACCGTCCCCGAGGAGGTAGACCTACGCTGGCGATATACTGCATGTACGGAGGTCGATGGAATCGTTACTGTTGCGAACCAGCACATCTATCCCGGTCAGCTAATCGTTGACGCGCAGACTG
>JBEQBK010000020.1:18334-23229 GCA_041639855.1 Halobacteriaceae archaeon | reverse complement strand
CGGGCCGGGTGGTTCGCCCCGCCCGCGTGGCCCCGGCCTCTCATCCCGGAACTCGAAACTCGCGACCTCCCCCGGCGCTGATACCCGGCACGTATCCTGTATAGCCGGTGGCGTTAAGTACCCCGATGCGCTATCAAAGCGTACGAAACAGCACCGAAGACACATAAAAAAGATACAATAGGCAAATAAAAACGAATGAGCACCACGAAAAGAAACCAAGCACCCGAAACAGTTTCGAAACTTCCAGAATGCAGTGATTGCGGATACAGCCCAACGCGCGCGGACGACGACCTCGAAGAGCGCCTCGCGGCGGCCGGTTACGACCGACCCTACGTCGAAGTCGAGTTCGGCGTCTCGGGCGAGGGGCGGGCCCTCCTCTGTCCGGTGTGTGGCACGGTCGTCCGTCGGACCGAATAACTCAGTCTTTCCTTTCCTGACGTTCAAACCGTATGGCGAACCAGACGGCCCGTGACCTGATCCGAGCCGCGGGCGCTCTCGCTTTTCGTGTCCAACGACCGGCGCTTCCCGCAAAGTAGCGTGGCACCCGCCCGCGACCCCGTCTCCGCCACCCGCACGTCAATCCCTCAGCGTCCGGTGTCGTACTTGTAGGTTGCTGACTCCGAATCGATGCCGAAGTCCTCGGGGTTCTCCTCGGTCTCCTTCGCTACCTCATCCCCGGCGCGCTTGAACCGAGACCGCAGGCGCTGTGGTACCGAGAACTCCCCGACGGTGATTCGATAGGGTTCGGTGCCCGGTTCGCGCTCGCGCTCCTCGTCGAGCCGGTCAGCCAGCTTTTCCGGGAGCTCGTCCTCCGGTATCGGCTCGAAGCCGAACCGTTCGAGATACTCGCCGGTGTCAGTCAGCGAGTACACCGTCTCGAAGCCACGGTCGCGGGCTCGCTCGACTAACCGTTCGAGAACGTGTGCCGCCACACCGCGCCCGCGGTGCTCGGACAGCACGCCGACGGTCGTTATCTCACACATCTCCGGGTCCCCAGAGTGAACCCGGAGCCGGCCGAAGCCGACGATACTGCCCGAATCCTCGTCCACGGCGACCGCGTAGTCCCGCGAGCGGAAGGCGGGGTCCGCGAGCCCGAGGTCCTCGATGCGGTCGAGCAACCACGCCTCCTCGTGCTTCTTCGCGCCCCGGACGTACATGTGAACGGGTACGCCAGCGACGGCCAAAAACGTTCCCGGTGCTCAGGACTTGGGCGGCGATAGCACCCGTTCTTCGGGCGCTTCACCCTCCACAACTGCGACACTCCCGGATTCCCCCTCTTCGGGGAACAGAACGCGTGCGCCGACCGACAGCGGCGCGACGACGCCCGCGGCAACGACCCACGGGTTCGAGAGCGACGCTCGGAGTGCGACGGTATCCTCCGGAGACAGCTGCTCCGTTACCCCGTCCGCGGCGTCGAACACGTCGGTGTGGCTCCACTCGCCAAAGGCTCCCCTGAGAGCTGCGTCCTCGGGTGCGACCCGCTCGGGTGGTTCGACGGGGTTCTCGCTCCACACGTCGCGCTCGAAGTAGGAGACTGCGGGGTCATCAGGTTCACTCCCGTACCCGACGCGGTTACTCCGGGACGGGGCGTCGAATCTGCCGAGCCGATTCGTCGGTGCGACCAGTACGTCGGGACTACTGTCGGCGGACGGGTCCACCCATACTGCCGCTCCGAGCGCTGCGGCCCCGAACAGCGACAGCACCGCGGGCGGCCCCTCGCCGACGACACCGACGGTGCTCCCCTTTCGAACGCCGAGGTGCCGGAGGTAGTTCCCGGCCTTCCACGCCGTCGTGATGAACCGACGGTAGTCGAGTTCGCGCCCACCGCCCCCGAGCGCGGGTCGGTTCGAGCGCCGTTCCCGGGCGAGGAGGTCTCCCAACACTCGAGGTTCCGCGTCGTCCATACCGATTCGTGGGGAGCAGGAACGAAAAGCGGGGCGATACGGCTCCAGCTACGGTGCGCCGGCGAGGACGAAGAAACTCTCCGTGTTCCCGTTTCGTATCTGGCGGGTCTCCTCTGGCTCGACGCGGAGAGCGTCGCCCCCGGACAGTTCGTGCGTCTCCCCTTCCACGTCGACTTCCGCTTCTCCCTCGACGAGGAGATACACCTCCTCGTGGTCCGCGTCCGCGTGATCGTGAGGCTTGCCTTCCCACCCCGGGTCGGCTTCGAGCACGGTCACGCCCAGCTGCTCGGCGCCCAGCGGGTCACGCAGGAAATACATCCCCTCGGCGACCGCATCAACGTCGTGATAGTTGACCTGCTTGGCCATACGTGAACAAGGGTCGCCGCCAGCAAGGAAGTTGGGGCCGCTACAGCGAGTTCTTCAGCCGCTCGAAGAAACCCTCCTCGACCTCGATTTCTTCGCCGCCGGCTTCGGCGAACGCTTCGAGGGCTTCGCGCTGTTCGTCGTTGAGCTCCTGAGGCGTGACAACCTGCACCTCCACGTAGAGGTCGCCTTCCCCGCGCCCTCGGAGGTGGGGCATCCCCTTGCCCCGTAGGCGGAACGTCTCTCCGGACTGTGTGCCCGCCGGCACGTCGAACTCGACGCTCCCCGCGAGCGTTTGGAGTTCGACGGTGTCGCCGAAGACGGCTTGCGGGAAGGAGACTGCCTGGTGGGTCCGCAGGTCGTCCCCGTCGCGCTCGAAGTCGCTGTGATCGCTGACCGAAACCTCGATGAGCAGGTCGCCGTTCGGCGCGCCGCGGTCGCCCGGTGCGCCCTCGCCGTCCATCCGGAGGGTCTGTCCGTCGCGGATGCCCGCCGGGATGTCGACGGTGAGCGTGGCCTCGTTCTTGACCGTGCCGTCACCGCCACAGGTGTTACAGGTGTCGTCGTACAGCTCGCCTGTGCCCTCACAGCGCGAACAGGTCTGTTCCTGTTGCACTCTCCCGAGCGGCGTTTGTTGAACTTGCGTGACTCGACCCTGTCCGTCGCAGTTCGGACAGGTGCGGCTGGTCGCGTCCTCCGGATGGCCGCGACCGTCGCAGTCGTCGCAGGTCTCCGGGCGGCGGACAGTGAGCTGACGTTCGACGCCGTCGTGGGCTTCCTGTAGGTCGAGGCGCACGCGGGTCTGCAGGTCCTGCCCGGACTGGGGCCCCGAGCGACCGCGACCGCCTCCGCCGAAGAACTGTTCGAAGAAGCTCCCCCCCTGGCCGCCGCCCATGCCGCCGAAGGGGTCCTGTCCGCCCATACCACCCATGCCGCCGCGACCACCACGGCCGCGGCCGCCCTGGCCACCGTCGTCGGTGGCACCGCGCTTCTCGGCTTTGAGGTACTGCTCGTGGCCGAGCTGGTCGTACATCTGTCGCTGTTCCTCGTCCGTGAGCACCTCCTTTGCCTTCTTCGCCTGCTTGAACTTCTCTTCGGCGTCCTCGGCGTCGCTCACGTCGGGGTGGTACTCAGACGCCATCTGCCGGAACGCGGCGTTGATCTCGTCCTCGTCGGCGTCCCGGCTCACGCCGAGCACGTCGTAGAAGTTCTGAGCCATTAGTGTGGTAGGAGGTGTACGGCGGGGTTAGTTCTCGTCTTCGTCCGTCTCGTCTTCGTCGCCCGTCTCGTCCATATCCTCGAAGTCGGCGTCGACGAAGTCATCGTCGCCTTCGGGACCGTCGCCGCCCATACCTCCCATGCCGCCCATCCCGGCGCCGCCTGCACCGGCGCCCGCCTGGGCTTCCTGCTGGTAGGCCTGCTTGCCGATTTCCTGGAGCGTCTCGGTCAGGTTCTCGGTAGCGTCCTTGATTTCCTGGGTGTCGGCGTCCTCATCCTCAAGGACGGCCTCGACGTCCTCGACGGCGTCCTGCACGTCCGCTTCGAGGTCCTCGTCGACGAGCTCCTCGTTCTCGTCGAGGAGGGAGTCCGCGCGCTGGATGGCGCTCTCGGCCTCGTTTCTGGCCTCGATGCGCTCGCGGCGTTTCTCGTCCTCCTCGGCGTGTTGTTCGGCTTCCTCCTGCATCTCCTCGACCTGCTCGTCGGAGAGGCCGGCGCCGCCCTCGATGGTGACGCTCTCGGAGTTGCCCGAGCCCTGGTCCTCGGCGGTGACGTTGACAATACCGTCCGCGTCGATTTCGAAGCCGACCTCGATTTGCGGCGTTCCGGCGGGTGCGGGCGGGATGCCCGTGAGCTGGAACTCACCCAGGAGCTCGTTCTCCTCGGCGATTTCGCGCTCGCCCTGGAACACGCGGATCTGGACGGAAGTCTGGTTGTCCGCCGCAGTGGTGAACACCTTCGACTCCTCGGTCGGGATGGTCGTGTTCTTCTCGATGAGGCGCTCGAAGAGGCCGCCTTTCACCTCGATACCGAGGGAGAGCGGCGTCACGTCGAGCAGGACGATATCGTCCACGTCCCCGGAGAGAACGCCGCCCTGGATGGCCGCGCCGAGCGCGACGGCCTCGTCGGGGTTGACGTTCTTCTGGGGCTCCTGGCCGATGGTCTCCTCGACCTTCTCCTGCACCTGGGGCATTCGCGTGGAGCCGCCGACGAGGATGGCCTCGTCGATGTCGGACTTCGAGAGGCCGGCGTCCTCGATGGCCTCCTCCGTCGGACCCACGGTGCGCTCGATGAGGTCTGAGGTGAGGGACTCGAACTTCGCGCGGGTGAGGTCTTGCTCCAGGTGAACGGGACCGGAGTCGGTCGCCGTGATGAACGGGAGGTTGATAGTCGTCTCTTTTCGACTACTGAGCTCGATTTTGGCCTCCTCCGCGGCGTCCTTCAGGCGCTGAAGGGCCTGACGGTCCTCGCGGAGGTCGATGCCGTGGTTGTTCTCGAACTCGTCGGCGAGGTAGTCGATGACCGCCTCGTCCCAGTCGTCGCCCCCGAGGTCGTTGTCCCCGCTGGTGGCGACGACCTCGTAGACGCCGCCGCCCAGTTCGAGGACGGAGACGTCGAAGGTCCCGCCAC
>JBEQBK010000020.1:0-18324 GCA_041639855.1 Halobacteriaceae archaeon | reverse complement strand
CCGCCACCGAGGTCGTACACCAGAACCGTCTGGTCGGACTCGTCGTCGAGCCCGTAAGCCATCGCGGCCGCGGTGGGCTCGTTGACGATTCGCTCGACGTCGAAGCCGGCGATCTCGCCGGCGTTCTTCGTCGCCTGACGCTGGCGGTCGTTGAAGTAGGCCGGAACCGTGATGACGGCCTTCTCGACGTCGTCGCCGAGGTACTCCTCGGCGTCGTGTTTGATCTTCTGGAGGATGAACGCCGACACCTGCTCGGGAGTGTAGTCCTCTCCGTTCAGCTCGACGGTGTAGTCCTCCTCGCCCATGTGGCGCTTGATGGAGTTCACCGTCTGGTCGGGGTTCTGCACCGCTTGGTTCTTCGCCGGCTTCCCCACGAGACGCTCGCCGTCGTCGGTGAACGCGACGACGGAGGGCGTGGTTCGGTCGCCCTCCTCGTTCGCGATGATTTCGGGGTCACCGCCCTCCATCACCGCGAACGCGGAGTTCGTGGTGCCGAGGTCGATTCCGAGAATCTTGTTGCTCGCCATCTTGGTGGATTGATACCGGTTTCTGCCGTTTAAGGATTGCGAGAGAGCCCGCGTACTCCCGCCACACCGGGGCTACGCCGTCATGCGGTTCTCTTCACAACGGTTCTCACACTCCGTGTCCTTTATGATGAACCGGTAATCCACTCGGGGTCCGCCAGCGCCGCGCGCACGTCCGCGAGGATGTCATCCCTCAACGCGGCGGCGAACGGCTCGTGCCCTCCGTCGTACAGCCTGATCCGCTCTGCGGGGGCCCGCTCGCCGATGGCGCGCGTGCTCACGACGGTGTCCGCGAGCGAGCAGAAGACCGTCGCGTCCTCCCGGAACGGCGGCAAGGATTCCTGTGCACGCTGTATCGTCCCCAGAAACGCGGGCGCGACGGGCCGCTCCTCGACGGCGGGGTCCACGGCCGGCCCGATATCGTCGGCGTCGATGCCCGACGGGAGGAGCGGCGTCGCGATGGGGAGGGTCGCCACCCGCTCGGTGAGCCACGCGGTCCGCTCGGCGAGTCCCCACCACGGGCTCAGATACACCCGCGGTCGGTCGGTCTCCATGTGTGCGGCGACCAGCCCGCCGGTGCTGTGCGAGAGGAGCTTGTAGTCCCCCAGTCCGACGGCGTACTCCTCGATTGGGTTCAGATAGTCCCGCTCGAAGTCGGTGCCGTTGTCCGGAATTTCGACGGCGTGCACCCGGTAGTCCGGGAACTGTTCGACCAGCCAGCGAACGTGGTCGTGGCGGACCCGGTTGCCGCGACCGAGAATCAGGAGGAGGTTCGGGTCGTCGGGGTCGCCCGCTCGAACGACGCGCATGGTCGTTCCGCGGGCCCGAGGGTGAAAACCTTACTCGCCGTCGCTGACCGTCACTTGCGCCTCGCGGAGCACCTTCCCGCCCATCTCGTAGCCCTGCCGGAAGACGTCCTCGACGGCGCCGTCCTGCTTCTCGCTTTCGACGCGCATCATCACTTCGTGGCGCGTCGGGTCAACCTCGGTGCCGGGGTCCGGGTCGATGACCGAGACGTTCTCCTCCTGTAGGACCCGGTCGAACTCGGAGAGGGTGCTCTCGACGCCGTCTCGGATCGCCTCGCCGCCGTGTTCGTCGGCCTCCTCCAACGCGCGGGCGAGGTTGTCCCGTACGTCCACGATGCGCTCGACGAGGTCCTCGGCAGCGCGCTCCTTGATGTCCTCGCGCTTGCGCTCGGCGCGCTTCTTGTAGTTCCGGAACTCCGCCTGCTTGCGCTGGACGCGGTCGGTGAGCTCCTCGATTTCCTCCTCTTTCTCGGCGAGTTCCGCCTCGGCCTCCTCGGCCCGTGCCTCCGCAGCGCGTTTCTCCTCCCGGAGTGTGGCAACCTCGGCCGCGAGGGCCTCGTCTACGTCCTCGACGCGCTCCACGAGGTCCGCTTCGACTTCGGTCTCCGCCGGCGTCTCCTCGCTCATGCGCTGAAAGAGCCCTCGGAGAAGGATAAGGGTATCACATCGCCGTCGGGAGCGTTTTAACCTCCCGCCGCGGAACGCCGCGTGTGCTGACGCTGGCCTACGACGAGGGAACGGTCGTTGTCCGCGGCGCGGAGGGGGTCGAACTCCCCTACGTCGAGGACGCCCCCGACGGCACTCGCCGGGCGCCGGGGTACCGCTACGCGGCCCTCAAGGACGCCCTCGACGCCCTCGGCGCTGATTACGCCGATCGCGTCCGCCCCGATGCTCGGCTGTCGGTCGAGAGCGACTACGCCCTCCGGGAGTACCAGCGCGAGGCGCTCGACGCGTGGGAGGCCGAGAACCGCAGGGGCGTTCTCGAACTCCCCACCGGGAGCGGCAAGACGGTCATCGGTGTGAAGGCCATCGAAGCGGTCGGGGAGCCCACGCTGGTCGTGGTGCCGACCATCGACCTGCTGAACCAGTGGCGCGCGGAGCTCGAGTCGCTCGGCGTTCCGGTGGGCCAGCTTGGTGGCGGCGTACAGGAAATCGAGGCCCTCACCGTCGCGACCTACGATTCGGCGTATCTCCGTGCGGACGAGTTGGGCGACCGGTTCTCGCTCGTCGTTTTCGATGAGTGTCACCACCTCGGCGGCGAGGGCTATCGCGACATCGGCCGTCTGCTGGCCGCGCCCCACCGGTTGGGCCTGACGGCGACTTTCGAGCGCCCGGACGGGCAACACGAAGTCATCGAGGACCTTGTGGGGGACGTGGTCTACCGCATCGACGCCGACGAACTCGCGGGCGAACATCTCGCCCCCTACGACATCCGCCGGCTGGAGGTTCCCCTTACCGACGAGGAGCGCCGCGAGTACGAGAACGTCCAGGAGACCTTCGTGGAGTATCTGCGGACCTCGGACATCTCGATGGCCTCGGGCTCGGACTACCAGCAGTTGGTGAAGCGCTCGGGCTCGGACCCGCGGGCGCGGGAGGCGCTGCTCGCCAAGCAGCGCGCCCGCGAACTCGTCGCCGAGAGCGACGCCAAGGTGGCGGCGCTCGCGGACCTCCTCGATAGCCACCGCGACGACCGGGTCATCGTCTTCACCGCCTCGACCGACCTGGTGTACCGGCTCTCGGAGCGCTATCTCATCCCCGCGATCACCCACGAGACCGGGGCCGCCGAGCGTCGAGAGATACTCGAACGCTTCCGCGAGGGTACCTACTCCCGCGTCGTCACCGCCAACGTTCTCGACGAGGGTGTCGACGTGCCGGACGCGAACGTCGCGGTCCTCATCGCCGGAAGCGGCTCCGAGCGGGAGTTCACCCAGCGCCTCGGCCGGATTCTCCGCCCGACCGACGACGGGGGTCGGGCGACCCTCTACGAACTCGTCAGCGAGAACACCGCGGAGGAGCGGGTGGCCGACAGGCGGCGATAGCCCGCGGCATCGAACGAACCGTCGTCGGGGGAACCGGTCGGCGGCACCGAACGGGCCGCCGTCGGGAGAACCGGTCGGCGGCACCGAACGGGCCGCCGTCGGGAGAACCGGTCGGCGGTATGCACATACCGCCGTCGGGAGCGCGCTACGCGACGTTCGCTTCCAGATAGCCGCTCGCTTCCCAGAAGCCGTCCCGGGAGACGTCGGGGAAGACCACCCGTTCCTCCGCCGTCCCCGCGGGCTCCAGCTCGAAGTATCGGGCTTCTGTGTGCGTCTTGCCCGGCTCGACGGCGTAAACGTACGCGGTCGCTTCGACCGGCGCGCCGGCGGTGTTCTCGACCGTTATCGACACCCACAGCGCCTCGGCCTCGGTGGCGCCCGTCTCTCCGAGGGACGCCGTCACGGCCTCCGCACCCGTGCCGCTCTCGCCGGCGCCGAGACAGCCCCCGGCAGCTGTCGCGGCCAGCACGGCCAGAAATCCACGCCGGGTTCGTTTCATACGCCCACCCACTCGCGCGGCGGAATGAATCTTGTGCGTTTTTGATGGTCCCCCGCGTACGGCCCCCATGCTCACGAAGGACCTGCTTCGCGTCTCCCGCGCCGGCGGGGGGTATCGGCCCCAGTTCGTCGGCCCCGAACGCGAGGCGCTGGCGGGGCAGGTCCTCGACGTCTTCCAGGCCCACGAGGGCGAACCCAGACGCGAACTCGACGCGGCGCTCGAAGCCCTGGAGCGCGAGGCCGAGTTCAAACTCGTCCGCGGGTTCGCCAAGCTCCTCGACCGGGAGGCCGCCTTCGAGGTGCGGAGCCCGGTGCCGCCCGAGCGCGCCCGGAAAGCGGCGTTCGCGGCGGCCGAACCCGACGGCGTCGTCACGGAGCGCGAACGCGAGGCGGCACTCGCCGAGGCGGGCGACGCGCTCGGAACCCCGGGGGCGACGGTCGCCGAGGCC
Organism: Halobacteriaceae archaeon; assembly: GCA_041639855.1. Taxonomy (GTDB): domain Archaea; phylum Halobacteriota; class Halobacteria; order Halobacteriales; family Halobacteriaceae; genus JBEQBK01. The sequence continues at coordinate 14,008 of JBEQBK010000020.1, read as the reverse complement.
CTCTACGCGGACCGCCCCGAGCGCGAGATACTCGCCGCGGCCCCGGACCGCTGGACGCCCTCCGAACTTCTGGCGCAGTACAACCTCTCCTTGGCGCAGACGGCCCTCTTCGACGCGACGCGGGTGACGGTCACCACGTCGGAGCCCCGAGGGCTGGTCACGTCAGTCAAGCGCCTCGGATTGCTCTACGAGATGTACTGGGAGGGCGACGACCAGGTGGTCGAACTCACCGGGCCGGACGCCCTGTTCCGGCGGACGCGGCGCTACGGTACCCGCTTCGCGCGCCTGCTGCGGGCGGTCGTCAGCGCGCGGGAGTGGGAGCTCGAAGCGACCATCGACGACAACGGTACCGAGCGGACGATGCGCCTTTCCGAGGAAGACCCCCTGCGCCCACCCGACGCCGAGCCCGTCGCGGAGGTGTCCTACGACAGCGGCGTTGAGCGGGAGTTCGCGGCCCGCTTCGACGCGCTGGACCTCGACTGGGAGCTGGTCCGCGAACCCGCATTCTTGGAGGCCGGCGAGCGCGTAATGGTGCCGGACTTCGCCTTCGACTACGCCCACGGCGACTTCCGGGTGTACTTCGAGGTGATGGGGTTCTGGACGCCCGAATACGTCGAGAAGAAGCTCGCCCAGCTCGACGAGACCGACGAGCGCCTCCTGGTCGCGGTCGACGAGTCGCTCGGCGCGGGCGAGGATATCGAGGCCCGCGACCACCGTGCGATACCCTACTCGGGCTCGGTCCGGGTGAAGGACGTCGTGGACGCGCTTCGGGAGTACGAGGCGGAACTCGTCGAGCGCGCCGCCGGCTCGCTCCCCGACGAACTCGTGCCCGCGGACGACGTCCTCACGCTCGACGCGCTCGCTGAGCGCCACGGCGTGAGCGCCGACGCCGTCGAGGGGAAGGCCTTCCCGGAGCACGAACGCATCGGGCGCACGCTCGTTCGGCCCCGCGTGCTGGACGCACTCGGTGAGAAAATCGAGGCGGGAATGCCGCTCTCCGGGGCGGAACGGGCGTGTGAGGACCACGGCATCGCGGACACGAGCGCGGCCCTCTCGCGACTGGGGTACCGAGTCGCGTGGGAAGGTCTGAGCGGCGGGACGGTCGAGGCGAGGGACTAGAGCGTTCGTCGCTTCCCTTTGGGCATCCGCGAGCGGAGCTCCCCGTGGAGGTAGAGACCCACGCCGATGGGCTCGGGCGCGCCGGCGATTTCGTGCGCGGCGATTAGATACCCCCAGTCGCCGTCCCACTCGACCTCGCGGTCCTCGCCGGCCAGGAACGCGCGGGCGTCGTCCGCGCCGAGTTCGATGACGTTTTTCGTCGCCTCGTTCCCGAAGCGCTGGGCGGCGTCGGTCGTCGGCTTCCAGTGCTCCTGGCGGACGCGCATCACGGCGAGGCCCAGCGACTCGGCGCGCACGGGCGACTCGATGTCGTCGTGGAAGGCCCAGATTTTTCCGGCGCCTTTCTCCCAGAAGGTAAAGCCCGAAAAGGTCGCCGCGGGAACCCCGAAGCGCTCGGTCCACCACTCGACGATGGCGTCCCGGCTCGGTCGGCCTTCCACTTCCGTTTCCGAATCGGTCGGCGCGACCCGCTCGAAGCGGGCGCTGTCGTTCTCTGTCATGCGCCCACCTCCAGTTTCGCGCAGAAGAACCCGCCCGTGTCGTTGTGGTGCGGGTACACACGCTTGGCGTGTTCCATCGAGGGATCGAACGACTGGCCCTCCCACTCGGCGATTCCTGGCACCGAGTCGAGGCCCAACTCGTAGGGGACGAGTTCGGCGTTCTTCTCTTCGAGGACGTGGTCGAGGACGGCTTCGTTCTCCTCGGGTGCGAAGGTGCACGTCGAATACACCACTGTCCCGCCGGGCTCGGTGAGTTCGATGGCGCGCCGCAGGATGCCCTTCTGCGTTCCCGTTACCTGGTTCAGATAGCCGTGGGACCAGTTGTCCAGCGCGTCGGGGTTCTTCCTGATGGTGCCTTCACAGGTGCAGGGGGCGTCGACGAGCACCGAATCGAAGGCATCGAGGCCGAGCCCGTTGGTTGAGAAGTTTCGGCCGTCCCGGTTCGTGACAGCCGCGCAGGTCACACCCAGTCTGTCGCAGTTCGAGCGTAGCGCCGAGAGGCGGCCCAGGTTGTCGTCGTTCGCGACCAGTGTGCCCGTGTCGTCCATCAGCGCCGCGAGCTGGCCGGTCTTGCTCCCCGGCGCGGCGCAGGCGTCGAGCACCCGGTCGCCGGCGTCCGGGTCGAGAACGCGGGCCGGAATCGCGGAGACCTCCTCCTGGCCGTGGACCCAGCCGTGGGCGTAGGGCCATGTGTTGCCGGGCTTGCCGGTGTCGAGTTCCAGCAGCCCCTCGTGCCATCCGCGGCGCGCGACGCCGATACCGGCGTCCTCAAAGGCTTCGATGGCTCGCTTTGGGGTTGTCTTGATGCCGTTCACGCGGACGACGTTCGGGAGCGGGCGCTCACAGGCCTTCAGAAAAGCGTCGAAATCCTCGACGAGTGGCTCATAGCGGTCGAGAACGTCCATTAATCGGCTCTCGGGCCCCACACCGCTTGGCGGTTTCGACTCGGCCCCCGGCTTTATCGGCGCGCACGTCCCACCCCCTGTATGGTCGAACTCTCGATGCAGGACGCCGACGTGTCGCTTGACGAACCGGTGTTGGTCGAGGGGCTCCCCGGCGTGGGGTTGGTGGGAAAGATCGCGGCCGACCATCTCGTGGAGAGCTTCGACATGACGTACTACGCGGGCATCGAGTCCGACGGACTCCCCGAGGTCGCGGTGTACGAGGGGGATTCCAGACAGGTGCGCCCGCCCGTCCGGCTGTACGCCGACGCGGAACGAGACTTGTTGGTTCTCCAGAGCGATATTCCCGTCTCCCGGACGGCCGCGGCGGACTTCGCGGCGGGCCTCACCGATTGGGTCGCCGAAAACGACTGCCTCCCGATTTACCTCTCGGGAATGCCCAACGAGGACTACGACGCGACGGACGTCCCCGACCTCTACGGCGTCGCCGCGGGCAGCGCGGGCGGGCTCCTCGACGAACAGGACATCGGCCGTCCTCCGGAGGCGGGCGTGGTCGGCGGTCCCGCCGGCGCCCTGCTCAACCGCGCGGCCGACCGGAGCCTCGACGCCGTCGGCCTCATCGCGGAGTCCGACCCGCAGTTTCCGGACCCCGTCTCCGCCCGGCGCATCATCACCGGCGGTATCGAACCGCTCACGGGCATCGAAGTGGCTACCGACGAACTGGTCGAGGAGGCCGAACAGATCAGGGAACAGAAGGAGAAACTGGCCCAGCGGATGCGACAGGTCGGCGAGGAGGAGTCCTCGCAGGCGACGCCCCAGGGTCGGGGCATGTTCCAGTAGGCTCGGGAATCAGAGTTCGATGCGCTCGACCAGCTGGTCGCCCTCGCCGGTGTTGAGCGCGACGATGCGGACCTGTTCTTCGAGGCCGGAGCCGTCGAGCTTCGCTTTTAGGAGATTGTCGACCTGGTAGACGCCCGCGGCGTTGCGCATCTCGATTTCAACTCTGACCGGCTCCTCGTTACCTTCCTCCAGAGAAACGCGCCGGATCGCCTGACTGGAGAGGGTGTCGATGCCCCGCCCCCCCTTCCGGTAGGGCATCCGCGAGCGCCCGCTCTCCATGTCGAGGGCGTCGGCGACGCGGATGACTCCCGCCTCCAGGGTGAGCGGTTCCTCCTCGGTGTGATGGGTAAGGATGGCGTGGAGGACCTCCCCCTTCATTCGGACGGCGTCGCCGACGCCGTAGAACTCCGCTAAGTGTTTGTCCATGTAGTCCGCGGCGAGCGGGATGGAGTAGTAGGCGTGCTCGTCGCGGTGGACGACGTGACCGATGTCGTGGAGGGTCGCCGCAAGCGCGACGATGACGGCCTCGTCTTCCTCGTCCAAGCCCTGTTGGGCCGCGCCGTTGAACTCGACGCCGCCACGCTTGAGGAGTTCGTAGAGGTGCAACGCCCTGTCACGGACGATTTCGATATGTTTGGTGCCGTGGTCGTTGTACCCCTTTCTCGTGACTGGGTTGACGTTCTGCGCGTCGAGGTACGCCTCTATCTCGGGGTCGGCATCGAGGTACGCGAGCACCTCGTTCACTTTGTCGTCGGGGAACGAGTGCTCGGCGTCGGGGTCGTAGGCTTCCATCCCGCTGTCGGCGGCGCCGGGTCTATCCGTTTCGGTGTCGCTCATAGCTCTACTCGGGGTGGGTGCGTGAAAAATGTCCTTGCGGAAGGGGCGCGCTTAGGCCGCGTCCTCGGCGGCGGCCTCGACCTCGTCGTAGTCAGGCTCGACGCCGGGGTCGTCGGTGACCCACTTGTACGTGACCTCGCCGTCCCCGTCGATGACGAAGACGGAGCGCTTTGCGGCGGCGTAGCCGAAGCCGGCGAAGTCGTCGTCGACGACGTCGAAGGCCTCGATGGCCTCGCCGTCGGCGTCGCTCACGAGGCCGAAGGAGAGGTCGTTCTGGTCGCGGAACTCGTTGTTCGCGAAGGGGGTGTCGACGCTGACGCCGAACACCGTCGCGCCCACGTCCTCGAAGGCGCCGATGTTGTCGCGGAACGTGCACATCTCGTCGGTGCAGACACCCGTGAACGCGCCGGGGTAGAAGGCCAGCACGAGGGGGTCGTCGCCGACGTGCTCGGAGAGGGTGAACGACTCGACGTCGCCGTTCGCGAGCGGTGCAGTGAAGTCGGGGGCGTCGTCGCCAGTGTCTACCATCGAGTGTGTGATGTATCGGGCGGCATATCACCGTTGTGCTTCCCCCGCCCGAACTGTGTATAAACCGTGAGCAAAAGGCCTATAACTGCCAACCGGCTACCCTCATCCAGAGATGGCACTTACAATTCCCCTGTTCATCCCGGGTGGGTTCGGCGGGCCTGAGCTCGTCATCGTCCTGCTCATCGCGGTGCTCCTGTTCGGGGCGAACAAGATTCCCAAGCTCGCGCGCGCCACCGGGCAGGCGATGGGCGAGTTCCAACGCGGTCGGGAGGAGCTGGAGGACGAACTCAACGAAGTGAGCGGCGACCTCGACACCGACTCGACGGAGTCTTCGAGCGATTCCTCGACGGAGTCTTCGAGCGAGACGGAGTCCGAGCGGAACAACTAACGGCCAACGCCAACTCGACTTTTTCGGGGCGCGTGGCCCAGTGGACAGGGCGAGGGGTTCCTAACTCCTAGGTCGCGGGTTCGAATCCCGCCGTGCCCGCTTCTGTTCCGAGCCAACGCGAGGAACGAAGCGTGGTTTGGATTCGAAGCCCGGAAGTCGCAGGGGCCGAGCGGAGCGAGACTGAAGGTCTCGCAGGCAGCCGGCGCGTAGCGCCGGCAACGAAGCGATGCCGACCGTTTTCCTCCGGTTCGAATCCCACCGCGGTCGCTTACGCTCACTCGCGCGGCGTAGTTCGAGAACGCGGGACGTTCTCTCACTCCCGCCGTGCCCGCTTCACTCACCTTCGTTCGGAACCGCTCCGTATCCGGCAGCGGGTTAAAAGGTCGGCCACGAGGCTTTTTAGCGCCTCGGTGTGAATATATGCTAATGAGCATCGACGGCGCTGGGGATGGGGGTCCCGACCCGTTCGAGGGGGACGACCCGGCAGAAGCTCTGGAGCGGGCGTCCCGGGTCGCGGACGCGCTCGACGGCGAGCGCGAGGCGTACGTCGCGAACAACCCGGTCGCGAAGGACCGCTACTCCTGGGAGGACTTCAAGGAGGAGTACTACTACGACGAGGCGGGGAACCCCCCGACCAAGGGCTCCGGCGAGGACGAGGAAGTCATCCCGTTTGACCCCACGGAGTATCTCGGGTTCCACCCCGGTCACACGGAGAACCGCCTCTCAGCCGCCGAGGACACCGCCTCGGAGCTGTTCGAACTCGTCGAGGACCGCACAGTCAACGTCAACAAAGAAGTCGACGAGGACGACTTCTTCACCACGTTCGACGGCGAGCAGACGGTCGCTAACCGCTATGACCTAGAGAAAGCGGTCGGGATGGACAAGAAGACACACTTTCAGGAAATCGACCGCTACTGGGTGAACAAGCCCTACGCCTTCGTCGTTCTCTTCCACTCGGATAAGGAAAACGAGAAGAAGTACTACCTCATCGAGCCCTACCGGAACGAAATCGAACATCAACTGGAGGCGTTCCTCACCGAGAAACTACGGAAGGCGATCAAGTACGCCAGCGACGAGGTGGTCGTCGAGGGCGCCGAGAACGAGCGAAAGAACGTCATCGAGCGGGAAACCCGTCGGCTCCTGGAACGCTACGACATCTACGACGGCCCCGAGGTCGCCCAGCGGACGATGACCGAGCGCCTGATGGAGCTGCTCGGGCGCCGGGAGCCCCAAGAGCAGACCGAGACGCTCGAAGGAATCACGGCCAGACCGGAGCCCGAGGTGTTGGCCGACGACCCCGAGACGCTCAGCCAGTACCAGGTCGAGAAGCTCCTCTACGTCCTCAAGCGGGATTTCGTGGGGTACGAGCGAATCGACGGCATCAAACACGACATCAACGTCGAGGACATCTCCTGTGATGGGTACGACTCCCCGGTTTTCGTCTACCACACCGACCACGAACAGCTCATCACGAACGTCACCCACGGGCGGGAGAGCTTGGACGATTTCGTGGTCAAACTCGCCCAGCGCTCCGGAAAGGGCATCTCCAAGCGACAGCCGCAGGTCGACGCCACGCTCCCCGACGGGTCGCGTGCCCAACTCACGCTCGGGAAGGAGGTCAGCGACCACGGCACGAACTACACCATCCGCCAGTTCAAGGACGTGCCGTTCACGCCTATTGACCTCATCAACTGGAACACCTTCTCGCTGGACGAGATGGCCTTCCTCTGGTTAGCCATCGAGAACCACAAGTCCCTCATCTTCGCCGGGGGTACCGCGTCGGGGAAGACGACGAGCCTGAACGCCGTCTCCCTGTTCATCCCCTCGAACACTAAAATCGTCTCCATCGAGGATACCCGGGAGGTCGAGTTACCCCAGCGCAACTGGATCGCCTCGGTGACGCGCCCGAGCTTCGGCGACGACGAAACCGGCGACATCGACGAATTCGACCTGCTAGAGGCCGCGTTGCGTCAACGCCCGGACTACATCGTGATGGGCGAGGTCCGTGGCGAGGAGGGGCGGACCCTCTTCCAGGTGATGAGCACGGGGCACACCACCTACACGACCTTCCACGCCGACTCGGTGAGCGAGGTGCTCAAGCGCTTCACCACCGAGCCGATTAACGTCTCGAAGACGCTGTTCACGGCGCTCGACCTGGTGTCGATTCAGACCCAGACCCGCGTGGGCGGGCGGAAGGTCCGCCGGAACCGCACTCTCACGGAAATCAACCACTACGACGCTGAAAACGACGAAATCAACGTTCAGGACGTCTTCGAGTGGCTCCCCGAGTCGGACAGCTACCAGCGCCAGCCCTCCTCGAACACCATCCAAGAAATCATGTTCGACCGGGGCTGGGACCGCGAGCGTCTGGAGGACGAACTCTTCAAGCGCCGCGTGATTCTGGCCTACCTCATCGAGAACGGCCTCAACGACTACGCGCAGGTCGCGGCGACGATTCAGGCGTTCATCAACGACCCGGAGACAATCCTCTCGCTCGTCGCCAACGACATGCTTGCGGACAGTCTCGAGGACCTCCGGGGGATGGAGTCCGTCCTCATCGACATCGACCCCGAGAAGGAGGAACTCGTCCCGCGGCCCGACCCGACGGACGCCGTGTTGGAGCAGACTGGTGACATACTGGAGGAGGCGGAAACCCGCGTCTTCGACGGGCTCCGCGGTGAAGCCGCCGTCGAGGACCTCGCGATGGCCCTCGACGTGGCGGAGGCCAACGACGTCGTCGCGCGCGCCGACGAGGGCGACGGCGCCGACGAGGGTGTCGCACCTGACGGCGGACGGACCGACGGGGGCGGGGACGACGGATGAGCTTCAGGTCGGGTCGTGACTTCGAGTTGAGCGCCGACGGAATCGCGGACCTCTTCTACCCGGTGTTCAACTGGGTCTTCGAGGATGACAGCGACTTCGTCGCCGACGTAGATACGAAACTCGCGGAGGCCCGGATGTCCGATACGGCGGAGCTGTTCCTCTCGAAGGCCATCGCCGCGGGCATCGGCGTCGGCGCGCTCCTCTGGGTGTTGGGGATGGTGCTCGGCTACGTGCTGTTCTTCTTCGGAATCATCCCGACTGACACGCTCATCGGCCTCCCCGTGCCCAACGAGCAGGCGGCGGCGCTCGTCGACGCCATCAAACAGCCGGCGCTGGTCATCGTCACGGGCGTCGTCTTCGGCACCATCGGCTTCGCGACCGGCTTCGGCGGTCTCGTGGCGATTCCCTACTCGCGGTCCAGCTCCCGGAAGCGGGAGATAAACATGCTCCTGCCCGACGCGGTCTCCTTTATGTACGCCCTTTCGGTTGGGGGGCTGAACCAACTGGAGATTCTGGAGGCGATGGCGAAAGCCGACGACACGTACGGCGAGGTGGCCCTGGAGTTCCAGTCTATCGTTCAGGAGACGGAGTACTTCGACACGGACTACCGGAGCGCGATTCGCACGCGCTCGATGGAAACGCCCAGCGACGAGCTCTCGCAGTTCCTCACGGACATGCTCTCGATCGTGAATTCCGGGGGAGACATGTCGGAGTTCCTCTCGGACAAGAAGGACAGCCACATGCGGACCGCCAAACAGCAACAGGAGGTCACCCTCGAAACGCTGGAGCTGTTCGGCGAGATGTACATGACGCTCTCTTTGTTCCCGCTCTTGCTCATCATCATCCTCGTCATCATGTCGATGATGGGCCGGGCACAGATGACCCTGATTTACGGGACGGTGTACGTGCTCATCCCGCTCGTCGGCGTGGGGTTCCTCGTGCTCATCTCGACGGTCAAGGAAGACGAACCGGGCGATGGGTTCCTCGAAAAGGGGCAGGGGGAATCCCCCTCCGGCGGCCCGGAGCTGTTCGATTTGAGCCTCGTCGACGCCTTCCGCGGCGAGTACAACCTCTTCGAGCGCGTTCGCAACCGCGAGGGGACGTTCCGGACGATACAGTTCGTCAAAGCCCCGCATCACTTCTTCCGCGACAACCCGATTTACATTCTCGGACTGACGGTGCCGCTCACGGTTGCGGTGCTCGGTGCCCTATTCATTAATGGCCTCGTGCCGACGACGTTCGACGGGATGATCGCCCAGCCGGTGTGGAGCACGTTCGTCATCGCCTACCTGCCGGTGTACCTCAACCTGCTTCCCCTCACCGTGTTCCACGAGTGGAACGCCCGCCGTCGGAACCGTATCACGAACAAGCTCTCTGACAACCTCCGGAAGCTCTCCTCGGCGAACGACACCGGGCTCACGCTGTTGGAGTCCATCCGGACCGTCTCGGATACGACATCGGGCAAGCTGGGCGAGGAGTTCGGCGTGATGTACGCGAAGGTGAACTACGGGATGAGCCTGAAGGACGCGCTCGTCGAGTTCAACAACACGTACCATATCCCGCGGCTCGCACGCACCGTGAAGCTCATCTCGAAGGCACAGGAGGCCTCCTCACAGATTACCGCGGTGTTGAACACCGCCGCGCAGGCCTCCGAGAACCAGGACGAGATCGAGCGCGAGCGCAAGTCCCGTACGCGGATGCAGGTCGTTATCATTCTGATGACCTACCTCACCCTGCTGGCGGTGATGGCCATCCTGAAGACACAGTTCCTCGAAGTGATGGCGGGGCTCTCCTCTTCTTCCGGCGGTGGGGGCGGGGGCGGGTCGAGCGCGGCGTCCTTCGGCGCCAACATCGACGTGGACCGGCTCTCCTTGCTCTTCTTCCACGCGGTGACGATTCAAGCCATCATCTCGGGATTCATCGCGGGCTACATCCGGGACGCGAGCCTGCTCAGTGGCGTGAAGTTCACCGTCGCGCTCGTGAGTGTGGCGCTGGTGACCTGGGTGTTCATCGGGTAGAGGTGTCTCTTCGAGTCGACCTGAATCCGGATAGCCGTCTTTGGGGTTGTGTGACGAACTTCAGACCTGCCGGCCCGTCGCCCAGTAGAGCGCAGACCTACCGAAATTCCTGACTTCCCACCCGTAACGCCAACTGCCACAAAAGGACTCGCCGGGAGTCACGCGAGCCGGGCGGGACCGAAGGTCCCGCTGGAAGCCGGCACGTAGTGCCGGCGACGTAGCGAGCGTGACATCGGCGAGGGAATGAGGCGAACGAAGTGAATCGAATGGACTCGCCGGGTTGTTGGCCGATTGGGGGACGGCGCGGGGTGCATCCCGAAGCGGGATGAATCGAACTCTCTGGGGGAGTACCATCGAAAGGGGATTCCGCCGAAATCAGCGCGCAGAAGCGATTAGCGGCCGCTTCCGAAACACCAACCACGGCGGAGGAATCGGGATGGACTCGCCGGGATTTGAACCCGGGGCCTTCCCCGTGCCAGGGGGATGATCTACCACTGATCTACGAGCCCTCGCATCACCCGATTGCCGGCGGTGATTGATAAGGCACTCGGTTCGGATTCCGGCGGGCCCGCTCGTCGCCGTCACAGTCCCGAGGATGGAAAGCCTCAAGCGTCGGGGCGCACACCCGCTCTGTAGGGAACGATACGGCCGTATATCCGACGCGCCGGGGGTTTCTCGCCCCCGGCTTGGGAATGCGGTGGTGTCGCGGAACGCCCGCGCAACGCATACAGCGGTTCGTGTGGTTCCAACCAAAACTATGGCACGAATGCACACCCGACGCCGCGGCTCGTCCAGCTCGGACAAGCCCGTGGTCGACGACCCCCCGGAGTGGAGTGACGTAGACGAGGACGCCATCGAGGAGCGCGTCGTCGAGCTCGCCGAGCAGGGCCACGACCCCTCCCAGATCGGCATGAAACTGCGCGACGAAGGCGTACAGGGAACGGCCATCCCCGACGTGAAGGCCGCGACCGGCAAGAAGGTCACCGAAATCCTCGAGGAGAACGACGCGAAGAACGACCTGCCCGAGGACTTCTACAACCTCCTTGAGAAGGCCGTTCGCCTCCGCCAGCACATGGAGGAGAACCAGCAGGACGCCCAGAACCGCCGCGCCCTGCAGAACGTCGAGTCCAAGATTCGCCGCCTCGCGGACTACTACCGCGGCGACGAACTCTCCGAGGACTTCGCCTACTCCTACGAGTACGCCCAAGAACTGCTCGACGAGTAGAGCCACGTCGATGTCCACAACCGGCGGTACCCCCGAGGACGGCGCGGCCGAAGGCGTCGCGGACATCCTCGGGAACGCGTCGTTCGCCCACTTCGTGAGCCACGCCGACGGCGATTCCATCGCCGCGGCGGCCACGTTGGCGACGGCGCTCGCCGAAGCGGGAACTCCCTATCAGATAAGCGTCGCCCACACGCCCTCGGGAGCGACCCGACGGCTGGACGACGCCGAGGGGACGACCGTCGCGGTCGGCCTGCGAGCGCCCACGGCCGACGCAAGCCTCAGAGGCGCCCCGAGCGCGACGGCCTTCGCGGCGGCCCGCCGGCTCGGCAACCCGGACCCGACCCTCGCGCTCACGGGCGGTATCGCCGGCGGGCGAACCCCCGGGACGGACGGCGTTCCCGCCGAAACCGAACGCCGGCCCGGCGTTGCCGTTCCGGTCGCCGACCTCGCGGACGGGCTCGCTCACTCGACGCTCGTCCACGCGAACTGGTCGGGCGACGCCGACGGCGCTCGCGCGACGCTCGCGGAGCTCGGCCTCCCGGCCGAACTCGACGCGGACGCGCACACCCGGCTCGCCTCCGCGGTCGCCATCGACGCGGCCGCAGACGCGCCGCCGAGCGCGGCCGAGGCGGTTGAGCGAGCGCTCCGCCCCCATCTCGGCGGCCCCTTCGAAACGCTCGGGGGGTACGCTGACGTGTTGGAGTGTGCAGCCCGCGAGGCACCGGGCGTCGCGACGGCGCTCGCGCTGGGCCACGGCGTTCGGGAATCCGCTTTGGACGCGTGGCGCGACCACGCCGCCGCGGCACACCGGAACCTGAGCGCGGCCGAGGGAGCGCGCTACGACGGCGTCTGCGTCTACCGGGGAGAACCGGTCTGGACGCTCGCCCGTCTCGCTCGCGACTTCGTGTCTCCCGAGCCGGCCGCTATCGCGGTCGGCGAGGGGGCGGTGGCGCTGGCGACGACCGACGCGGACGCCCGGGCGACCCTGGCGGACGAGGCGCCCGCGGGCGCCGCCGGCCGCTCGACGCTGGCCTACGCCGAGACCGACACGCCCCAAGAACTCGCCGAACGGACGGTGAGCGCGCTATGAAGGCGCACGCCGAACTCCGGACGCCGGTCGACGCCCCCGAAACGGTCGCGGCGGCGGTCGCGCCCGACAACACCGCCGAGATGACCACGCGCGTCGCGGACGACACGGTGGTCACGGACATCGAACGCGACTCTGCCGGTGGCTTGCGGGCCACCGTCGACGACTACGTCGTCAACCTCCGGGTCGCATCGGAAGTCGTATCGCACGCAAAGCAGTTCAATACAACCAACCATGAGTGAACGCTCCGTATCCCGACGACAGCAGGAGAAGCGGTGGTACACCGTCCTCGCGCCCGAGCAGTTCGAGCGCGCGGAACTCGGTTCCTCCCCCGCTCTCGAAGCAGAACAGCTCTACAACCGAACCCTCGAGACGACGCTCGGCGAACTCCGCGGCGAGGGCGGCGGCGAGAACAACGTCAAGCTGAAGTTCCAGATCGACGACGTCGGCTCCGACACCGCCTACACGAAGTTCATCAAACACGAGCTCTCGCGGGACTACCTCCGCAGCCTCGTTCGGCGGGGGTCCTCGAAGGTCGAGGCCGTGCGCACCGTGCGCACGACCGACGACTACCGCGTCGAGGTCCAGCCCGTCGCCTTCGCGACGAAGCGCGCGGACCACTCCCAGAAGAAGGCCATCCGCCAGGTCATGATCGAGAAGGTCCGCGAGTCCGCGGCCGAGCACACGATGGAAGGCCTGCTCGACGCTATCGTCGAGGGCCGTCTCTCCTCGGCCATCTACGAGGACGCGAAGACGGTCTACCCGCTTCGCCGCGTCGAAATCCAGAAGACGGTCATCGAGGCCGAGCCCGAGGAAGTCCGCGCCGAGGAGGAGACCGCCGTCGAAGTCGAGGACGAAGACGTCGAAGTCTAAACGGCTTTCATTCGCTGACGACGATTTTTCCGTCCATCCCCGAGGCAGCGTGCGGGATACAGTAGTAGTCGTACTCGCCGGGAACGTCGAAGGTGTGTTCGTAGGTCCCGCCCGTCGGAATCCCGCCTTCGAGTCGGCTCTGCCACCCGTTGACTGCGGCGTCCTGGTTCTCGAACCCACCGGTGGCGAAGTAGTCGGCGCCCTCGGGCATGCTCACGGCGGTGACGGTGTGCGCGCGGCTGCTGGTGTTAGCCCAGACGACCGTCTCCCCGACCTCGACTTCGAACTCGGCGGGGAGGAACGCCGCCGAACTCATGCCGATGTCGTAATCCCCCTCCGAGAGTCCGCCGGTCGCGCCGGCCAGACAGCCCGCGGTGCCGGCGAGGGCGGCTCCCGTCGCGGCGAGGAAGGCGCGTCGCTGCATACTCGGACCTTCGACTCGCCGGGTATAGGTTCCGCGGTCGGCCCCGCCCGACGGGAACGGGGGGCGGAACACAAGACGTATAGACGGGCCCGCCGACCGCCGGGATAGAGATGCGCTTAGGTCCGTCGTCGGGGCGGGTCGGCGCCGCGGACGCCGTCACGGCGGCCAACGCCGCCCTCGGCTTTCTCGCGGCGGCCCTCGCGCCCGTTTCCCCCTCTCTCGCGGCGCGCCTCGTCCTGTTGGGCGCCATCGCGGACGGGCTCGACGGCGTCGTCGCCAGGCGCTACGGGAGCACCGAGGTCGGCTGGTATCTGGACTCGCTGGCCGACGTCGCCTCCTTCGGCGTCGCGCCCGCGTCGGTCGTTCTCTGGTTCGTTGCTGGTGACCCGACCGCTCTCCCGGCCGCCCAAGCCGCCGCGGTCTTCGCCGTCCCCGCGCTGTTCG
>JBEQBK010000019.1:0-23263 GCA_041639855.1 Halobacteriaceae archaeon | reverse complement strand
GTCGAGCACCGGCGCGGGCGCGCCGGCCGCGATGAACGCCACGACGGGGCGGGCCGCCGCCCGCGCCGCCGCCCCGTCCTCGGCGACGGAGACGCTGGCGTAGACGACCACGTCGATATCATCCCCCCGGACCCGGTCCCTTTCCCCTTCGGCGATGCGCTCGCGGGACCAGCGCACGTCGTCGGGATGCGAAGCGTTCACGAGGACGCCGTCCGCGTGTTTGCCGGCCATCCGGAGCATGTCGGGGCCCTGTGCGCCGACGTACGCCGGTACGTCTTCGACGTCGTAGTTCAGCCCCGCATCCTCGCAGTCGAAGGTGCCGTGGTGGGTAACCCGCTCGCCGGCGTGGAGCTTTCGGGCTGCGCGTACGGTTTCGAGCACCCGGCGCAGGGGCCGCTCGCGCTCGATGCTCAGGTTTCTGAGCGTCGACTTATCCCCCGCGCCGATGCCGAACAGCGCGCGCCCGTCGCTGTGTTCCTGCAGCGTGGCTACCTGCGAGGCCAGCCGCACGGGGTGGGTGTCGTAGGGGTTCGCCGCGGCCGGACCCAAATAGGGGGTGTCCGTCGCCTCGGCGAGCGCCGTCAGCGCCGCCACGGGGTCCCGGTTGTTGTAGTGCGAGCTCGCCAGCAGGGCGTCGAAGCCGGCCGCCTCCGCCCGCTCGCCGAGTTCGGTTATCTCGTCGACCGGCCTGTCAGTCGAGAACTCAATTCCTCGCTCAACCCTCATACTCCCACTCCCTGAGCGCTTGGCGGATGAAATCCGAGCCCGCGTCCCGGTAGAGGTTCTCGGAGCCCTCGTGGTCGCCGAACGCCCAGTCCCGGACGACCACGACCGGCGTGCCGTCGTCGCCCTCGCCGGTGAGGAGGTTCGCCGTCGCCGCGAGCTCGTCCACGACGCTTTCTACTGTCACTTCGAGCTCTTCGCCCTCTCTATCCCGTTCGCCGCGCCAGTCCCGCGAGGCGGGCATCCCGGCCCAGCCGAGCGCGACGCCGCGCTGGCCGTGGCGGAACGGCCGCCCGCTGGTGTCGGTAACGACGACTGCCGCGTCGGCGGGGAGTGACTCCCTGATGCGCTCGGCGGACTCGCTCGGACGCTCGGGGAGCAAGAGGAGGTCGTGCCCGCCCGTGTTCGAGCGGTCGATGCCCGCGTTCACGCCGACGTGACCGAACGTCGTCTCGGTGAGCATGAACGGCTCGTCGACGATGACTTCGGTGGCCTCCTCCAAGACCGCCTGCGCGAAGCGGGGGTCCTTCTGTTCGCCCGTGAGGGTCTCGAAGCGCTCGGCTATCTCCCGCGCTCGGGGGCCGGCGGGGAACTCGTCCAAACTGTGTGCGCGCCCTTCGGCCTTGGAGACGACGGTGCTCGCGACGAGCACCACGTCGTCGTCCGTCACCTCGCAGGCGTCGGCGATGTGTGCGCCGAGGTCGTCGCCGGGCCCGATTTCGGGGATTCCGGACGGCGCGAAGACTTCCATACGGGCCCTTTCGAGGGGTGGCTCAAAGACCCGACGGTACCGACAGCGGGAGAAGCGAGAACGGGAACCGGTCGGCGTGCTCGCCGTTCTCGCCCGCGGTCGCGGTCGCTTGGTAGCGAATATCGACCCGAATGGAGCGTCCGGTTTCGGCCTCGATGCGGGACGCGAGCTCCTCCTCTATCTTGGGCGGGTCGGTCCCGACCTCGTGGCCGATATGGACGACCACCTCCTCGGGCGTCTGGAAGAGCACGTCCTGCCCGTAGGTCACGTCGAAGGACAGCAACTCGGCGCCGGGCCGTTCCGCGAGCTCGCCCTCGACGGCGCCCCGGGCGTCCTCCTCGAAGGTGCCGTTCTGGTAGGCGGAGTAGGTCACACCCCCTAAAAAGGCCGAGAGGAGGGCGATAGCCGCCAACAGCGCGCCGACCCGCTTGAGCGTCCGCGAGCGCGCCTCCGAGAGGCGGAACCAGTTCTCCGGGCGGTAGCCTCGATACCAGAGCACCACGAGCGCGGCGAGGTTGATGGAGAGGCCGTTCACCAGGGCGAGCACGCCCGCCCCGACCGAGACGGCCGGCTGGCCGAAGGCGAGGCCGATACCCACCGTTGCGGCGGGCGGCATCAACGCGACGGCGATCATGACGCCGACCAGCGCCGTCGAGACGCCCGTTGACAGCGAGAGAACGCCTGCGACCCCAGCGCCGAGCGCGACGACGAGCGAGAGGAAATCGGGTGTGAGCCGCTCCTGTATCTCGGGGACCGTCGTGATATCCATGCCGGGCGGGACGAGGTAGATGGTTTTGACGGTCCACGCGAACACCGCCGCGCTCACGACCGCGAGCCCCATCCCGAGCGCCTGAAGTTTCACCCCGCGCACGAACAGCTCGGGGTCGTCCACGACGGTGCCGATGCTCGCGGCCATCGCCGGCCCGACGAGCGGGGCGATGACCATCGAACCGACCACGACCGCCGGCGAGTCGAGCAGGAGGCCGGCGGTCGCGATGACCGCGCTCACGACAGTGAGAATCACGTAGCTCGAGAGCGGCGGCGCGAGCTCGCTGGCCTTCGCGGTGAGTTCCTCCCGGGCGATGCGCCCCTCGTCCTCTTCGTCCGCGTACTGCTCCTGAAGTTGCTCGAATCGCTCCGAGACGACCGTTTCGGCGCTCAACACCACAGTGAAAGCGTCGCGGTCGATGCCCGTCTCCCGCAGGTCGTCGAGGACCGGCTCGACGGCGTTCGTCGGGAGGGGGAAAGAGACCAGCGCGTCGAACTCGCGGCCGCTGGTCTCGTCGGTGACCACGTAGTCGATGTTGTGGTCGTCCAGGGCGGCGAGTACTACCTCCCGCTTCCCCTTGGGAATCGTTAGTTCAACGAGGCGCACGTCCACGGCGTCGGGTGGGCCGGGAAAGTACCTGCCGGTCGGGCCCCGGTTTAAGTACCACCGCGGGCTATCCCCGGGCCATGGAAGGTTTCGCCCCCACACTCGCACAGGCGAACGTCGATTTCTCCGTCTTCGTGGACCCGCTTTCCCTGCTGGGTGGGGCGACGACCGCGTTCTTCACGACGCTCGTTTTCGGGGCGCTGTTCGTCGCGTTCGGGCCCGAGTACGTCGAGCGGATGATCGACACCGTGCTCGAAGAGCCCCTGAACAGCCTCGCGTGGGGCGTCTTCCTCATGCTCGCCGGTGCCGTGATGGCGTTCATGCTGGCGATTACGGGCATCGGGCTCGTCCTTGCGATTCCGCTCGTCTTCGCGCTGTGGGTGGTGTGGGGCTTCGGCTCCGCGGTGGCGTTTCTCGCCGTCGGCCAGCGGCTGATGGGCACCGAGGACGGCTGGCCGAAGCCACTCCTCGTCGGCGCGCTCATCAACGGGGGCCTCGCGCTCAGCGGCGTCGGTGCGCTCGTCTCCCTGCTTGTGGGGGCCGCCGGCTTCGGCGCGCTGCTGAGCGACCTGCTCTCGCACGGACAAGGCTAAACGGCTCCGCGGGTTTTCTCACCCATGTTCGATTCGCGGCCCGACCGAGCGTCCGAGGTCGTGCTCCTCGGGCGATCCAACGTCGGGAAGTCCACGCTGATGCGCGAGATTACGGGCCACTCCTTCGACACCGGCGGGAACCCCGGCGTGACGCGCTCGCCGAACCACTACGACTGGACCTCCGAGGACTTCGTCATCACGGACCTGCCCGGCTTCGGCTTCATGAAGGGCGTCCCCGAGGACCACCAGGAGCAGGTCAAAGACGACATCGTCGCCTATCTGGAGGCGAACGCCGAGAACATCCTCGCGGGCGTGCTCGTCGTCGACGGGAAGGCTGTCATCGACATCATCGACCGCCACGGCGAGGAGGAGGTGCCCCACGACATCGATATGTACTACCTCCTGCGGGATTTGGGGATTCCGCCCGTCATCGCGGTGAACAAGATGGACAAAGTCGGGAACAGAGACGAGCGCCTCGACGAGGTGGCGGACCGCTTCGGGCTCCTCCCGCCCTGGACGCAGTGGCCCGAGCACATCGCGCCAATCACCGCCAAACGGGGGAGCATCGAACCGCTGAACGAGGCGGTACGAGAACACCTCCACGACGCCGAGCGCGACGACCTGTTCAAGTTCTTCTGAGCGGCCGAAGGTTTAGGCGGGCGCGGGCACCTCCCCGTGTATGGACGTGCTCTACGTCGGGGACTTCAAACTCCAGGCCAGCGAGTTCCAGGTCGGAGCGGACACGTTCAAACAGTTCCACCGCAAGGTAGCCGACTACGAGACACTCCTGGACGCGATGGAGGCGATGGACGGGGTCGAACCGACGTACCTCGACGGTCCGGACACGATGACCGACTTCCCGCGGTCGGTCGGGGAACTGGAGGCGTACGACGCACTCGTCGTCAGCGACCTCAGCCGCGGCACCCTCGAACCCCACTTCTTCGACGACGCCATACCGGGGCCGAACCTCCTGCGGGTCGTCAAGCAGTACGTCGAATCCGGGGGCGGCCTGCTCTACTGTGGCGGTTGGATGACGTTTCAGGGTTATCAGGGAACCGGCAACTGGCAGGGCACGCTCGTCGAGGACGTGTTACCGACGGAAATAGCGCCCGTCTACGACGACCGCGTGGAGCGCCCGAGCGGTGCGGCGCCGACTGTGACGAACACCGACCACCCGGTCACCGCCGGTCTCGACGGGCGGGGCCTCCCCGAGGTTTACGGCTACAACCGGGTCGCGGGGCTCCGCGACGACGCCGACCTGCTGGCGACGGTGAACGGCGACCCGCTGCTCGCTGCCGGGAGCTTCGGCGACGGCCGCAGCGTGGCGTACACCTCCGATCCGGGGATTAAGTGGGGCTACGGGATGGTCGAGTGGGACGGTTACGACGAGTTCTGGCGCGACGCGCTCCGCTGGGTAGCGGGCGACTGAGCCGTGGCGGAAGCTCACTCGACTCAAGGATGGCGGCTCGGGTTAGGTCCCTCGTCAGAAGGGGCTCGGTGGGGGTAACCACTCGTCACTGCCGCCATCCTCAATTGGGGGAGCGGACTCTTTTGGCTTGCTACTCGCACCGTGCGGCGGCGCGCTCCCGAACGCCCGCCGCGTCGAGCGCCCCGTCTTCGGTTACGACCGCCGAGACGAGTTCGAGGGATGTGCGCTCGAAGAGGGGGTTCGCCACGTCGAAGCCGCCGTCCCCCTCATGGATGTCGGGCGCATCCTCCGGCTCGAAGTCCCACCCGGCGGGCGCGATTTTGTCGTCTGCACAGACCACCGTGACGGGGATTCCGACGCGTCCGGCGGCCAGCGCGAGCGGGTACGTGCCGACCTTGTTCGCCACGGCGGATTCGAGAACGGTGTCCGCACCCACGAGCACGCGGTCGGCGTCCCACGCCGCCAAGAGCCCGGGGCCGGCGGCGTCGCTCGTCAGCGTCACGTCGAGGGGGTCGGAGAGGGATTCCGCCACCCCGACGCCCTCGCCGCCGGGTCGCGATTCGGTGACCAGCACCGCGTCGGGCGCGCCGGCTGCGAGCGCCTCGGCGACCGTCCCCGAGCGCGAGCAGGTGACGACGCGCTCGCCCGCCAGCAGGTCGGCGGCGTTCGCGGCGGCCTCCGCATCCGCTTTCAGCGCCCGTTCGAGTTCCCGCTCGGCGGCCGCCTCGACGCTTCGGGCGTCGGTTCCGTCAGCCACGGCGCGGGAAACGCGGTTCCACACGACCGCCATCCCGGGACGGGCCTCGCGGAGGCGGTCGGCGAGGGCGTCAAAGTCCGTTTCCGTGCCTCGCTCCGCGGCGAGCGCCGCGCGGTCACGAAGCACCTCCAGCGCCCGCACGGAGAGGGACGCCGAGCCGTGCTCGTCGTCCGATTCGATGCGCTCGACGGTCGGGCGCACGGCGTCGTAGGAGGCCCACAGGTCGGGCACCGTCTCGCGGCGCAGGAGTTCGGTCGGGGGTGCCCACTCCCATTCGGCGGTCTCTTGGTTCGGTTCGACGCCCCGGCTGTTGCAGTCGAAGAGATACGGATGGACGACCCAACGCGTCCCCCGCTCGTCGTCGGTCACGCCGAAGGGCTCCCCTGTCCGGACGCGCTCACAGGCGTCCGCGAGGCCGGTCTCCTCCTCGATTTCTGTCCACGCCTGCTCGTCCGGTGACCCCTCCGCGTGTCCCGCGACGGCACCCCACAGCCCGGCGTAGGAGCCGACGGCGTCGCTCCGGCACAACAGGAGCACCTCGGAGCCGTTGTGCAGGAAGCAGGTGACGACGTGTGTCTCCTCCATACCGACGGGCCGGCGCCCGGAAAGAAAACGCTGGGGGCTCCCCGAAACTGTCTACAGAACGTCTCAAACGGCGCTTTGTCCTTACGCTACGTTCATCATCTCATCGCCCCTCCCCACTCCTATGCAGTTACGCTACCCCACAGCAGTCGTTCTGGCCGTCCTCCTCGTCGCGGGTGCCTTCGCGGGCCCGCTCGGGACCGCCGCCGCACAGGAAGGAGCCCCCGCGAACGGCACGGTGACGGTCTCCGGGAGCGGGACGGCGAGTGCCGCACCCGACACCGCGAGCGTCTATTTCGCCGTCACCGCGACGGCCGACTCGGCCGACGCCGCCCGCGGGGCCGTCGCAGCCGACGCCGACTCGGTACGGAGCGCCCTCTCGGACGCCGGCTTCGGGGACGCCCGCACCGTCGGCTACTACCTCTCACCGGTGTACGACGACGGACGCTACGACGAGCGCAACGTCACCGGATACCGGGTCGCCCACCGATTCGCCGTCGACGCCGCGCCCGAACGGGCGGGTGAGCTGGTCGATACGGTGACGGGCGCCGGCGCCAACGAGGTGTCCGGCGTCTCCTTCGGTCTGAGCGACGACGCACGCGACGACCTGCGCGCCGAGGCGCTCCGCGACGCGATGGCGCGCGCCGACGCCGACGCGAACGTCATCGCCGACGCCGCGGACCGGACGGTCGGGGCAGTGAGCGAGGTCTCGACGGGCTACGCGCCGGTTTCGTTCATGGCCTACGACCGGGCCGAGGGTGGCGCCACGAGCATCACGCCCGGCGACGTGACGGTCTCCGCGAGCGTGAGCGTAACCTACGAACTGAACTAGCTCACCCCTCGAAGGGGAGTTCGAGTTCGTAGCCCGTCGCCTCGACGCCCAAATCGAGAGCCGCCTCGACGTTTTCGTCGTTCTCGACGCTGAGGTAGACGTCCGCCTCGACGTCCGTCGAGAGGTCGCTCTTGTTCGCGACCGTCACGAGCGGCGCGTCGAAGCGCCCTTCGAGTTCGTCCCTGAGGGCCAACTGGTCCGCCAGGGGGTAGCCACACGTCCCGCTCGGGTCCACGAAGAAGAGCACCGCGTCCGCGAGGTGGACGACCGCTGAGACCGCCTGGTCCTCGATGTCGTTGCGCTCCGCCGCGGGCCGGTCCAACAGCCCGGGCGTATCGACGATTTGGTATCGGGTGCGCTCCGCGGCCCCACCGGTCCGCTCCGAGGTGGACAGCTCCGCCGGCACGAAGTGGCCGATCTGGAGGCCCGTCGTGGTGAACGGGTAGCTCGCGATTTCGTTTTCGGCGTTCGTGACGTGATTGATGAAGGAAGTCTTCCCGACGTTCGGGTAGCCGGCGACGACGATGGTCGGCTCGTCGGGCCGGATGTCGGGGAGCACCTTCAGCGCGTCGCGGGCCGCGCCGATGGCTTCCAAATTATCGGCGACGTCCTCGGTCACGTCGGCCATCCGGGCGAACGCCTGTTTCCGTATTTTGCGCGCGCCCTCGGTTTCGTTGGGAATCCGGCCGATGTACTCCCGCCCCAGTTCCTTGTTCTTGCGCGCGGCCCACGAGACCTCCGCGAGGTCCTGTTTGATGGCGTCCAGGCCGGTTTCGCCCTCGCCCACGTCGTCGAGTGCACCCCGGAGAACGGCGTCGGCGAGTTCGGCGTAGAACTCGTCGACGTCCCTGAAATCGGGCCACGCCGAGACGGTGTTCTGGAGGTTGTCGTGCAGAACGTTCGACGCGGTCAGCAACATCGAGCGCTGGGCCTCCACGCCGCTCTTCGCTCGGCCCGCCCGGGCCGCCCGCGAGAAGGCCTGGTCCACCAACTCCTCGGCGGTGGGGGCCGTCGGGAGGTCCTCGAAAATCATACCATCCTTATTCGCTCCGGGGGTAAAAGCTCGTTTATCGGGCCCGAGGAACGGTGTTTTAGGGGCACTGGCCCTCAGCACAACCATGCTCAGATGGCGCGCGGTCGGATTCGGCGTCGCTGTGGCCGGGCTGCTGGCCTTCTTTACCGTTTTGCTCCCGCTCTCGGGGCACGCCGCCGTCGGTGTCGCCGCAGGGTTCGTCGCTGGGCTCCTCGGGGGCGGCCGCCTCGAAGGGGGGCTCCACAACGGCGCGGGGACGGCGCTCGCGGGTGGGCTCGTCGTCGCCGGCTTCGGCGCGGCCGTCGGCTGGGCGTTCGGCCTCGGGAACGGCTTCCTCCCCCCCGTGCGCGTGGGGGGCGTCCCGCTCGCGGGGGTGCGCTTCGCGGACACCGACGCCCTCCTCGTCGCGGCCGCCGGCGCCGTCGTCTTCGCCGCGCTCGCCGTCGCCGGGGGCGCGCTTGGCGCACTCGTCCGCGGGGGCCGCCGGCTTCCGTCGACGGATTAGCGCCGCGCGAGCGCGCCTTCCAGCTCCGCGAGCGTGCAGTCGTGCTGTGCGAGCACGACCAGCAAGTGATAGACGAGGTCCGCGCTCTCCTCGATGAGTTCCTCGTGCTCATCGTCCTTCGCCGCCAGAATCACTTCCGTGGCCTCCTCGCCGACCTTTTCGAGGGCCGCGTTCTCGCCCTTCTCGTGGGTGAACAGCTCGGCGGTGTAGGAGCCCTCCGGGAGCTCCTCCTTCCTGTCCTCGATGACCGCGAAGAGCTCGTCGAACTCGCTCATCCCTCGACCGCCTCCCGGATGTCGTCCATTTCCTCGAACTCCGTGCGGGGACGGCCCCCCTCGTCGAAGACGGGGTCGTCCACGTCGATGGGGGCACCCGTTCGGACGGCGAGCGCGATGGCGTCGCTCGGTCGGGCGTCCACGGTTGTCTGGCCGCGGGGCGTGTCGAGGTGGAGGTCCGCGAGGAAGGTGTTCCCCTCGACGGCGCGCACCACGACGCGGTCCACGCGTCCGCCGAGCTCCTCGACCGTGTCGAGGAGGAGGTCGTGGGTGCGCGGGCGACCGGTCTCGACCTCGTCGATGCCCCGCGCGATGCTCATCCCTTCCTCGAAGCCGACGAACACCGGCAACACCTCCTCCCGTCCCGGCCCCAGAAGGACGACGGGCGCCGGCCCGTCGGGGGTGCCGGCGACCTTGACGCCCTCGATGTCGACGTGCATAGGCGTTCGAGGGGGAGCGCAGTGAAAAGGCTGTCCGAGGCTACTCGAAGAAGGCGAGGCCGTGGATTCGCGGGTCGTCGGTGAGCTCCGGGTGGAACGACGTGCCGAGGACGGGGCCGTCGCGGACGGCTACGGGTTTCCCCTCGACGGTCGCGAGCACGTCCACCTCGTCGCCGACGGCGTCGATGAGGGGTGCACGGATGAACACCGCCGGGAACGGGTCGTCGAGCCCCTCGACGGCGAGGCCCGCCTCGAAGGAGTCCTTCTGCCGGCCGAAGGCGTTGCGGTCCACGACGGCGTCGACCACCCCGAGGTTCGTCACGCGGTCGTCCTTCGCGTCGCGGGCGGCGACGATGAGCCCCGCACAGGTGGCGAGGACCGGCTTCCCTGCGGAAACGTGTTCGACGATTTCCTCGTCGATACCCTCGCGGTTCAGGAGCCGTGAGATGGCGGTGGACTCGCCGCCGGGGAGACAGAGCAGGTCGCAGTCGGGGACGAGACCGGATTCCCGGATGGTGACGGTTTCGACGTCGTGGCCGTGGCGCTCGCCGGCGCGCTCGATGGCGTCGGCGTGTTCGGAGACATCGCCCTGCACCGCGACGATGCCCGCCAGAAGGCTCATGCGACGAGGTTGAGAACGATGACGGCGACGCCCAGCAACACCCCGAAGGCGAGAATCGTCTTGGGGTCGAAGGCGAAGGCGTTGCGGTCCTCGGAGTCGAAGTACCGCACGAGTCCCGCACTCGACATCAGGCCGCCGGAGTTGTCGCTACCGCTCATGATACGATATTGTCCGGTCCGCGGCCTAAGTCTTTCGTCTACGCGGCCGGGAGTCCGATGCGAACCCGCGCGCCAGCCGGCGACCGGTTCTCGACGGTGAGCTCCCCCCCGTAGGATTCGACGCTCTCCCGAACGAAGTAGAGCCCGAGCCCGCCGGCCGCACCGTCGTCGCCCGCCGTGTTCGCGCCGGTCGCGCCTTCGTGTTCGTCCGCCGCGTTCGCGCCGGCCACAGCCTTGTCCCCTCCTGTCGTTCCGTCGGCGAGGAGCGCGTCGAGGTCCTCGCTCGGGAACCCGGGGCCGTTGTCCTCGACTGTCACCCACACGCGCCCCTCCTCGCGGGTCGTGCTCACCCGGACCGCCGGCTCGTCGGCGTCGTTGTGTTCGACGGCGTTACGCAACACGTTCTCGACCACCAACGGGAGGCGGCCGTCGGCCCGGACGCTCGCGTCGGCTTCCGTATCGAACTCGAAGCGGACGTTCCTGTGGCGCTCGACCAGCGCCGCCGCCTCCTCGCGGAGCACCGGTTCGACCGCCATCTCCCCGCGGGCGTCCCGCTTCTCGACTATCGTGTCGGCCAACTCGTCGACGAGTTCGACCCGCCGCGTCAGCCTTTCGAGGGCCTTTTCGAGGCCGTCGCGGTGCTCCCCGTCCTCGTTTAGTCCCGAGGCGTGGACCCTGAGGACCTGTAGCGTGTCGCGAACGGTGTGTGTGAAGGTCCGCTGGACCCGCCGGAGTTCGGCCTCGGGCCGGTCCGTGTCGCTCTCGGCCTCCGCGACGGCCTCGGCGACCGGGCGGACCCGTTCGAACTCGTCCCCGCGGCTCACCGTTCCAGTCGATTCGTCGTACGCGACGACGTTCGCCCCGACGAGCTCCTCCAACTGGCGCTCGTAGGCCGCCCGAACGTTGGCCGAGGGGTTCTCGCCGTCGATGCACGCCTCCAGCGGGGCCTCGGGACGCCCGATGAGGGTCTTCACGACCTGCCGCCGATGGCGGTGTGAAAGCAAGAGGAGCACGTCGTCGACGGGGCTTACGGTCATACCCCACAGTCGGGACTCCAGGGGGTCGCTTTTGCTGCCTCGACCTCCATGGGTCTTATTCCCCTCCCAAGACCTTTCACCCTCCCTATCACACGTTCAGAGAGGAACTCGGGCCGGTGCGTCGGCCGTGTCGGCGTCCCGTCGGCCGGGACGACCGCTTATTCCTGCTCCGCTATGAGTGACCCACCGCTGCCCCACGACGAGCGATTCGAGAACGCGCTGACCGCACTCATCCAGACGGCCCACGACAACGACGTCGACGTCGAGGGTGGGTGGAAGTGCACGATAGACGGGAACGGACACTCCCACTGGGACGTGCAAATCACCAGCGTCGAGTACGAGGAGTGAGCGCCCGGGAGGACGGACCGACACCCGCGCCGTCCGGGCCCGTGCTTATACGACATGGATACCAAGCCCAACTGTTACCCGTAATCTTCGACTACAGTTCTTGAGATGGTTCCACGGCGGACACGGTGCGCCCAAGGTGAGAACGGGTGAGCGTCATCGCGGAGTTCTCGGTCTCCGCTTCGGAGTTCATCCTCGGGAAGGCGTTACAGCAGTCCACGTCGCTCACGGTTGAAATCGACAAGATGGTCCCCGTCGAGAGCGGCACGATTCCATACTTCTGGGTCCTCGGCGAGGACCGCGAGGGCTTCGACGCCGTGCTCGAACGCGAACCCGAACTCGAGGAGTTCGCCGTCGTCGATACGGTCGAGACGCGGGCGCTGTATCGGACGCGCTGGGACCTCTCGGCCGACGCGTTCGTCCGCGCGATGGTCGAACACGACGCCGCCCTTCAGGAGGCGGACGGTGACGCCGAATCCTGGCGGTTCCAGCTCCGTTTTCCGGACTCCCACGCCCTCTCGGCGTTCCACACGGCCTGTCGGGACGCGGGGGTCTCGCTCCGCGTCGAGCGTCTCTACAACCCGATCGAACCACAGGTCGTGGATACCCGCGACCTGACGGAGGCCCAGCGGGACCTCATCGTGCGCGCCTACGACGAGGGGTACTTCGACGTGCCGCGGAAAATCACGTTGGCGGAACTCGCGGAGAAGCTCGGTATCTCGGATCAAGCCGTGAACGAGCGTCTCCGCCGCGGGCTGAGCGCGCTCATCGGGTCGACGCTCGAATCGGGGCCGCCGTCCCGCGGGTGACCTCCGGTGGCTCCGCTGTCCGTACGCCAAAGCCTTTCGGGTGGGTCGGCTGACGCACGACCCACACCTTCGGCTGACGCACGACCCACACCTTCGCGGCAACGACCGGGGGGTCGGAAACGCTTACAAACACCGGGCCAGTACGGATGGGCAGACCATGACCGTCCGACTCAAGGACTTCTACGCTGACTGGTGTGGCCCCTGTAAGACCCAAGACCCGATTCTGGAGGAGATGGAGGGCGACTGGGCCGACTCCGTCGAATTCGAGAAGATCGACGTCGACGAGAACCAGGACGTCGCGAACGAGTACCAGGTCCGCTCCATCCCGACCATCGTCGTCGAGAACGACGAGGGCGTCGTCGAGCGCTTCGTCGGCGTCACCCAGCGCGAACAGCTCGAAGCGGCGCTCGAAGAGGCGGGCGCCTGACGGCGGAGCGGCTTCGTTTTCGCCCCGTCCCCAGCATACAAGTGGCTCTGTGGGCAACCCCGGAGCACGAGGTGGGGGACGTCATGACATCTGAAACCGCGACCACGGGGACGACCGAGTCCGTGTCTGACACCGACGAACGAACGGAGACGGCCCTCGAAGCGGCGCTCGCACAGTGTGAGGACTCGGAAGTCTCCTATCACATCCGCCAGGCGCTCCAGCACATCGAGAGCCGGTAGGACCGAATCGCCGCTCCTCGCGGAAGAACCCCGAGAAGCCTCCGTTCCGGAACGCTTAACCACTAGGTAATACCACCTAGTGCTATGTCGTTCGACGGCTTCACCGACGCAGGGGAGGCACAGGTCACACGGGCCATCGGGGACGCGTGGCACGAGGAGTTCACCGAGTTCACCGAATCGGACGTGATAATCGTGGGCGGCGGCCCCTCCGGGCTGATGGCGGCGAAGGAGCTCGCCGAGCGCGGCGTCGACGTGATGATTCTGGAGAAGAACAACTATCTGGGGGGCGGGTTCTGGCTCGGCGGCTTCCTGATGAACAAGCTCACGGTCCGGGACCCCGCCGACGAAGTGCTCGACGAGCTCGGCGTCCCCTACGAGGAAAGCGAGGAAGCCGAGGGCCTCTACGTCGCCGACGGTCCCCACGCCTGTTCCTCGCTCATCAAGGCCGCCTGCGATGCGGGCGCCAAGGTGCAGAACATGACCGAGTTCACCGACATCGTGATGCGCGACGACCACCGCGTCGCGGGCGTCGTGATGAACTGGACGCCGGTCCACGCCCTGCCCCGCGAACTCACCTGCGTTGACCCCATCGCCGTCGAGTCCGACGTCGTCGTCGACGCGACGGGCCACGAGGCGGTCGTCCTCTCGAAACTGCAGGAGCGCGACGTGCTCGACCTGGAGGGACTGGAGCACGCCGACGAGCACAACACCGGGATGGACCAGTCCGAGGACGGCGAGTACGGCGCCCCCGGCCACGACTCGCCGGGTCACGACTCGATGTGGGTCTCCGAGAGCGAGGACGCCGTCGTCGAGAAGACCGGCAAAGTCCACGACGGGCTCGTCGCCGCGGGGCTCGCGACCGCCACCGCGCACGGCCTCCCGCGGATGGGCCCGACGTTCGGCGCGATGCTCCTCTCCGGGCGCGCCGCCGCGAACGCCGCGCTCGAAGAGCTGGGCCAGGAGCCGAGCGTCGACGTGACGCGCGCGCCGGCCTCCGCCGACGACTAGCTACCCGAACCGGATGCCGAGGTCGTGGAGGCCGTTCTCGGCGCCGACGTTTATCAGGAGCGGGACGAGCGACTCGATTTGGGACGCGCAGTCGAGCCCGCCGACGTCGAGCGCGCGGAGCCCGTCCACGCTCTCGACCGCCGCCGCAACCCGTTCGCGGGCCGCCGGGTCGCCGGCTATCGGGACGTCGATGCCGAGCTCGGCGTCGGTGTCAGCGAGCCGGGCCGCCGGGAGCGGGTGGAGCGCGGCGACGACGGGCGTTTCGACCCGCTGTGCCACCTCGGCGGCGACGCTCCCGGCCTCCGGAGGTGTGTAGCTGAAGTCGCCCGCCGAGCGACTCATCCCGACGGCCGGCGAGACGAAGGCGTCGGGCCCCGGCTCGACGGCCGCCGCGAGGACGGGCGCCACGTCGGGCGGGACGGCGAGGACGGCGAGGTCCGCCCCGTCGGCCGCGATTTCGTTTCGGTGGCCGGATATCTCCCGACCGACGGCGTCGCTGTACGTCGCCGCCACGTTCCGCGCGCGCTCGGCGTCCCTGGAGCCGACGCGGAGTTCGTGGTCGGTCTCGGCGCCCCAGCGCCGACAGAGGCCGCCGCCGAACTCGCCGGTGCCGCCGAGGACTGCGATGCGCATACCACACGCTACGAGGCGCGGGGGGAGGAAAGTACCGACCGAGTCAGAACTTATATGGGAGTCAGTGCCGTCGGCACAGACAAGATGTCCACCGGCGCTTGCGGTTGGCGATAGCGGTCTCATACTCTCCCGTGGACAGTTTCGTGGCCGACCCGGCCACGGGTTCTCAGTATCGGTTCCCAACCGAACACCACAGACACACATGACAGACGAAGATAACTTCACCGTGACGCCGTACGCCGTGGAGGGCGAGGTCGACTACGACCGCCTCCTCGAACAGTTCGGCGCCGACGAACTCACCGACGAACAGACCGAGCGCTTCCCCGACCCGGTCCACCCGCTGGTCCGGCGCAACGTCTTCTACGCCGAGCGCGATGTGGACCCCTTCCTGCAAGCCGCCAACGAGGGGGAACCCCACTCCATCGTCACCGGCCGCGGACCCTCGGGCCCGATGCATATCGGCCACGTCTTCCCCTTCTACTTCGCGAAGTACCTCCAGGACACCGCCGGGACGACCGTCTACATCCCCTTCTCCGACGACGAGAAGTATTTCCTGAAGGATAAGTCCATGGAGGAGATCAGCGGCCACACCCTCGACAACCTCCGGGAGATTCTCGCCGTGGGGTTCGACCCCGAGAAGACCCGTATCGTCGTGGACACCGCCGACGCGGACGTGATTTATCCGTTGGCGACGGCCTTCGGGAAGGAAGTCACGCAGGCCACCGTCGATTCGACGTACGGCGACCCGGAGAACATCGGCCTCTCCTTCTATCCTGCTGTGCAGGCGACCCACCTTTTGCTGCCCCAACTCGTGGAGGGCCGCCACCCGACCCTCGTCCCTATTGCCGTCGACCAAGACCCCCACGTCCGGGTCTGCCGGGACATCGCCGCCAAGCAGCGCTACGACGTGGACAAGCCCGGCGCCCTGCTCTCGAAGTTCCTCCCCAACTTGGAGGGCCCCGGCAAGATGAGTTCCTCGGGGGACGCGCCGAGCATCCTCCTCTCGGACGACCGCGAGACGGTCCTCGACAAGGTGCGGACACACGCCTATTCGGGCGGGAAGTCCAGCCTGGAGAAACACCGCGAGGAGGGGGGCGACCCCGAGGTCGACGTCTCCTATCAGTTCCTCTATTACTTCTTCGAGGAGGACGACGACCGGCTGGAGAAGCTGGCCCGCGAGTATCGGGAGGGAACCCTGCTGAGCGGCGAAATGAAGGAAGCCGCCGGCGAGAAAATCGCGGAGTTCCTCGAAGCCCACCAGGAGCGCAAGGCCGCGCTGGGCGACCTGGACGAGGAGCTCGAACCGTTCCGGCTCACCGAGGAAGAGCGTCACGAGGCGCGCCGGCGCGCGGGCTACCCCGACGACGCGCTGGCACAGCGCTGACATCCTCCCCGCGCTTTAAGCCGGGGCGTTCCCCTCGCTCTTCCGCTCGGCCGGACGGCGCGCACGTCACTCGATTCTGTCCTCCCGCGAGCAAGAGATACGAACGTATTAGACGGAGCAGAATAGCCGATGGCTGTGGCCCAAACTGTCAGCACAACCGGGGGTATCAAGTACGGGTTCAAACTGCTCGGCTACTTCCTCGCCGTCGGCATCGTCGGCGGAATCATCGCGGCCATCGGCGGGGGAATCGCCGCCGCGTCCGCCGGCACCGGGCCGTACGCCGACCCCAACATCGGGGGCACGCTGGTCGGTGGCCTCATCTCGCTGTTCGGCGTCGCGGTCATCTACGCCGGGCTTCTCGGCACGACGTACAAGGTCATCGCCGACGCGGTGTATCTCGGCAACGTCACCGCGAAGCGCGACGTTTGACGGCCGGAGCGGAACGCATCCCCGACGACGGGTGAATCAGCCGGAACGGAGCGCTCCTTTCGTTCACGGACGAGGAGCGGGTCGCGAAAATCGACGCCGTTACTCGGTTCGCGTGTAGCGCCACGCCCACGCTATCAGGACGGCTTGCATCGGGAGTCGGACCCACGTCGCGATTCGAGCCACTCCCGCGAAGCGCTCGGGGGCCAGCTCCGCGGCGACATCGTCGGTCGCCGCGTAGACGTTCGCCGGGAAGACGGCGACGAGGAGGGCGACTATCCCCCACGCCGAGACCCGGCGGGTCCGCTCGAAGAGGACCCCGACGCCGAGGACGATTTCGGCGACGCCGGAGAGGTAGACCAGGGCCCGTGGCCGCGGGAAGCGCGGCGGGACGACCCGCTCGAAGGTGTCGGGAACGAGGAAGTGCGAGACGCCCGCGACGGCGTAGAAAACTCCCATCGCGCACCGGAGGGCTCGGCTCTCGGTCATCGCTCTTTTCGTCGGAGCCGACCGCGATGAACGTTTCGGGTGCCCGCTCGCGGGACCGGGGACAACCCGGTCTTCAGTCGAGTGTGTAACCCTCTCGAACGGGAATCGCGTCGAATCGGGATGCCACCTCCCGGATTGTGAACCTCCGGGAGACGGTCCTCGCTCCGCTCGGCTGCGACTCCCGTGGTTCAAATCCGCCCGGGACAACGTTGCGGCTCGCGAGTTGCTCGCCGCAAAAGTATGCCGCCTCCCGGATTTGAACCGGGGACAGCTCGATCTTCAGTCGAGTGCTCTCCCAGTCTGAGCTAAGGCGGCGCGCAGTTCAGAAGAGAACCAAGCGAAGAAAAAGGGTTTCGACTTACGACGCGCGGTTGCGCGCCATCCGCGCGGCCACGGCGACGGCCTCGCGCACGCTCGTGGCGGACGCGACGCCCTCGCCGGCGATGTCGAAGGCCGTCCCGTGGTCCACGCTCGTCCGGATAATCGGCAGGCCGATAGTGACGTTCACGCCGCGCACGCCCTCCGAATCGAAGCCGGCAGTCTTCACCGGGATATGCCCCTGGTCGTGGTACATCGCGACGACGGCGTCGTACTCGCCGCCCGCCGCGCGGGCGAAGACCGTGTCCGGCGGTTCGGGCCCGACGGCGTCGATGCCGGCCGCCCGCGCGCCGTCGACTGCGGGTTCGATTTCGCTTGCTTCCTCCGTCCCCAACAGCCCGCCGTCGCTCGCGTGGGGGTTGAGCCCCGCGACCGCGATTGTCGGATCCCCGATGCCCAAATCGGCCAGCGCAGCGGCAGTCACGTCGATGGTCGTCCGCACGCGCTCGGTGCGGACCAGCTCGCAGGCCTCGCGCAGCGGGACGTGCGTGCTGACGTGGCTCACTCGGAGCTCACCCTCGATGAGCAACATCGCGTACTCCTCGGTGTCCGTGCGCTCGGCCAGTAGCCCCGTGTGACCGGCGTGCTCCGCGCCGGCCAGCCGGACCGCCTGTTTGTTGATCGGGGCCGTCACGATGGCGTCGACCTCGCCCGCCGTGGCGGCCTCGATGGCGCGCTCGACGTATTCGAGGCTCGCCGCGCCGTACGCCTCTCGCAGCTCGCCGTAGACGAGCTCGTCGACGTTGTCCAAATCGAGAACCGGTATCGAATCGGGGCCGGGCTCGACGTCGAAGCCGTCGACGACGCGCACGCCCAGGTCGACGCCCGCGACTTCGACGGCGTGGCGCATCGCGTTCGCGTCGCCGACGACGACTGGCCGCGCGTCGGCCAGCAAGTCGGGATACGCCTTGACGAGTACCTCGGCACCGATGCCTGCCGGGTCGCCCATCGTGAGCGCGACCCGCGGGTTAGCGGCCATCGTGCCGGGAGAGAGCGCCGAGACACCTAAGGATTGTCTCCCGGTCCCCGAACGCCCCGGCCTTCGTGACGACCGGCGCGCCCCCGAGGAGCCCGCCACGAACGTGCCCGAGCGGAACGCCCGCCTCGACGGGTCGTCCCGCCAGCTCGACGCCGTCGGCTCCGAGCTCGTCTAAGGTTCGTTTGGCGGTCTCCCCGCCGGCGAGGAACAGCCCACTCGGCTCCGCCGCGGCGCGCTCGACGGCTCCACGGGCGCAGCGTGCGAGCGCGTCGCCGACGGCGTTCCGGACTTCCTCGTCCGTGTAGCCGCTCTCGCGCCCGGCATCGAGCGTCGCGCGCACGTCCCCGCTCTCCCGAGCGGCCGTGAGCACGGCGTCCTCACCGGCGTCGAGGCGGTCGGCGAGGCGGTGGGCCGTCGCCGAAATCGGCTCTCCCTCCCCGAAGAGCGCGGGGGCATCCAGCTCGACGACGCAGTCGAGGGCGGCGACCCCGGCGAGCGACTCGCTCGCAACGCTCCCGACGACGCCGACTGTCGGGCCGGACGCTCCGATGCGGACGTGCCCCGCGAGCCCGGCGCTCCCGACGTAACACACCGATTCGTCGAGACGCGTCGCGCCCGCAGCCAGCGTTTCCAGGTGCTCTCCGCGGGTCGCGTCACAGGCGACCAGCGGCGCGTCCTCCGCATCGGCCGCGGCGTCGAGGGCGTCCCGAACGGCGCCCGGGCCTTCCACCACGGTTTCGAGGTCGACGTGCGCGACCGGGCCGGCGTCGGCCAGCAGCTCTGGCAGGGACGACGTCGCGGCGGGCCGCGTCGGGTCCGCGCCGGCCGCGCTCGCCGCGACCGGCGTTCCGTCCACGAGGTGGGTCCCCTCGACGGTCGTCCGGCCGGCCGCGGGGAACGCGGGCGCGACGAGTGCGAGCGCGGCGCCCGAGGCGTCGAGCGCCGCGGCCGCCTCGGTCGCGACGTTCCCTCGCAGGGTGGAGTCGACCTTCTTGTAGACGAGCGCCTCGGGATACGCCGCGACGGCGTCCCGCACCCGCTCGGCCGCGACCTCGGGTGCGGCGTATCTGCTGTCGGTGTCGACGACGGCGACCTCCGCCTCGGTGCCGACGGGTCCGACGACCGTCCGGTAGCCCCGCTCGGCGAAGCGGTCGCCGGCGTCGCCCGCTCCGGTTCGGTCGTCCGCCACGCAGACGGCGCGCGCGTTGCTCATACCGGTCGGTGTGTCGCATCGGCTAAACGGTCGTCGCTCTCCCGGGCGCTGGGAATCGTGACAAGAACAACGACAGTCCCCCGGCTGGTTCGGCACGGGAGCCGGACCAGGCCCCACGTCGGCTCCCGCCCGCTCTATCTCCCCGTTTTCGACGCGAACTCGCTCGCCCAAGCGTCCAGCTGGCGCGCCGTCGCCGCCCGGTCGCCGCTGTTGTCGATGACGGCGTCACTTTCGGGCGCGTCGAACCCAGCGCGTATCTCGTAGAACGTCTCCGGCGTCGCGTCGCTCACGTCGCCCTCGCGGGTCGCGATGCGCTCGGTCGCGACGGCCTCCTCGCACTCGACCCGCAGGACGGCGAACGCGGCGTCCAGTTCGGCGGCGACCGAGCGGGCCCACTCTCGGTGTTTCGCCGTGCCGTAGGTGCCATCGAGGACGACGTCCTCACCGGCTTCGAGGCGCTCGCGCGCCATGTCGACGAGCGCCGCGTACACCCGCCTGGACTCATCGGCGTCGTATCTGGGGGTCGAGCGTATCTCCTTGCGGACCGCGTCGGTTCGGAGGTGCTCGGCGCCGAGCCGCTCGGCGACCCTCTCGGCGACGGTCGATTTCCCGACGCCGGGCAGCCCACAGACGATGACGAGACGCGACACGGGCGTCACGTCGCAACTGGCGGGTATGAAAGTACGGATGTTGTGATGGGGGAGTCGGAACGCTTGGGGGGATTCGGATGGGCCTTGGCGGATTCTGAACCTTGGTCGTGCCGCTCCGCTCCCTGGTTCAAATCACGGACCCATCACTACTCGTCACTCCGTTCCTCGAAGGATGGGCCCTGGCGGATTTGAACCACCGACCGCTCGGTTATGAGCCGAGTGCTATACCGGACTAAGCTAAGGGCCCTCACCCGCCCGTACCGGAGGGTCGAACTTTAGCCTACCGGGACGAAGCGGCACACGGAGACGACCACCGTCAGTTTCATGCGCTCCCCCGGACCCTTCATCGTATGACACAGCGACTCATTCAGGTCGGTACCGGCGGGCAGGGAGAGGTGTGGGTCCGTGACTTCCTCCCGCCGAACGTCGAGGACGGAACGGTAGAGGTCGTCGCGGCGGTGGACATGAACGAGGACGCCCTCGACAACGCCACCGACGCGCTCGATTTGACCGACGAGGACTGCTACACCGACGTCCAGACGGCGTTCGAGTCGGTCGACGCGGACGCCGCGGCACTCGTCGTCCCGCCCCACGTCAGAGAGGGCCTCGTCGACCGCTGCATCGAACACGACCTCGACATCGTCTCCGAGAAACCCCTCGCGGACACGATGGAGGGCGCGGTCCGCATCGTCCGCAAGGTCGAGCGCTCGGATACGAAGATGGGCGTCACCATGACCCATCGCTTCCGGGAGGACATCACCACCCTGCGCCGGCGCATCGGAACGGACGAGAACGGCCCGGCCGACAACATCTACGGCCGCTACGCCGTGAACGCCCGCTCCTACGGCTCGTGGGCCGGCCCGCGCCTCTACGAGTGGGAGGCGGACACCTACCCCCTGCTCGTCGACGGCGCCGTCCACCACCTCGACCTGCTCGCCGACATGGCGGGCGAGACCCCCGAGACGGTGTTCTGTCACTCCTGGAACCCCGATTTCTCCGAGTTCAAGGGCGACCCGAACGCGAACGTCCAGATAATCATGGAGAACGGCACCAGCGTCGTCTACGAGGGGACGAACACGAACGCCGCGATGCTCAACGGCTGGGGCGACGAGCACATCCGCGCGGACTGTCGGGACGCGACCCTCGTCCTCGACGGCCACGAACTCCGCCGGCACCCCTACGAAGAGGCCGAGGAGGGCTGTCTCGGCAACACGCGCTTCGAGGACGGCGAGGAACTCCCACTCGACGAGCAAGGGAAGTGGGGCAACGCCTGGCTCGTCGAACAGTTCGCCGACTGGTGTGCGGGCGGCGAGCCGATGCCGACCCACGCCCGCGCGAACCTCGATTCGATGGTCCTCGTCTTCGCGGCCATCGAGAGCGCGGAGACGGGCGAGGCAATCGACGTCGAGTCGTTCGTCGCCGAGGCGAAGGAATCGGTCGATATCTGAGCGGCCCGAACGCTCTTTTCGGCGCCGGCGTTTCCCCCGTCCGATGAGCGTGGAAAGTGCCCTGCGAACCACCCTGACGGACCCGGCGTTTCTGGCCGTCTGGGCGGTGCTCGTGTTCGGGTCGCTGTCGGTTCTGCTGTGGGACCTCCGGACGAACAACGCGCATATCGCGCCCCTAATGAAACTCGTCTGGGGCCTCACGACCCTCTACTCCGGCCCCATCGGCCTCGCGGTCTACTGGCGCGCGGGGCGAAAGCAGATTCCCCGGGACGGTCTCTGGCGGCGGGCCGCCCGTTCGGTCGCACACTGCTACTCGGGCTGTGGGATGGGCGAGGTCGTCGGCGTCACCGTCACCGCCGGCCTGCTCGCGCTCCCCTCGCTGTACGTCGTCGGGGGCACGTTCGCCTGCGCGTACGTCGCCGGCTTCGCGCTCACGGTCGGCCCGCTGATGCAGGAGGGCGTCGGCTTCGGGGAGGCGTTCGCCGACGCGCTCTACAGCGAGACGCCCTCCATCACAGTGATGGAAATCGCGGCCATCGGCACGGACGTCTGGCTCGCCGGCGAGGCACGGATAGGGGAGCCGCTCTTCTGGGCCGCCCTGATATTCTCGCTCACCGTCGGGCTCGCCGCCGCCTACCCGGTGAACGTTCTCTTGGTGCATCTCGGCGTGAAAGAGGGAATGGCCGACCCGCGACCCTAGCCCGCGGTCT
This sequence comes from Halobacteriaceae archaeon, assembly GCA_041639855.1. Taxonomy (GTDB): domain Archaea; phylum Halobacteriota; class Halobacteria; order Halobacteriales; family Halobacteriaceae; genus JBEQBK01. The sequence goes on along the minus strand of JBEQBK010000019.1, from coordinate 1,013 downwards.
CCTCCCAGTTCCGCCCGAGGAGTGCGGCCTCCTCGACCCCGACCTCGCCGTCGTTGTTCATGTCCGCGACGCCGTCCCCGGCGCCCCAGTCCCGACCGACGGTGACGGCGTCGAAGACGTCGACCGCGCCGTCGCCGGTCGCGTCGCCGGCGATGAACACTCGGGCCCGAACGACGGTCGCGTTCGCGGCGCCGTCGTCGTCGACGGCTCGGGCTCGCACCGGAACCCGCTCGTAGCGTCCGTCGTTCCACGTCGAGTTCCCGAAGCGGACCTCGCTGGCCCACTCACTCTCGGTGCCGGCGCCGACGACGCTCCCGTCCGGGAGCACGAGCGAGACGTTCGTCACCGACCCGTCGGGGTCGGACGCGACGCCCGCGATACGCGTCGGGGCACCAACGTGTGTCGTCACCGCGGACGTGAACGCCCGGACGCCCGGCAGCCGGTTCGGCGCGACGATGACCGACGCGTCGGTGCCGGCCGGGGCGATGGCGCCCCCGCTGTCGTCGTCGGCCCGGGCGACGTGGACGTCGAGTTCCGTTTCACCCGCCGCGACGCCGGCGAGCGAGACCGTCCCGAGCGTGACGTTCTCGGCGCCCGGCTCGACGTTCGCCCCGAAGTCGGCGCCCGCGGCACGGGCAGTCCGGTTGGTCGCGCCGACGGCGCTCAGGCTGGGCTGGAAGCGCTCGGTCACCGTCACGCCGGTGACGTTCACGACGCTCCCGTTGCCCGCGCTGACGCGCACGTCGAAGCCGGAGAGTCCGTCCGGCGCGTTCGAGAGTCGCAACGCCGCGCTCGCCGTCCCGTTCGGGCCGAGCGTCACGTCCGAGAGCCGAACCGTCGGTCCCTCGGCGTCGGCGTCCACCGCGGCCGACGCGACGCGCGCGCCGCCGCCGGTCGCGACGGCCGTTCCCGGGCCGGTGCGGTCGGTCGAGACGATTTCGCGGAACAGTTCGACGGCGTCGTCGGCGTCGACCTCGCCGTTGTCGTTGAAGTCGTACGGACCGGGGTGGTCG
>JBEQBK010000018.1:22916-23652 GCA_041639855.1 Halobacteriaceae archaeon | reverse complement strand
GCTTCAACACCAGCTTGGTACTTCTGAAACCGGCGCGGTTGGCTCCGCGGCGCTTCTCCGCGACAGCACCGTAGCGATTGCTCTGTCACCACAGCACGTTTTTCATCTGGCATGGCGTTTGAAACACCCGTTCAGTAGGAATGCGAAGCTAACTGGTCTGCAAATAGCGATAATTTGATAATCGTTCTATATGTTCATATATTATGGAAACAGGCTGGGAGGAAATATACGAGAATTATCAGCAATACGCTAAACGCTACATCGAGGAGGGGATGATAAGCGTCCCCGGGGGCGACCGGGCGCCAACTGAGTTCTCCGCTCAAGAGAATCAGCACATCGTAGCAAAAGGTAATGAAGGCGCCTTGGAACGGGAACTTCTGTTGGAGCACAACGCTGAACTCCCCAACGTGGCCGAACTAGGTGCACCAACCATGGCAAAGATGCCACTTGGACTAACCGATGTTCTAAAGGTGCAGTTAACTGAAGACCATCATCAGTACTGGCGGGAAACACTTCAGACCATTAGAAGAGACGGCGACGAGAGTTCCTTCCCACCAGAGTTTATTGAGCGGCTGGAATGGCTCGTGTGTCTTATGACGTGTTCGTTTGTTCCAAGCCGAGAGTACGAACAGTGGTCAAAGATGTGGGTCCAGTCTCTCATTTTGGACCAGAGTGATGGTCTTGCGACGTACCTAGCATATCCTCTCTTAGAGGGGCTTATCAAGTCCATTTGCTC
>JBEQBK010000018.1:22520-22906 GCA_041639855.1 Halobacteriaceae archaeon | reverse complement strand
TTGAATCAGATGGGACAATCAAGACGGGGCGTGAGGTTGTACTTCAGAAATATGGCGAAGTAACCGGGGACGGTGAAAAATACGTATCAAGCATTCACGATTTGCTTAAACACTTTGAGAGCGTGGCCGCTGATGACGAGCTTCAACAACGGTTGGAGCGTATGCGGGAGCATGTTGCGGCTTTCTACGACTGGGATGTTAATTCGGTATACGAAAATCTGTATAACCGACGTAATCAGTGGTTACATGGCGCAGAATACCCGCGGCGTGAGTACGGCGTCGTGATGAACTACATCTGCCTTATCGCGTGGGGGGATCTCACCGATGGGCTATCGGATTGGTAATAGGCCAACATCAGGCGTTCGTTTCAAAGGATCTATTGAGAA
>JBEQBK010000018.1:0-22510 GCA_041639855.1 Halobacteriaceae archaeon | reverse complement strand
CCCGAATACATGTCCTCGACCGTGTCGGGGAGCCGGGCGAGCAGGCGCTCGATGCCGTCGATGAGCGCGTCGCGGGACTGCCCAGCCATGTCGGTCCGGCCGAAGCTCCCGCCCTCGAAGGCGCCGTCGTCGTGGACCACGGCGTCGCCGGAGAACAGCGCCTCCTGCGAGAAGAAGGAGAGGTGGTCATCGGCGTGGCCTGGCGTGTAGACCGCCTCGAAGGGCTCGCCGGCGATGGGCACCTCGTCGGCGTCCTCGATTCCGTGCGTCCGGAGGATGTGTTCGTCGTGGGCGTACACCTCCATGCCCTCGAAGGCCTCCACGACCGCGGGGAGCTGCTCGACGTGGTCCTCGTGTTGGTGGGTGATGACCACCGTGTCGAGGTCGTCGACGTGGGCCTCGATTTCGGCGACGACGCCGTCCATCGACCCGGGGTCGACGACTGTCGCCGCGTCACCCTCGACCGCGAGGTAGGCGTTGCAGGTGAAGGTCTCCGCGTCCTCGGTGAGGTTGTACACGTCCATACCCGGAAGCGGGGGCGCGAGGGCCTTAATCGCGGGGGGCGAAGACGGACCCGGCGCGGACGAGCGCCGGGTCGGTCGAAGACGAGTGGACTGGCGCGGACGAGCGCCGGGTCGGTCGAAGACGAGTGGACTGGTGCGGACGAGCGCCGGGTCGGTCGAAGACGAGTGGATTGGGGTGGACGAGCGCTGGGTCGGTCGAATCCGGCTCCGAAAGCGAACGCGACATCTATGTGAGCGAGCGGACGCCGCACCCGCGACGTGTAAAACGATGAACAACCGGCGGGGAGTTTTTCCGTCCGAACACGGTAGACGGACGCGTATGGGATTCGGTAGCTACGACGAATCCGAACAGGAGAACCAGAACCTGGACACGGATATCGACGGGGGCGTCGAGAACGAGGAACACGCCCACGAAGGCGACGTGGAGTTCGAGTTCGAAGCCAGCAACGACGAGCTCGTGGACCGGCTGCAGAACATCAAGGACGATTAGGCCCGGTACGCGGGCGCTCGGCGTCGCCGAATCCTACCGTGACGAGCGCTCCACCCTCTGTGGCGCCGTCGTCCGCGCCGACAGGGTCGTCGAGGGGATGGCGTTCCGCGAGTGCACGGTCGGCGGCACCGACGCGACCCGGGCAGTAAGCGAACTCTGGGAGGACGCCGGTCGCGAGGACGTGCGCTTCCTCCTTCTCGCGGGCATCGCGCCGGCGTGGTTCAACGTCGTCAACCTGCGGGCAGTTCAGCGGAGTGCCGGCGTGCCCGTCCTCTCCGTCTCCTTCGAGGACAGTCCCGGGCTGGAGGGGGCGCTCCGCGAGCAGTTCTCCGGGGACGAGTTAGAGGAGCGCCGAGAGACGTATCGCCGCCAACCCGAGCGTGAGGCTCTCACCGTGAACGGCGAGCGGCGCTTCGTCCGTGCCTGCGGCTTCGACGGCGAGCGCGTGACGCCCGCCGACGTCGTCCGTGAGTTCACGCCCGAGGGCGGCCGCCCGGAACCCCTCCGGGTGGCCCGCCTCGCGGCGCGGGCGGGCGAGAACTACCGGCACGGAAGTGAATAGTGAAGGCGCTCGCGCCCGGCGAACGGGTATGAGCGAGTTTACCCGCGACGGGGCCGACGTGACGGCCTGCGAGCGGTGTCCGGAGCTCTGTGCGTCCCGTTCGCGCATCGTCAACGGCGTCGGACCCGAGGACGCGGCCCTCTGCTTTCTGGGCGAAGCCCCCGGCGCGAACGAGGACGAGGAAGGCGAGCCCTTCGTGGGGCGCTCGGGCGACGTGCTGGAGGAGGCGCTCCGCGAGGTCGGGTTGGCGCGCGCGGACATCCGCATCACCAACTGCGCGCGGTGTCGGCCGCCGGAGAACCGCGACCCGACTGGGGAAGAGCTGTCGAACTGCCGGCCCCATCTGGAACACGAACTCGACTGCGTCGACCCGGAACTGATTGTGGCGATGGGGAAGGTCCCAAGCGAACACGTTCTGGACCGGTCGGTCGCCGTCACGAACGAGGCCGGCACCATCGAAACGGTCCGACTCGGCGGCGAGCGCCGGGACGTGCTCGTCTGTGTGCACCCCGCCGCGACGCTCTACGACCGGAGCCAGCGCTCCACGTTCCGCTCGACCATCGAGAAGGCCGCGACCGTCGCCGGCGCGGAGAGCGGGCAGTCGAGTCTGGGCGACTTCTGAGACCGCCGGCGGAGGCGCAACGGTCATTGGGGTGGAACCCCCAGTAGTAGTATGCCACGCTTTGCGGCCGTCCTCTTCGACATGGACGGCGTACTCGTCGACTCCGAACCGTACTGGCGGGACTTCTGGCGCGAAGAGGTGTTCGCCGGCGCCGACGGCGAGCCTGGCATCGAGGAGGTGGCCGGCCGGAACTACCGCGAGGGCGTCGAGGACCTTCACGCGACCTACGGGCTCGAGGGCGGAGCCGAGCCCTACCTCCGGGCGTTCGAGGAGGCCAGCGAGCGAGTGTACGACGAGGAAGTGACGCTCACCCCGGCCGCGCGGGGGCTGTTCGAGGCGCTCCGGGAGCGGGGCCTGAAGGTCGCCATCGTCTCCTCCGCGCCGACGCCGTGGATAGAGCAGGTCGTCGAGCGTTTCGGCCTCGAACCCGACGCCGTCGTGAGCGCCGATGACATCGACGGCCCGGGCAAACCGGACCCGGACATCTACGAGCACGCCGCGGAACTCCTCGGGGTCGAGCCCGCGGACTGTCTGGTCGTGGAGGATTCCGAACACGGCATCGGCGCCGCGAGCGCGGCGGGCTGTACGGTCGTGCGCTTCGCCCGCGACGCCCCGGCGGAGCGAATCGAGGGCGTGAGCGAGGTCGCCGCCACGCCCGCGGAACTCAGGGAGCGGCTGTTCGGGTTGCTCGCAGACGGGGACGCTCGAACGAACTGAGTGACCGCGAGCGGGACCGCCGGCGACATCGGGCGAGCCGTGTCGCGGGCGTCCCCCAAGCTTCGCTCCGATGGCAAACGCTTTGCACGGCCCGACGAAGAACGGGGTATGAGCACGCAGACCGCCGCGGAGGTCGTCGTGGTGGACTACGGCCTCGGCAACCTCCGCTCGGTCACGCGGGGCCTCGAACGGGCGGGCGCGAGCGTCGAAATCGAGGACGACCCGGGCGCCATCGACCGCGCGGACGGCGTCGTCCTGCCGGGCGTCGGCGCGTTCGCCGAGGGGATGGAGAACGCCGGACCCTTCCGGGACGCCCTCGCCGACGCCGCGGCGGACGGAAAACCACTCTTCGGCATCTGTCTCGGGATGCAGATGCTCCTCTCCGAGAGCGAGGAGTCGGAGCGCGCCGGCGAGGGCGACGCTGCCGGTCTCGACCTGATTCCGGGGAAGAACGTCCGCTTCGACCAGGGTCAGAAGGTGCCCCACATGGGCTGGAACGAGTTGCATGTGGAACGCGAGCACCCGCTCGTCGACGGCGTCGATGGTGAACACGCCTACTTCGTCCACTCTTACTACGCGGTGCCCGACGACGAGGCGGCCGTCGTGGCGACGACCGACTACGAAATCGACTTCGCTTCGGTAGTTTCGAACGACCGGGGCAACGTTTTCGGCACGCAGTTCCACCCGGAGAAGAGCGGCGAGACGGGCCTGCGAATTCTGCGGAACTTCGTCGACTACTGCGTGGAACAGTAGTTCGTCCCCGAAGCTCAGCGCAACCGCACGTTGTCCACGAGCGTCGTCAGCTCCGTCTCCCAGACCATGCTGACGCCGACCGCGACCGCGCCCTCGCCCTCCGATGAGACGTCGTACTCGAAGGTCTGCCAGCCCTCGTGGCCGTCCGCGGCCTCCGTGGTATCGAAGTCCTCCTCGACCAACTCGCCGCCCTCGCCCGTGTAGGCGGCGGCCTTGACTCGGGTGTTGAACGACGCTTCCGGGCTGTAGATGTCGAAGGCGAGGGTTTCGGCCTCGCCCAGCGCGGCGGACTGTTCGACCCAGAGCGTGCCGTCGTCCTGGAGGCCGTTGATGAACAACGCAAGCGAGCGCTCGCCGTCGCTCGCGCGCTCCCCGGTGGTCGTGGCGTTCGTTTCGACCGGGTCGCCCGTGTTCGGGTCGGTGGGGAGGTCGCGGCCGACCGTCCACCCTTCAAGATCGTTTTCGAAACTCGGGTTCGTGAGCGAGGCCGGAGAGCCGGGGTCCCTCGTCCCGTTTTCTGGGGAGCCGTTCGGGGCAGTGCAACCGGCGAGCGCGGCGGCGCTCAGGCCGGTTGTCGCGAGAAAGGTGCGTCTTTCCATACAGGTCAGTGGGTAGGGGAGAACAAAAGCTCGCCTGAAGGACAAAGAGCGATTACAGACTCGACGACTCGCCGCGCCCGCCCCGCCCGCCCTCGTTTCGGTCGATGCCCATGAAGGACTCACCGTGGTTGTCCTGGCCCCACGGCGTCCCCTCGGAACTCCCTCCGGTACGGACGACCACGTCGTTGAGCTCGTCGAACTCCTTCGCGAGTTCGAGTTTGATGTTCTGGGTGGTTCGCCCGGACACGCCACAGCCCGAACAGGCGCCGCCGAGCTCCACGACGACACGGCCGGCCCCGGGGTCCACCTCGCGGACGGCGCTCGTTCCGCCGTGCATCCGGACGATGGGCATCTCGGCTTCGAGCCACTCCTCGACCCCCTCGCGGATGCGCTCGGCCTTGGCCTTCATCCGGTCGGCCTCGGTTGTCATAGGACTCCCTAGCGCGCTGGCGCCCAAATGGCTTCGGGTCCGGGTGATAGGCTTTTGTCATCGGGCTGGCTCCGGAGAGGTATGCCAGACCCGTTCCGCTACGACGCGGCGGTGGCGCCCGGCGAGAAGCGCCACTTCCGCCACGAGGTGAGCGAAACCTATCTCGGCGACCCCGTCGAAATCCCGGTGACCGTCATCAACGGGGCCCACGACGGTCCTGTAGTGTTTCTCTCCGCGGCGCTCCACGGCGACGAACTCAACGGCGTGAAAGTTCTCCAAGAGGTCGCATCGGGCTACCAACCCACCGAGATTCACGGCACGCTCGTCTGTCTCCACGTCCTGAACGTCCCGGGCTTTCAGGCCCAAACCCGAGATATTCCCATCTACGATCAGGACCTCAACCGTTGCTTCCCGGGGCGGGCGCGCTCGAACACCGCCGAGCGCATCGCGAACGAGGTCTTCGAGACGTTCGTCCGTCCCTGCGATTTCGGTCTCGATTTCCACACTTCCACCCGAAACCGGACGACGATGTACCACGTCCGCGCGGACACCGAAAGCGAGGGCGCCGAGCGGCTCGCGAAGGCGTTCGGCGCGAACATCGTCCTCAACGGCGCGGGCGAGGAGGGCTCCCTGCGGGGGTGTGCGACCAGGAACGGAACCCCTACGCTCACGGTGGAGATGGGGAAGGCTCACCGCTTCCAGCGCGCGCTCATCGACCGCGCCGTCGCCGGAGTCAAGAGCGCGCTCGCGGCGCTGAACTGCCTACCCGACGCGGCCGCCGACTACCCGGGCTGGCGCCGCGTCGTGGACGCCGAGCGGGAGAAGACGTGGCTCCGCGCGGACCAGGGTGGGCTCGTGGAAATGAAATGGGGCCCCCACCCCGTCGTCCGCGAGGGCGAGGCCGTCTGCACCATCAGCGACCACTTCGGCCGCGAGGAGCACGCCGTGACGGCGCCGTTCGACGGTCTTCTCCTCGGCGTGCTGGAGAACCCCCTCGCCCTACCGGGCCACCCGCTCTGCCATCTGGTGCGCATCGACGACGACACCCACGAGGAGATCAGACGGGAGATAGCGAGCGGCGAGTTCGACGGCTACCGGGCGGACGGCCTGCGCTGGATGGGGGACGGTGAGGAGATGGAGTGAACCGCTCGGACGCGCGGACGAGCGTCCGAGTGTGAACCGCTCGGTCGTGCGTCAGCCGACCGAGTGTGAGAAGACGGACCCGGCGCGGACGAGCGCCGGGTCGGTCGAAGACGAAAAGCGTGGCGCGGACGAGCGCCGGGTCGGTTCGAGTCGGACCCGTTCCTCACACGCTCTGCGTCCGGTCGCCGGTCCCCCCCGTCAGGGCCGACGCGACCGCGCCCTTCAGCACCACATCGTCGCCGAGCGTCGTGAGCTGGATTTCGGGCACGTTGTTGAACACCGTCTCGGAGAGCGCCTCCCGAACGGGGTCGAGCACGAGTTCGGTGTTGTTCAGCGCGACGGCACCGCCTACGTACATGACGAGCGGGGCGTAGGCCTGCGCGATGTTCGTCGCGCCGACCGCGTTCCACTCGCCGACGCGCTCGATGGTTCGGTCCGCGAGCTCGTCCTCGCCCGCCGCCCGGAAGACGTCGACCGCGTCGAAGCCCTCAGTGTTGACGGGGAGGCTCGTTGCGAGGTCCTCGGTTTCGTGGAGGTGCTCGGCGTAGCGGGGGATGTTGTTCCCCGAACAGTAGGCCTCCCAGTGGCCCGCGCGGCCACAGCCACACTCCATGGCGCCGTCGGGGTCGACAACCATGTGGCCCACCTCGCCGGCGTTGCCGTCCCAGCCGCTGAGCACTTGTCCGTCCACGCAGACACCGGCGCCGATGCCCGAGGAGATGGTGAGATACACCATGTCGTCGGGGTTCCTATCGGAGAAGTAGCGCTCGCCGATGACGCCGGCGTTGGTGTCGTTGTGGAGGTAGACCCGCTCCGAGTCGATGAGCTCCTGGAGCGGCCCGACCAGCGGGATGGTCCCGACGTCTAGGTTCGCCGGGCCCTGGATGGTCCCCTCAGCGAGGTCGAGAGGGCCGATACTGCCGATACCGGCGGCCTCCACGACCTTCGGGTCGAGGTCCGCGCCGGCACAGGCTGCGCGGACGCAGTCGAGGACGGCTTCGGTGATGTGAATCCCGGCGGGGCCGTTCGGCGTCGCCCGCCGGTCGACGTTCAGTATCTCCCCCTCGCCGTCGGCGACGGCCGCCCGAACGTTCGTCGCCCCGAGGTCGACACCCGCGAAGTACGCCATTTAATCGAACGGGGCGACGAGGGAACTTAGTTTTGCTGACCCTCGCCGAGGTGGCGTTTAGATACGGCTGAAAAGCGAGACGCGGCGATTGTGTGCGGGTCGATGCCAGAGAGCAACGTTTCAATTGTACTGGTGGTTGCTTCGAGTGAGACTCCGTGGGTCGAGCCGGCGACGAAGCGGGGTTCCCGACTCCATTTGGCAGAACTACCCCAGTTCGAGGGAGTTATTGTATCGGGAGCCTACGCGGTTGTGTGGACTCGCCCTTCGACGTTCTGGAGGTCGAACCCGGCGCCGACGACGACGCCATCGAGGCGGCGTACCGCGAGCGGATCAAGGAGAGCCACCCCGACCAGGGGGGGTCGGCGGCGGAGTTCCGACGGGTTCGGGAGGCCTACGAGGAGGTCACGGCGGGAGACGTGGCGGCTCCGGAACCGGATTTCGACGACGGCGACGACGCGGACGCCGCCCGAGCCGCGAGCACGGGGGACGCCGCGCGGACCGCGTCCGAGCCGGGGACCAGGGCGCCCGGCGGAACGGCCGCGAACGAGGAACCCGAGGCCGACGAGCCGGAGACGGCGACCGTCGAGTATCTGGACTACGACGCCGTCACCGACAACGGCTGGGACATCGGGGACGAGGACCTCTTCGAGAAGGCCGCCGCCGCCGGTTTGAGCCCGGGAGACTACGGCACCATGACCGTCCGGACCGACAAGCCCCTCCTCGAAACCGCCGAGGACCACGGCCTGTCGTGGCCCTACGCCTGCCGGGGGAGCGCGTGCGCGAACTGCGCCGTCGCGGTCATGGAGGGGGACATGTCGCTGCCCGGCGACCACATCCTCTCCGAGGAAATGGTCGAGCGCGGCATCCGCCTCTCCTGTGCCGGTGCGCCCGTCACGGGAGACATGCAGGTAGTCGTGAACGTGAAACACCTCCCCGGCCTCGACGAGCTCCGGTTGCCTGCCGACCCGTTCGAGGGGTCCTTCTAAGCGCGTTCCGAGATGGGCACTCGCTCGCGCGCCAATCACGGTCGGCGCTCGTTCGCGCGCCCATCGCGTATCAGCGCACGCCCTCGGCCACCCGCTCCGCCACGTCCAGCGCCCGCTCCGCGAGCGCCGCGGGCGTGTGGCCCGCATCGACCGAGTCCTCCAACTCGTCCTCATCGACGACCTCGACCTCGCCGTCGGCGTGTTTGATGACGTCGACGTGCAGGTCGATGTATCGTGCGGCGTCCGGGAACAGCTCGACGGGCGTGCAAATGTTGAGATACGTCCCCCTGAGTTTGCCACCGTCGCCGCGGTAGACCGTCGGATACCACATTCTCCCCTCCTTGAACTTCGTCACCGCCACGTCGCCCGCCTCCCGAGGGACGTCGAGGGCGTCGTAGGACCCCCCGGCGGTCATCTCGCGCTCGACCGTCACGGAGCCCGATTCGGGGTCGGCCTCCGTTACCGTTCCCCGGCCGAGCGTGATGAGCCGGCCGTCGGGCTTGCCGTGTTCGATAGCTACCGATTCGCCTTCGCCCGGGCCGAACTGCGAGAGCACGGCCTCGCGGGGGAATTCGTCGGGGGGGTCGATGCGCTCGACGAAGTCTACGGCGTCGCTGGCGCCCGCGGCGGCGGCCTTCGTCCGGTGATGGCCGGCCATCGTCGGCGCCGCGCGCCGGCGCTCGGCGTCGAGGGCGAAGCGGCTCTCGCGCCCGAACCAGACCCAGACCGTCTCGCGGAGGGAAACGACCTCGCGGACCGCTTCGACCGGCGAACCGAGCGCCGAATCGAGGGTGCTCGCCCGCTCGCGGGCCGTTTCGAGCGCGTCGCCTAAGGCGTCCATGCCCGCCTCGTCGGCGCCGTACTCCCAGCGAACGCCCCACCCCTCGGGGACGTCGGTGGGCAGGAGCTCGGTCAGGCGCGCGAGCTCGTTTTCGGGGTCACCGTCGGGCGTCCCGGCGACCGTCGCGTCCACGCCGCGGACGAGCGTGGCGACCTCGCCCTCGGTCCGGAGTTCGGTGGTCGCCTCGGCCCGGTTCGACCCCCACGGCGGCGCTGGCTCGGTGATTCGGACCCGGTGTTCGTCGCCCTCGTCGATTCGTTCCTCCGATTCGGAGAACGGGAGATACGCCTCCCCGTGCCCGGTTTCGAGGACGGCGCCGCCCCCGAGGGTGCGTTCGACGCGGGCGTCGAAGACCGCGCCCCGGGCGAGCGGGTCGTTCCAGACGAAGGCATCGTCCCCGACATCGGCGAGTGACGCCCGGAGACCCGCGATGTCCGCTCCGGAGAGCTCGACGCCCTGGCGGTCCCGGCTGGTCCAGACCATCGCGGCCGGCTCCGCCGTGTCGAACCCCGTCTCGAAGCGCTCGCGGATGGGTGGCGAGGCGTTCACGACCTCGAAGCCCGCGTCCTCGAAGCGCGCGGTGAGCGCGGTGGCGTAGATACCCCGAACGCGGACGGTCAGTTCCGGCCCGCCGTCGTCGCCCTCCGGACCGCTCATTCCAGCGCCTCCCTGCCGTGCGCGAAGCGGACGCGCCCGTTCACGGTGGGGCCGAGTTCGAGTTCGACCACGTCGTCGTCGATGACGCGAGCGCCTTCGACGTAGGCGCCCCAGGTGTCGAAGCGGACGAACCCGCGGACGTCCTGGCTGTGTGTGAACAGGTCGACGTAGCGCAGGTCGTGTTCGGGATACGGGTCGTTCGAGTGGGTGAGGTCCATATCCGAGTACACCGTCCGGGAGGGGTCGTCCGGGCCGCCGCCGAGGAAGGCCTCGACCTCGCTCGCGGTTTCGGCCGTCTCCTCGGCAACCCGGTCCTCGATTTCGCGGAGAGTGTCGGCGTCGACGCCTGCCTCGCGGAGCGCGCTGCGGGTTCGCGCGTCGAAGAGCATACCCGCTCTTCGTGCGGCGGGGGTTTCAGCGTGACGAGTACGCGGGAGCACGCGATACGCCGGCCGCGATGCGGGACCCCGGGAGCGGACGCGACACGCGGAGCCGGCCGGGCCGCCGCCCCGAGTGGGCAACTGTCATACTTCCGGGGGCGAAAAGCGAACACATGGCGGACGGTCGCGACCCCGTACAGCGGGTCGCCGACGAAAGCGACGACGGGCTTCGGGGTGTGGTCTACCCCACGGAGGGGACCATCCTCGACCGGGTCGCCGCCGTCGTCCACCGGGTGGCCGCGGCCGGGTGGCGCGCCCTCCTCGTTCTGTTCGCGGCGCTGATACTCGCCGGGCAACTGGCGCTGACGGCCGCGGTCGCTGGCCGCCAGCCCGTCGTCGGCGCGTACATTCTGCTCTCCGCGATGCCCGCCTTCGGGCTGGCGGCCTACGTGTGGCGCCTGGACGTCACCGGTCGACAGCCGCTCTCGGGGCTCGTCGCGACCTTCCTGTTGGGGATGTTGTTCGCCGGGTTCGCCGCCGAGCTGAACGGCGCGCTCGGCGGGGTGCTCGGCGTCGTGCTCGGCGCCGCCGGCGTCGGCGAGGGCGTCGGGCTGGTCCTCCTCTACTTCCTCGTCGTCGGCCCCGCCGAGGAGACGGTGAAGCTGCTGGCCGTCCGGCTGGGCGCCTATCGGAGCGCCGCGTTCGGCGCCGTCGTCGATGGGGCGGTGTACGGCGCGATGGCCGGGCTCGGTTTCGCCACCATCGAGAACGCCGCCTACATCACGAACAACGTCCTCCGGCTCGGGGCCGACGGGAGCGTCGTCGTCGACACGTTCCGTATTGCGGCGGTCCGGAGCTTCGCCGGGCCGGGCCACGTCATCTACTCCGCCTTCGCGGGCTACTACCTCGGGCTCGCGAAGTTCAACCCCGAGCGCGGCGGCGCCACCGCAACCAAGGGCCTGCTCCTCGCGGCGTTCGCCCACGGGACGTACAACGCCGCTGTCACCCACCTGCCCGCGCTCGGCGGGGTCCTGCCCGTGGGTGAGGGGGTGTTGTTCATCGGCTTCGTCATCGTCTACGACGGGGCGCTGGGGTATTTCCTCTACCGGAAAATCGACGCCTACCGGCGGGCGTTCCGCCGCACCGGCGCCGGGGCCGACCCCGGGCCTGGAGCGTTCCCCGTCGCCCGAACGGAGTTCGACCCGCCGACGGACGGGGGCGGGTCCGACGAGACCGGGGACCGCTAATCGAGCATCCGCTCGACGTACTTCGCCAGCACGTCCACCTCGACGTGGACTGGGTCGCCGACGGACTTCTCCGAGAGCGTCGTCAGCTCGTAGGTCGTCGGGATGATGGCCACCGTGAACGTCCCCGCCGAATCGTCCACCTCGGCGACGGTCAGGCTGATGCCGTCGAGCGCGACCGACCCGCGCCCGGCGAGGTACTGTTCGTGGCCCTCCGGGAGCGCGAAGGTGAACCGCCAGTCCTCGTCGACCCGTTCGATTTCTCGCACTTCGGTGGTCGTGTCGACGTGACCCTGCACGACGTGACCGTCGAGGCGGCCGTCCGCGGGAAGCGCGCGCTCGACGTTGACCGAATCGCCTTTCGCCAACTCCCCGAGGTACGTCTTCGAGAGCGTCTCCTCGGCGGTGAAGACGGTGAAGTAGTCCTCGCCGAACGTCTCGACCGTGAGACAGACGCCGCTGACCGAAATCGACTGCCCGTGCTCGAAGGGACCGATGGAATCGACCGCGATGCGGAGACGACGGCCGTCGCCGTCGGGCGTGACTGACGCGACGGTTGCCGTCTCCTCGACGATGCCCGTGAACATACCCGGTGAACGGCCGGCGGAGGAAAACCGCTATCGGTCGCGTCGCTTATGCCCGCGAGCGACCTCGGGGGAGCCATGGGACTGGGCCTCCTGGACATGATCGGCCTCGCCGTCGCGCTCGCGCTCGCCGTTCCCGTCGCACACTACGGCGTGATTCGGCTCGGCGCCGGGGACCCCCTCGGATGGGCCTTCGTCGGGGTGGCCGTTCTCATCGTCCTCGTCGAGCAGTATCTGACGACCCCACAGGACATCCCCGGGCTGCTCGCCGAGCGCTTCGCCGGGACGGTCGTCGAGGACGAGGAGGAGTAGCCTACACGTCGACGTACTCGCGGACCAGTCCACACTCCGGGCAGACGTGCGCCGTCGGTTCGAGCTTCTCCTTCGCGCCGAGACTGCCGAGGATGCCCTGCTTCGGCTCGTTCGTCACGAGGCGAAGACCGAAGCCGTCGGTCGTCCGCGCCTCCATCGCTTCGAGGCCGACGCCGCAGTCGGGACAGCGTTTTGCCGTCATCGTTCCGTAACGAGGCCGGACGAACGTATATCTTCAGGGAACCAGCGTGCGCTCGCCCGGCGTGAGGCGGTCGTAGCCGTCCTCAGTCACCCGGACCGTTTCGGCCACCCTGACCGTGCCCCGCTCCGGGTCCGCGACGCCCGCGCGGACCGCGAAAGTGTGGCCCTCCAGCAGGCGTCCCTCGTCCATGGCGGGTGTCTCCCGGGGCGCGAGCCCCACACCGCCGCCGGGGAGCGCGAGCGAGACCTCCCCGAACCCGAACGCGCCGAGTTCGGCGACGACCTCGTTGCGAACGCTCGCGGCGGCGGTGTTCGCTGACACGTCCGCCAGCCCCGCCTCCAGCGCCGACTCCACGCCCAGGAAGGCGCGGCGGTCCCAGCCGCCCTCGGAGGCGGGCGAGAAGGTTCTGGTGAGCGCGGCGTGGTAGCCCCGCGGCCCCCGCGGACAGAGCGAGAGCGCGACCGGTTCGCCGGGCGCGAGGGGGACGTCCCCCGAAAAGGTGGGGTCCGTCGCGCCGCGGCCCGTCGCCACGACCGTTTCGCCCGCGCCCGTACACCCTTCGGCGGCGAGCGCGGCGTTCAACTCCCGGCGGAGGAAGCCCGTCGTGAGCGTGCGCCCGTCGGCGCGGAGCTTCCGTCCGCCCTCGACGGGCTCCGCGAGCGCGAGCGTCTCGCGGACCTCCTCGATAGCCGCCGCCGCACAGTCCGCGACGCGGGCGATACAGCGGACCTCCTCGCCGGACTTGTGTGCGCGCTCCTCCGCGACCGCAGGAGTCGAGGCGAGGTCGTACTCGGACTCGACGTAGAGCGCCGCGTCGTGGGGGAGGTGGCGGGGCGCGAGCACGGTCCCCGAGACGTCGTACGCCTCCAACAGAGCGACGGCACGCTGGCCGGGGGTCCCCCCCTCCAAGCGGTCGGGGCCGTAGACGTACTCGCCGGGGAACGCCCGCTTCGCGCCGTCGAGACTCTCCGTGGGTGCCAGCAGACAGGCGTCGCCGCCGGCGTAGACGAAGGCGAACGTGCCGGGCCTGTCGACGCGAGCCAGATACCTGAGGTCGGGGTCCCGTCGGTCGCCGACGTGGACGAAGGCCTCCCCCTCGCCCGCGAGGGCGTCGCTCAGGAAACCGTATCGGGGTTCGGGCGCGGGCACTACTGGACCTGAATCGTGTCCCCGAGCGCGTCGAGTTCCTTCTCGGCGGGTTCGCCCTCGATGAGCACGTCTACCGGCAGGGTGGGCGCGCCGGTGATGAGGTTCTCCAAGAGCACCAACCGTTCGCGGGCTCGACTCATGCCGACGTAGAAGACACGCCGCTCGTTGTCCGTCAGCAGGGGAACCGGGTCGTCGCCGGGTTCGAACTCCTCCTCGTCGCTGGTGACGGCCATCTGCTCGACGACCTTCTCGGTGAGGTCGGTCCCGAGGAAGACGTGGTCCGCCTCGCGGCCCTTCGCCGAGTGAATCGTGCCGAGGCGGACGCGGTCGGTGTCCATCCCCTCGTAGTCGCCGCGGAAGTAGGCGTCCACGCTCTTACGCTGGAAGCGCGTCACCTTCCGGAGCATGTCCGCGGCGGAGTTGGGGCCCGGAACGAAGGGAGCGTACTCCCGAATCGTCTCGGGCGTGACGTCGATATCGGTGATGTCCTCGGTGTCGGCCGCTTCTTCGAGTTCCTCGATGTGGTCTCGGAACGCCGAGCGGTCGTTGGTGCCGAACGCCGAGGCCTGGAGCATATCCGCGAGCCGGCGGGCCTGGAGCGCGTCCACCGGTTCGTCCTCGTCGAGGGCCTCTACCGCCCGAACGTACTGAGTGAGTCGGTCGGTCCACATCCGCTGGTCCGTAAGCACCGAGAAGGGCATCCCGTCGCCGATGAACTCGTCGATGAACTGGAACATCTGGTAGCGCGCGCGGAAGAGAATCATCAGCGTCTCGTCGTCGCTGTCCTCGACGGTGTAGCGGACGTTCCGGACCAAATCGAGCATCGAGGGCGATTCGATGGCCTCGACGGAGCCGCCTTCCTTGCGCGGGTTGAGGTCCTTCTCCTGGCGCTTGTCGATGTGTCGGACTTCCCTGTTGACGACGTTCAGAATCTCGGAGGGCAGGCGGTAGGAGTTCGGGAGCACGACATCCTCGTCAACGTGCGTGTCGAGGAGGAGGTCCGGGTCGGCGCCCTGCCAAGCGTAGACGACCTGGTCGTCGTCGCCCGCGATGAGGGCCTGTTCCATGTGCGGGCGCCACTCCTCGTACACCTCGTACTGGAGCTGGGTGATGTCCTGGAACTCGTCGATGACCAGATAGTCGACCTGCGGAACCAGCGAGCGCTGAGCGACGCGTTCGAGCATGTCCGCGAAGCCGACCTTCCCCTGTTCGCCGGCGTAGTTGCGCCACGCGCGGATGGTCTCGGGCACGTCGAGGCGGTCGTCGTCCGAGGGCCACGTCGGCGTGTACTTGTTGCCGGTCTGGGCGTTGTCGTCGATATCCGGCGGGAGGCGGACTTCCTCCTCGTCCCACTGGAAGGGGACGTCGTACCAGTCGGCCACATCGCGGCGGGTCCGCTGGAGCCACTGGGAGGTGGCGATGACCTTGTTCCCGAGGGCCGTCGAGCGCGCGGTCCGTCGACCGGCGGAGGCGTACTCGTCCTCGTAGTCGACGCCGTACTCCTCGCAGAACTCCTCCTTCTCGTCCTCGCCGACGACGTCGGCGCGCGAGAGGTCGAGGAGTTCGTACGCCTTCGCGTGCATCGTACAGACGTTCCCCTTCAACGAGCGCGGGGAGACGTCGAGACGCTCGGCGAGGCGCTCGCGGACCTCGGCGGCGGCGGCACGCGTGTAGGAAACGACGAGTACGTCGTCGATAGCGACGCCGTCCGAATCGAGGATTTCCTCGACCCGGTCGAGGAGCGCGGTGGTCTTCCCGCTACCGGGCCCCCCGAACAGACGGGTCACTTGCGACTCCGTTTCAGGCATTTGAACGGTACTGGGCCCGCGAACGTATAAACGGCGTGGGTTCGGCGGAGGGGTGCGGCGTTATGTTCTGCGGGTGGAGCGGGCCTCGCGCACGTCGGCGCCGTCGCGAATCTTGTCCTCGCAGTTGGGACAGACCCGGGGTTCCTCGACGTGGTCCGGGGTGAAGACCCGGGCATAGGCCTCAGTCACGAACGAGCCGCAGTTATTGCACTCGGGCATACCCACTACTCTCCCGTTGGATGTCTTAGTTCCAACGGCCCCGGATAGTAGGGACGAGAAACCGAACCGACTCAGCGCGCGGTCGGTTCCCAGCCGCAGACGCCACACGTCCCGGCATCCTCGTCGTGGAGCCCGCCGCAGTCGGGGCACTGCAGCTTGTTATAGCTCCGGTCCCACGTCTCCGGCGCCTCGGTGCCGTGGTCCAAGAAGTCGTCCATCAGCGCGTCGGAATCGGAGCTGGTCGCCATTACATGGTATGCTATACCACACCACCACATAAAGCCATCGGCTCCTGAACTTCTTGACGGAGAACGGGACGAGCGGACGTATGGCCTGAGAAGGGCCCGTGGCGGTCGAGTGGTCGGCATACCCGCGACAGCGGGGTGCGACCGTCGGGGAAACCAAACGAGCGCGACGGAACCGCCGCGGGAGGAGAAGCCCGCCGCCTGTTAGCTATTCCTCGCTCAGAGGTCGTACAGCGACCCGTACTTCGAGCGGACGTAATCCAGGAAATAGTCCGCGGTGTAAGACCCTCCGGTGGCATCCTCGATGAGTTCGTCCGTCGTGTAGCGCGAGCCGTGCCGGTGGACGTTCTCGCGGAGCCACTCCCGGACCGGGCCGAAGTCGCCGTCCCGAACGAGGCTGTCCACGTCCAGTTCGCTCCGGACGGCGGCGTCGATCTGCGCTGCGAGCACGGAGCCCAGCGAGTACGTCGGGAAGTAGCCGAAGGAGCCGTGCGACCAGTGGATGTCCTGCAGACAGCCTTCGCTGTCGGTTTCGGGGCGCACGCCGAGGTACTCCTCGTACTTCTCGTTCCAGACTTCGGGGACGTCCGCTACCTGTAGCTCCCCCTGAATCAGGTCGCGTTCCACCTCGAAGCGCACGAGGATGTGCATGTGGTAGGTCAGCTCGTCGGCCTCCACCCGGATGAGGTTCGACGGGTCGACCGTGTTCGCCGCCTCGTACACCTCACGGGGAGTGGCGTCGAGGCCGAATCGCTCGTCGAGTTTGGGGGCGAACGTCTCCCAGAACGCCCGCGTCCGGCCGATGTGGTTCTCCCAGAATCGGGACTGGGACTCGTGAACCGATAGGTCCCGGCTCCCCCCCAGCGGGGTGGCATACTTCTCCTCGGGTAGGCCCAACGTGTACAGCGCGTGGCCGAACTCGTGAATGGTCGCGGTGATCGCCCCCAGCGGGTCTTCCTCGTCGAATCGGGTCGTCACCCGCGCGTCGTAGACGTTCCCCGTCGAGAAGGGGTGGGGCGCGGTGTCGAGACGGCCGCGCTCCCAGTTGTAGCCGAGCGTGTCGAGGATGTCCCGCGAGACGGCCTCCTGCGTGTCGGTATCGAAGGTGCCGCCCGCGAAGGGGTCCGCGAGGTCGGCGTCGCTCTCCCGGATGTCCTCGATGAGAGGCGGCAGTTCGTCGCCGAGTCGCCCGAGCACGCGCTCGGCGGCGTCCAGTCCCAGATACGGTTCGTACTCCTCGAAGAGCACCTCGTAGGGATCCCGCGACTCGTCGATGTGGGCGGCGTACTCCCGTTTGAGCTCCACGAGCTCCTCTAGAACCGGCGCGAAGACCGAGAAATCGTCCTCGGCCTTCGCCTCCTTCCACTTCGGCAGGGCCTCGGAGGTAGTCGCCGATATCTCCTCGACCAGCTCCCGGGGGACGCTGGCCTGCCGGTCGTAGTCGTGGCGGACCTCGCGGACGGCGGCGGACTGTTCGTCGCTCAGGTTCCCGGCTTCGAGCGTGTCGAGATGGTCGCCCACGTCGCCCTCGACGAGCAACTCGTGGCGCAGCCCGGAAAGCGTCGAGAGCTGCTGTGAGCGGGCTGGCGTCCCGCCCTCGGGCATCATCACTTCCTGGTCCCAGTTCAGTACCGAGGCGGCGTGACCGAGGTTCGCGATGCGGCCGTACTCCTCGACGAGCGCGTCGTACGCGTCGGGGGCTTCCGTCTCCTGCGTTGCCATGGACCGACGTACGGCCGAGGCACCCAAGAATCCACCCCCTCCGGCGAATCCGGGGGCGGACACCCTTAAGAAGCGCCCGACCGAACGACGAGTATGAACGTCGTACCGGACACCAGCGTCGTCGTCGACGGCCGTGTGTCCGAACGAGTGGCGGAGGGAACCTTCGTCGACACGTCGATTCTCGTCCCGGAGGCCGTCGTGGACGAACTGGAGGGGCAGGCCAACGCGGGGCGCGAGAGCGGCTGGGACGGCATCTCGGAACTACAACGGATCTCCGACCTCGCCGACGAGGGAACAATCACTGTCGAGTACGTCGGACGTCGCCCCACGGGCGAAGAGCGCTCCCACGCCGACGAAGGCGACGTCGACGCGGTCATCCGCGACATCGCCGACGAGCGCGACGCGACACTGTTCACCAGCGACGTGGTCCAGGCGGAGGTCGCCCGCGCGAAGGGCATCACCGTCGACTATGTCGAGCCCGAGACCGGCGAGGGCGAGGACGGCGAGGAAGGGCTGGCCATCGAGTCCTTCTTCGACGACGAGACGATGAGCGTCCACCTCCGTGCCGGCGCCGTGCCGAAGGCCAAGCGCGGGACGCCGGGCGGGATGAGCTACGAGAAGCTCTCCGAGGAGGCCTCCACCGAGGAGGAGCTCTCCCGGTGGGCCCACGACGTCGAGACGGAGGCCCGCGACCACGCGCAGGGCTTCGTCGAGATGGAGGACGACGGCATGACCATCGTCCAGTACAAGAACTACCGCATCGCCATCGCGCGGCCGCCGTTCGCGGACGCCGTCGAGATCACGGCGGTCCGGCCGGTCGCGAAGACGGAGATGGACGATTACGACTTCGCCGAGGAGCTGGAGGAGCGCTTCCTCGAACACCAGCGCGGCGTCCTCATCTCGGGGGCGCCGGGCGCCGGGAAGTCCACCTTCGCGCAGGCCGTCGCGGAGTTCCTCAACGAGAACGACTACGCGGTCAAGACGATGGAGAAACCCCGGGACCTTCAGGTCGGGCCGGAAATAACCCAGTACACCGCGCTGGGCGGGTCGATGGAGAACACCGCCGATTCGTTGCTGATGGTCCGCCCGGACTACACCGTCTACGACGAGGTGCGCAAGACCTCCGACTTCGCCGTCTTCTCCGATATGCGCCTTGCCGGCGTCGGGATGGTCGGCGTCGTCCACGCGACGCGGGCTATCGACGCGCTCCAGCGCCTCGTCGGGCGCGTGGAGCTGGGAATGATTCCCCAGGTCGTCGACACCGTGGTGTACATCGAGGCCGGCGACGTCGACACCGTCTACGACGTGCAAACGAAGGTCAAGGTCCCCGAGGGACTCACCGAGGAGGACCTCACCCGACCCGTCATCCAAGTGGCGGACTTCGAGACGGGCGAGCCCGAGTACGAAATCTACACGTTCAACCAGCAGGTCGTCACCGTTCCGCTAGAAGAAACCGAGGAGGAGGAGGAGAGCGGCGTCTCCAAGCTCGCGCGCAAGGAAATCGAACGGGAAATCCAGTCGATAGCCCGCGGCCGTGTCGAGGTCGAGGTGCAGGGCGACGACCGCGCGGTCGTCTACGTCAGCGACGACGACATCTCCTACGTCATCGGAAAGGGCGGCGGACGGATAACGGAAGTCGAGAACCGCCTCGGCATCGATATCGACGTCCGAACGCTCGACGAGATGCCCCAGCGGCTGGCGGGGTCGAACCAAGGGGACGAATCGTCGGAGAAGTACGCCGGCGAGAGCGTCGTCCCCGAAATCACCGGGAAACACGTCATCCTCCCGGTCGAAGAGGCCGAACCCGGCGACACGGTCGAGGTGCGCGCGGACGGCGAGTACCTCTTCACCGCGACGGTAGGGAGAGGCGGCGACATCCAAGTCTCGCGGGGTTCCTCCATCGCCGAGGAACTGGAACGGGCCATCGACAGCGAGCGCCTCATCACGGTCGTTCCGAACTGAGCGCGGGTATCTTCACCGTCGTTCAGTACTATTACCTAGTGATATCGAGGGGTATTTACCCGGCAAGGGCGGAATCGCGGGTATGCAACGACGCAGGTTCCTTGAGGGCGCGGGCGCCGCGGGCGCGGCGCTGCTCGCCGGATGTAGCGGCGCACCGACCGCCGACGAGAACACGCTGCAGGTCGCCACGTACCCGAGCTACGTGGACGCGCCGTCGTCGAGCGCCGGCGGCTACATCAAAGAGGAGTTCGACAGCCGCTTCGACGCGACGCTGGAGTGGATTCCCCTCGACGGCGAACTGAACCACTTCATCCAGCGCCGCCAACAGGGCGTCGGCATCGACGCCGACGTGTACGCGGGCATCCGGCAGATGGACCTCGTCCGCATCGAGCAGGAGCTGGAGGAGCCCCTCTTTCAGGCGACCGCGCCCAACGAGTTGGAGAACGGCTCGAATCTGAAGGACGACTACCTCTTCGACTCGGACAACCGGGTTATCCCGACGGGAGGTTCCTACGTCAGCCTGGTCTACGACGAGGACGTCGTCACGCCCGAGACGTACGAGGACATCGCTACGACGGACGAAACCCTGCTTCTCCCGAACCCCTCCACGACGACGACGGGACGGATGTTCCTGTTGATGACCATCAACCAGTTCGGCGAGGACAGCTACCTCGACTACTGGGACGGTCTCTACGATAACGTCACCGTCACGGGCGATTGGGGCGCGGCGTACGCCGCCTACGAGAACGAGGAGGCGCCGATGATTATGTCCTACTCCACGGACCAAGTGTACGCGAGCCAGGGCGACAGCCCGATGTCCCGCCATCAGGTCGGCTTCCCGAACGGACAGGGGTACAGCTACATCGGCGGCGCCGCCCGTTTCGCGAACACGGACAAGCCCGAGCTGGCCAACGACTTCCTGAACTTCCTGCTCGAACCCGACGTGCAGGCGGAGATGGCCCAGCTCAACGTCGGGATTCCGGCGACGACGAACGCCGCGCTCCCCGAGGACTACAGCCAGTACGTCTACGAGCCCGAAACGACCGTGCGCTTCAGCAAGGAGCGTCTCGCGAACAACCTCGGGACGTGGACGACGGAGTGGTCCCAGGCGTTCTCGTCGAATTAACTCCGTTGTACCGCCGAGTATTTAGTCCGGGACGCCGGTAGCGTGGGTATGCGAAACGCGGGCCTCGGGGACGCCGTCGAGCGGGCCGCCCTCCCCGCACTCGTGACGTTCGCCGCCCTGCTCCTCCTTGTCTTCTTCTACTACCCCGTCGGGGAGGTGTTCGTCCGCGCCTTCGGGCCCGAGTCGTCGTTCGTGGCGACGGTGACCGACGAGTTCTACGTCGGGCGGTTCGTCTTCACCGCCTACCAGGCCCTCCTCTCGGCGCTCGCCAGCGTGGCGCTGGGCGTGCCGATGGCCTACGTGCTGGCGCGCTTCGAGTTTCCGGGCCGGGAGACGGCGCGCTCGCTGACCGCGCTCCCCTTCGTGATGCCCTCCATCATGGTCGCGGTCGGGTTCATCGCGGCCTTCGGCAATCGGGGCTTCGTGAACGACGTGTTGACGGCGCTCGGCCTGCCGAACGTCGAGTTGCTCTACACGCTGGAGCTCGTGATTCTGGCCCACGCCTTCTACAACGCGCCTCTCGTCGCACGCATCACCGCCGCCGCGTGGGAGGGTATCGACGCCCGCGCCGTCGAAACGGCGCGCACGCTCGGCGCGAAGCCCCGAAAAGCGTTCCGCGACGTGGTGCTCCCCCAACTCCTCCCCTCGGTGCTGACGGGGGCGCTTCTCACCTTCGTGTTCTGCTTTCTCTCCTTCGCCATCGTCCTCTCGCTGGGCGGGCTGGAGTACCGGACGGTGGAGGTGTTGGTGTACGAAGCCGTACAGGACCTCGACTACGGCGAGGCCGCGGCGCTGGCGGCGACCGAGACGGCGTTTTCGCTCCTTCTGATGTACGCCTACCTCCGCTACGAGGCCCGCCAGCGGGCGGCGAGCGCCGTCAACCCGGCCGAACGGATACCCCTGCTTGGCTCGGTCACGCCGGGGCGTCTGGCCGCGTGGGGCGTCTGTGCGGTGTCGGCGTTCGTCTTTGTCCTCCCGATGTTCAGCATGGTCTACGAGAGCCTGACAACCCCGGTCGTCGGCGGGGATGCCCTCACGCTCCGGCACTACGCCTTTCTCGTCGAGCGGCAGGCCACCGCCTACAGCTTCCAGGTGAAACCCCTCACAGCCATCCGCAACTCCCTGTTGTTCGGAGCGGGCTGTCTGGCCGTCGCCGTTCCCGTGGGTGTCGTCCTCGCCGTCGTCTCCACCCGGGATTTCCGTGGTCGGAAGGTCGTAGACACGCTTGCGATGGCGCCCTTCGCCGTCTCCGGCGTCGTTGTCGGGGTCGGCCTGCTCTGGGGGCTGGTGTTCGGCACCGAAATCTCGGTCCCGTTTTTCGGCACGTCTCGGGTGACCGTCTCGGGCGCGCTGGCCGTCGTCGCCGCCCACGCCGTCGGCGCCTACCCCTTCGTGACGCGGAACGTCGCGCCGATGCTCGCGACCCTGGACCGCTCGCTCGTGGAGTCGGCGCGGGCGCTGGGCGCGAGCCGTGCCCGGGCGCTCGTGGACATCGAACTCCC
Source organism: Halobacteriaceae archaeon (assembly GCA_041639855.1). Lineage (GTDB taxonomy): Archaea > Halobacteriota > Halobacteria > Halobacteriales > Halobacteriaceae > JBEQBK01. Next base: position 602 of record JBEQBK010000018.1, on the reverse strand, counting down.
GCTCGTCGCGTCGGGCGTGCTGGCGGGCGCGGCGTTCGCCTTCGCCATCTCCATCGGCGAGTTCGATTCGACGGTCATACTCGCCTCGGGCACGAACAGCTACACGATGCCGGTCGCTATCGAGCGCTTCACCGGTCGCCGGCTCGGCCCGGCGACGGCGATGGGCTGTGTACTGCTGGCCGTCACGGGCGCGAGCTTCGTCGCCATCGACAGGCTCGGGGGGCACTTCGATGGCTGAGGTCGAACTCGATACGGTAGTGAGAGAGTACGGCGCCACGACGGCGCTCGACGGCGTAGACCTCGACATTTCCGAGGGTGAGTTCTTCACACTCGTCGGCCCCTCCGGATGCGGGAAGACCACGACCCTGCGAACCATCGCGGGGCTCGAAGAGCCAACTTCGGGAACGGTCCGCATCGGCGGCGCGTCGATGAACGACGTGCCCCCCGAGGAGCGCGACGTGGGGGTCGTCTTCCAGAACTACGCCCTGTTCCCGCACATGAGCGTCGGCGAGAACGTCGCCTACGGCCTGCGCTTCAGCGACCCCCCGAAAGGCAAAAGCAGGGACGAGCGCGTGGCGGAACTGCTGGAACTCGTGGACCTG
>JBEQBK010000017.1:0-23996 GCA_041639855.1 Halobacteriaceae archaeon | reverse complement strand
GTGGTTCGGGAAAACTGGCTCCGGGAAGTCGACTGCCCTCACGGCCGCAATACTCGACAATCACCACGCAACCGATGGCGCGGACGTCTTCATCGACCCCAAAGGAGATGGAATGACCGTCGATTATCTCCGAGCGCACCACGAGCGCTACGGGAATTTGGAGGACGTGCTCTATTTCGACTGTACGGAACTTCTCCCCGCCATCTCAGTCTTCGACATTCGGGAATTACTGGATGCCGACATTCCCAGAGACCAGGCTGTCGAGTACGTCATCGCCCACTACCTCGAAATGCTGCAGGCCATCATGGGCACGGAACGCTTCGAGCAAGCGGTCCGCTCCCCGGACGTGATTCGCGCGCTTATCAAGGCGCTCTTCGACCCCGTGAGTGGCGACGATGCGTTCGCTCACAAGGACCTCCACGAGGCCACGCGGCGCTTGGCGAATCGGCAGGCCGCACCACCAGTTAGTGATCCCGAACTCGAACGGACGTTGGAAGGACTCGTCGAGAACGACTCCCAGACGTTCCAAGATATTCTGCAAGGTGTCTCGAATCGCATCGAGAAAATCACCCTCGACAAGCGCCTGGCGACGATGTTCAATCACGTCGCGCCCGAGAAGGGGGAAAGTGAGAACGAATCGGACACACCGAATCTCGACTTCGGCGACCTCCTCAACGAGAACAAGACCGTTATTTTCGATCTGGGTGGGTTGCGCTCGGAACCCACTCGTGTCGTTTCTCTGGTTGTGCTCTCGGCGCTGTGGAATTCCTTGAAGCGTCGAAGCGAAGCAGAAGAGGATTCCCCTGTTGTAAATCTCTATCTCGAAGAGGCAGCTACGTTGGCCGTTACGGACCTCCTTAGCGAACTCCTCTCGCAAGGCCGTGGGTTTGGCCTGTCGGTCACGCTCGCGATGCAGTACCCGGCGCAGCTTCGGGACGCCGACGAGCGTGCCTACAATGAGGTATTGAACGACGTCGGGACGTTTGTGGTTGGGAACGTGCCCTTGGACCGAAAGCTCGCCGAGCGCCTCGCTACCGCCGATATGGACCGTGAGGACGTTGGAGCGAGATTGCGAGCGTTGAGTCGCGGGGAATGGCTCGTCAAACCCGCGGCCGAATACGGGGCGCCCGATGTGCGTCCGTTCCAGGTGGAATCCGTCGACCCGCCGACGGGCCACCCCGCCAGTGACGAGGATACGAGTAATGACCTCGCGCTGTTCGGTGGTCTCAAAGCCGGCTTCGAGACGGCACGCTTGGACGCCGAGCGCCGAACCGAGAACGAGTACGGCGTGACCGTCCAACAGCCAAATGTTGTCACAGAGCGTCAAGAATCGGAGACGGGCACAGCGAACGGCGAAATAGGGGCAGACACGGAGACGGCCGACGGTTCGGACATATCGAATCAGCCCCGCGTCGACAGCGCGCTCCCCCACACCCAACGGATACCTGATAGTGTGCGCTACGACGAGTCCACACACGCGCTCGTCTGCGAAGCCTGTGAAGCTCGCTACGCGCCGCGGATGGAGGGTATGGAACAGGCGCTTCGCTGCTGTGCTGAAAGCGAGACACCCCTCGAAGACGTACATCGAGACGACGTGCCGGTCTGTGCGCTCGATTTGAAGCTGAGTCCCGAAGAGCGGGCCGTCACCCCGTATTCGACAGGGCAGCTCTGCTTCCTGCAGGCGGTATTTAATGCGTCGCAGCTCCGCTATCAGCATCTCGGCTACGATTTACGCGAGGACAGTATGGTCCGCCTCCGGGAGTACACGGGCGTCGACCATGATGCCGTCACGGAGCTCATCGACGAGGAGCTGTTGCGCAAGGACTGTCGCCAGCCCCACACGCTGTACAGTCTCACGCCGGCCGGCCGCGAGGCCATCGGAGAGTCCTTCCGAGAGGGCGTGGCCTTCGGGGACGGCTCGGGGGACTTAGACGAATCGAGTCAGCACGTACTGGCCGTGGAGTTGGGTCGGGAACTCCTCAAACAGGAGTACGTCAGGAGTACGGACTCCACAGCTGTGGCGGTGAACCCGTACTACGAATCCGAGAGCGTGGACGGCCGACTCGACTGTGCCGCCCTCGACGCGAATGGAGACGTCGTCGTCGCGCTGGAGGCCGAACGCGTCAATCATGACGTCCGAGAGGCCGTTCCGAGCGACTTCGATAAGATGGCCGCCTGCGAACCCGAAGCGGCTATTTGGATCGTGATGGGTCGGACGGGCGGCCACCAAGTGTTACAGGCGCTCAACGACCCCGCCGACGGTGAGCCCCGCGTGACGAAGGAGTACAAGGAGAGCACGGCGCCCCGCGATTTCAAAGTCGACACTGAGGGGCTCACTCGGATGTACTCGTTGCGCCACGTGATGGGAACGTTGGGAGAGGAGTGACGGAGGGCTATATCCACACTTCCGATTCGAACGAAGATGCGTTGAACCACGCCGAGCGGTTCGCTCCGCGTATGTAGATGGCTCCACACCCAGAACAACAGTCCGCAAATAACGCGCGGGGAGAGCCAGTGGCTGCGCCAATCGTGAAGGTCGGTGTGTCGTTCGAGTGGAGTCGATACGGGCGTCTCCCGCGTATCGGGCGTCTCCGGGTTGTTTCGAGGGGAGAGGCCGAACTGGGACCGAGCCGAGTACTATTTGTTCTCCGATAGGATTTGTGTATTCTATTTCCACACCCTGACGCCGTCTTGTGATTCAGTCGGGGTGTGCAACCAGTTATTGAGTTGGTTTGGGCTCGATTCTCGATTCCTCTTCGCCCCGCTCAGCACGCCTCTTCGCCCTATGCGCTCGGCGAGTGTTCGTGTTCGACGCGCCCCTGTGTTTTTCCTCATCTCAACCGGTATCCGGCACTTGTTGCGGACTGTTGCTCTGAGTGTGGGCCAACGCTACGGCCCGGAGAATCCATCTCGGTAGTTCTCAATCGCGGTCGCACCCGAAACGGAGGTGTGGATGACCGGAGCGATAGCGCGCCGCCCAGACGAAAACAGATGGCCGAAGCCCCGTCCGCTTACGCCTCTCCTGCGACCGTGTCGACCGACGCGATTCGCCAATCCGGACTCGCAGTCGGGTCGTGTGCGAGCGTCGCCTCACACACGTCACCCGGCGAGAGGTCCGCAATCCGCTGTTGGGTGTCGCCGTCGTACGCTCGATTCCGCCGCGGTACCGAAACCTGCGTCCCCGCGTGCTCTCCCTCGAGTGCCTCCAACCAGAGGTAGTTGTTCTGCCCGCGGACCACTTCGTATGTGGTTGGGAGAGTCTCCAACATCACGTACACATACTCCCCCTAAGTAAATAAAACCAATCGTTTGTTTCTATTTCGTGCGTATCGGTTCATTTGTGATGTATTCTCATGGAATCCATCCATACACGTCGAGTCCCGCCTTCCAATTCATATACCGTCTTCGGCGTTATCGTGGCTTCTCTCGGCGGATACAGCTACTATCAACCCGACCCTGCGTCCGAAAAGCTCCGGAAACGGTAGTGTGTAGGTGTGGTTCAATCGGGAGGACGAATGCGAGATACCGGAAAGAGCTTCGAGAGCGGATGTTCGACCTGCTCGCTGCATGCGACCGGCGGCGCGCGGCCTACACATCATCAGTTGCCTAGAGTTTTGAGACTGGCCGAAAACGGCCACCCATGGACCGAAACGGTTCCCGGAGGAAACGATGACCGGCACCGCACGGAGCGGCGACGTACTGTATCGGCCGCCCGAGGATGCCCCCGGTGCGGGCGCGATGTATCCCCGCGTTGAGCGACTGAATCACGCCGACGGCGATGTCCTTCTCGCGACGTTCGAGCACTACGCGAGTGCCGATTCGGACGACGGCCCTTACTTCCCGATATATCGGAGCACCGACGGCGGGGAGACGTGGGCAGAGTTCTCGGAGCTCCACGACACGCAGAACGGGTGGGGGTTGCGCTTCCAACCGGTGCTCTTCGAACTCCCCGAGTCGGTCGGTCCCTGGTCGGCTGGGACCGTAATCGCGGCCGGGAACTCCCTTCCCGAGGACCACTCACGGACCAAAATCGACGTGTATGCAAGCGAGGATGGCGGTCGGAGCTGGTCGTACGTGAGCACGGTCGCGGAGGGTGGACGGGCGGCCCCGCAAGCAGGTGAGACGCCCGTCTGGGAACCCGAGTTCGCAATCGACGCCGACGGGAACCTCGTCTGTTACTTCGCCGACGAACGCCATCAAGAGGACGGATACGCCCAGCTCGTCGCGCACCGCGTGTCCCGCGACGGCGGCCAGACTTGGGACGACGAGGTGTTCGACGCCGCGATTCCGGACGGGGCGGAGCGCCCCGGGATGCCCGTCGTCACGCGCCTCCCTGACGGCCGATACGTCATGGTCTACGAGATTGTCGGCCCGACCTACCGTGGGGGAGTCTACCTGAAAACGTCCCCCGACGGCACTGACTGGGGCGACCCGGAGGAGCTCGGCCATCCGGTCCGGACCGCTGACGGCCACCAGCTGACGAACGGCCCCTACGTGACGTGGACGCCCGCGGGGGGCGAAGACGGGACGCTCCTCGTCTCGGCGAAAACTCTCCGGGACGAGGACGGCGAGCAGGCACCCGGAAGCGGTGAGACGGTCCTGGCGACGACCGACTTCGAGGAGTTCGATACCTGGGAAGCGGTGGCGGCGCCGCTCCGGTTCGAGGACGAACTCGATGTCGACGAGCGGGCTGTCGCCTGGACGACCCCGCTGCTTCCCTCCAAAGACGGAACCCGACTACTGGAGATGACGTCGACGTACGTCGCGGACGACTGGTGTGAAATCCGCTATGCGGTCGACGACCTCGACCTGTGACGGTACCAACGGTGGCGCGCTTCGGGGTTTCTAATGTGACAATCGAAGCGTGATAACGCAGAAAAGCTATCTGTTCGCCTCCAGAGGGTGCTCTCGTATGAATGAGAGCAAACGGAACCATCTCATCGACTCCTATTTGGATGGGATGGACCACGAGGACAAAGACACGCTCCGAGACGCCTTCGCCCCGGATATCGTACACGAACACCCCGACCGCGACGTGAGAGGACTCGAAGCGTTCGTGACGTTCAAAGTCGACGAACAGCCGCCCCAAGAGTCAGAACACAAAGTGAGCCGCCGTATCCACGTTCCCGAGGCGTCCGTGGTCGAAGGGCGAAAGGTTGGAACCGTTGCGGGGGAACCCGTCGACGTCCAGTTTTGTGACGTCTACGAGTTCAACGCGGACGAATCGGCAATCACAAAGCTTTCCGTCTACGTGCGGGAGTGAGTGGACTTATCGGTTCAGGCGGTGTTGTACCCCGTATGCCCGAAGAAGTCCTGTTCGAATCGGAGAGCGAGCAGAGCCGAGCGGAGATCGCGTCGTATCTTCGAAGTGTCGCCGACAAGCTCGAAGACGGGGAGCCAGTCACCCTCAAAGCCGGGTCGGACTCCGTCACGATGGACCCACCAGCACGACCGACCTTCGAGGTCAAGGCCGAACGGGAAGGACCCACGGACGGCCCCGGTGAGTTGAGTATCGAGTTCGAACTCGAATGGGACGAGAACGGCGATACGGAGGCAAGCGGCGAGTTGAGCATCGAGTGACCCCGGGAAGTGCGTCAGCGTCGCGTCCCGTCACTCACGCCTCGACGCGCGGCGTCCGAATCAGGAGCTCCTCGCCGTCGGCTTGCTCGATGACCTTGCGTTCGAGATAGCCAAGCGCCTGCGTGTGCGAGAAGACACCCCTATCAACCATGTCGCCGACGACGTCCTTCGTGCCCTCAAATTCCCCTTTCGCATAGCCGTCGCCGACGGGCTCGCCCTGATACCAGCGCACCGTTCGAATCGCGCCGTTCCCGACGGTCGGGTCGTTCTCGACTGACTCCGAGGCGTACTGCAGCCCGAACCAGAGCGTCCTGTACGCGGTGACTCGGAAGTCCACATCGACGACGTAGAACGCCTCGTGATGCAGGTAATCCAGGTGGTCCCGGAGAACCGTCTCGAACTCGATGCCGATTTCGAAGGGGTCGACGTCGACGGGCGTCTCCGGCGGCGAATCCGCGTACTGCTCGGCGTCGAGTTCGACGGTGCTCGTTCTGAGGTCGCGGGCGTACGCCGCGAGCGAGCCGTCCTCGTCGCCCCCGAACGGCCGCCGTTCGGTGATTTCGTTTCCGAGCCGGAGGTTGAGCGCGCCCCACTGCGAGTAATGCAGGTTGTACCGGCCGTCCGGTCGCGTGTAGGCGATGAGTGCTCTATGTCCCATATCGGACCTGTGGGGGGTTCCGGTGTGACCCACGCGTCGGGGAGCGATACAAACGGCCAGGGGGTGCTGTGCGTCCCGCGATGCCGATGCCGGGGAACCCGTCCCCGTCGTCGGTGCGAACACTGTGGTCGTCCACGACGCGGCGTTCCCCCGTTCTCGGATAAGTAGCTGTGGCGGCGTTCGATGAATCCATCCGAATGGGACGTGACGGCGGCGTTCCGCCCGGCGAGTCCACGACGGTTCGACGGGGCCCGTGCCCGCCAGCGTTGGGCCGCGACTGTGTACACATCGCCACCTATTTGCCACTCATATACCCACGTTCGAGTATGTACGTCGGCAGGTTCGTCGTCGTCGGACCGAAGGTCGCCGCCTATCGAGTGTCCTCGCGGTCGTTCCCGAACCGGAAGATAATCGAGCGGGACGGCTCTCTCACCGTGGTCCCGACCGCGGACGCCGAGGCGACGGACAACCCCTACGTCTCCTACAACTGCGTGCGGACCGTCGACACCGAGGCCGGCGAGACCGCGGTGCTCGGCAACGGCAGCCACGTCGACCCGATTACCGAGAAGCTGGGGATGGGCTACCCCGCGCGGGACGCCCTCGCCGAGTCCCTCCTGGCGCTCGACTACGAGAAGGACGACTACGACACGCCGCGAGTCGCCGGCGTCGTCGGGGAATCGGCCTACATCGGCATCGTTCGGAAGGACGCCCTGCTCGTCCGCGAGGTCGAGGAGCCCACCCTCGTCGCGACTTACGAGGAGGACGCGCCCACCCCCTACGCCTTCGAGGCCACGAGCGCCCGCGACGCCGCCGAGGAGGCCTACGACGCCGCCTTCGAGCACGCCGTCTGCGCGGCCGGCATCGAGCGCACGGGCGAGGCCGTGCGGACGGCCGTCGAGAACGGCCAATAACTAGCGGCTCTTATCCCTCCGTCCCAAAGAGCGGGTATGCTGGTTGGGGTTCTCTCCGACATCCACGCGAACGAAATCGCGCTCGAAGCCGTGCTCGACGATATGCCCGACGTAGAGCGGCTGGTCTGTGCGGGCGACGTGGTCGGGTACAACCCATGGCCCGCCGAATGCGTCGACGCACTCCGCGAGCGGGGCGTGCCGACCGTGATGGGGAACCACGACCGTGCCGTCGCGCGCGGAACGGGGTTCCGGTTCAACGGGATGGCCGAAGCGGGCGTCGAACACGCCGAACGGGAGCTGAGTGCGGGGCAACTGGAGTGGCTCCGCTCGCTCCCCGACGAGCGGATGGTGGACAACGTGAAGCTGGTCCACGGTCACCCCGAAGACCCGGACCGCTACACGTACCCCCGGGAGTTCGGCCCCGAACTCCTGGGCGAAGAGGACGTCCTCGTCCTCGGGCACACCCACGTCCAGGGCCACGAAACGTACGACGAGGGCGTCGTGTTGAACCCCGGGAGCGTCGGGCAGCCCCGCGACGGGAACCCGAAGGCCGCCTACGCCGTGCTGGATACGGAGACCCTCGACGTGGAGGAGCGCCGCGTCGCCTACGATATCGACGCGGTCGTGGAGAAAGTATCCGAGAAGGGACTGCCACGGCGGACGGGCGAGCGGCTAAAGAACGGTCAGTAGCTCAGGCTTCCTCGCCGAAGTGCTCCTGGATGATTTCGAGGGTTTCCTCGCGGTCCTCCCACGCGACGAACACCGACACCGACGTGGCGGAGGTGAAGATGTCGTGGATGTTGATGCGCGCGTCGGCGAGCGGATTGACGATCTTCTGGATGACGCCCGGTCGGTTCGGGAGTTCGCCGCCCAGCACGCGGATGACGGCGATGTCGTCGCTGGTCGTCACGCTGGAGAGGACCTCGTCGTCGATGACCTCCCGGTGGAGGATGCGCTCCGCGCGCTCACAGGAGTCCGTCTCGACGTAGAACGAGACGGAGTCCATCCCGCTGGCGACGGCGTCGACGTTGATGTCGCCCTCGCCGAGCGCCTCGGTGAGCCGGGAGAGGACCCCCGACTGGTTGCGAATGGAGCGGCCCGCGACCGTGATACACGAGAGGGGGTGTTCGAGCAGGTCGATGATGTTCTCGAACTCGCCCTGAATCTGGGTCCCGCCGCCCAGCAAGTCGTCGTGCTGGTAGTGGATAACCCGCACGTCGAGGTTCTCGTCCTTGTACGTCAGGGCGGAGGGTGCGATGACCTCCGCGCCGCGGAAGGAGAGATTGCGGAGTTCGTCGACCGTGATTTCGCCGACGTTGCGGGCGCCCTCGACGACGCGGGGGTCGCCGGTCATGATACCCTCGACGTCGGTGACGATGACGACCTCGTCGGCGTCCATGTACTTGCCCAGCATGACGGCCGTCGTGTCGGAGCCCCCCCGGCCGAGCGTCGTGACGTTTCCTTCCTTGTCTTCCGCGAGGAACCCCGTGATGACGGGCACCGCGTCGTCGAGCTTCTCCGCGAGCGCGGCGGCGCGCTCCTTGGTCTCCTCGACGTCGACCTCACCCCGGTCGTTGGTGACGATGGGCCAGTCGGGGTGGCCAGGCTCGACGAAGACGGCGTTCACGCCCCTGGAGTTGAGCGCCGCCTTCAGCATCCGGACCGAGGTGCGCTCGCCCATCGAGACGATCTCCGCGCGGTCGTCCTCGTCGGTCTCGAAGGTGATGGAGTCGAGCAGGTCGTCGGTCTGCGAGCCCATCGCGCTCGCGACGACCGATATCTGGTGGCCGCCCGCGACGACGTCCGCGATGGAGTCGGCCGCCCGCTCGATGCGGGTGCCGTCGCCCAACGAGGTGCCGCCGAACTTCGCGACTACGCGCATCGGTGCTCCTCCGTGGTACGTTCGCTCATTGCCGACCCGTAGCAAACCCCCGGAGATAACTGCTTTCATCTGAGCTTGTAGCCCCCCTCGACGGGAACGTCGGCAGGCTTACCGGGAGCGACGAGAAACGGGAGGCATGGACGTACGGGACGGGCGAGCGGAAATCGACGCCGTGGCCGAGTTCTTCGGGTTGAGCCCCGGTGCCGCCGAGCGGCTGTGCGCTGACCGTCGGGTCGAGGTCGCCGTCGAGGACGACGTGGTTCGGGGCGTCGCGGCCTACGAGGTACAAAACGGGGTCGTTCACGTAACCCGCCTCGCGGGGGAAACCGAAGCGAAACTCCGGCTGCTGGAATCGCCGATGCGCTTCGCCGAGAGCGACGCCATCCCCATCGAGACGGTCGTCCCCGAGGGCGAGGGCGAAACCGAGTCGGTGCTCCGCGCCGCGGGCTTCGAGCGGGCGGGAGCGGGCCCCCGTTTCGAGGGGAAACCGACCGTCAAATATCGCTACACCCCGGAGGGAGCGTAGCCCGCCGCCGGACCGGCGGTCGTGAGCTGTTCACACAACCCCCCCGTTTCCGGTCGAGTCGCCAACCACGCGTCAGACAGGAGTCAGACGACCGCCGGGTTGCGGTTTGTTACACGAACTTTCTGACGGTCACGTCAAGGGTATCGAGGTCGACGATGGGCGCGTGGCCGTAGTCCGGCTGGATGTTGTTCCGTTTCTGGAACTCCGTCTGGGCCTGCCAGCAGCCCGAGTTGACGGCGAGCACGTTGTGGTACTTCCCGAAGCCGAGCTTGTGGACGTGGCCCGTGTGGAAGATGTCGGGGACGTCGTCGATGACCAGGTAGTCCTTCTCCTCGGGCGCGACGCGGAGCTTCCCCCCGTACTGGGGCGCGACGTGGCGTTTCTTCAGGAGTTGGTACATCGCGAGATGGGGCTCATCGTAACTGGCCTTCGCCGCCGGGAGTTCGGCGATGACCTCGTCCAGCGAGATGCCGTGGTACATCAGGATGTCGACCCCTTCGATGGTCACCGTCGACGGGTTGCCCGTGATGGTGGCGTCGTGGGCGGACATGATAGAGCGCAGCTCCTCGTCGAAAGCGGGTTGGGGTTCGGCGAGCCGGACGGCGTCGTGGTTGCCCGGAATCATCACCACCTCAATATCGCCCGGGATTTCTTTGAGCCGTTCGGAGAAGGTCTCGTACTGCTCGTAGATGTCAACGATGTCGAGTTCCTCGTCCTGACCGGGGTAGACGCCGACCCCCTCGACCATGTCGCCCGCGACGAGGAGATACTCCACGGGGTCCGCCTCCGCGGTGTGGAGCCAGTTCGCGAAGCGCTCCCAGGCCTCGCCGACGAACTCCTGGCTCCCGACGTGGACGTCGGAGATGAGGGCCGCCTGAACGTGACGGTCCGCGGTGGACGGGCGATACGTCCGGGGCACGTCCGGGAAGTGGAGACTGTCCGCGAAGAGGATGCCCGCGTCATCGGAGAGGGTTCCCTCAATAGCGATGACCTCGTCGGTGAGGAGCTCGTCGACGTAGTCGGCCAGCTCGCGGTCCTTGGTAATGAGCGCCGGGAACGTCCCGTTGGTGTCCTCCAACTCCACGAGCCAGTGGCCATTACGCGTCGAACGGATATCGTTGATCATCCCGACCACCGCGGCCTCCTGGCCCCCGCCCATCCGTTCGAGGGTGTTCGTGGGGCGGTGGTTCACGCGACTCCGCAGTTGGCCGGCCAAGCGCTCGTAGCGGTCCCGGAAGACCGAGACGAACTCCTTGTACGCCCCCGTCCCGGTGGAGCGCCCGGTGATGTCGCCCGCGATTTCGAGGTCGCGGTTTTCGGGGTCGCGGTTTTCGGGGTCGCTGGGAGTTCGCTCGCCGGTAGTATTTACCCCCTTCGTTTCGCCTGCAGACGTCGTTTCCCTCGTCGTTTTTCCTCTCTCAGGTTGTCCATCTGAAACTCTGGTCCCGTCGTCGAGCACCGCACGGACGTGGTCGGTCGTGACGGTGAGCGCGTCGTCGGGAACGGAGTCGACGGTCCGCTCGATGGCCCGTTCGGGGTCCGGTGCGCCCGAGAGGAGGGTGACCGCCTCCCGCTCGGCGTTGTACCCGCGGCTAGCGAGTTCGCGCGCGACCCGGACCGCCGACTCCAGTGGCACGCCCACAGGAAGACGACGGGAGAACAAAAGCACAGCGAAGGGCAGGGGGGACCCAAAGGGTTCAAACCCGGTCCGGCTAAGGTCAAGGTGATGAGTTCCGAGGCGGGTCCCGACCCCCGCGATGGGCCCCTCGCCGCCGTCCGTTGGTTCCTCACGACCGAGCACGGCGCCGTCGTCTTCCTCCGCGACGCCGCGAGCAGCGCGCTCGCGGTCGGCGCCGTCGGCCTGCTCCTCTTCGCGATTGCGGGGGTGTGGCCCCCGATGGTCGCCGTCGAGAGCCCGAGCATGGAGCCACACATGACCCGCGGCGACCTGGTCTTCATCGCCGAGGAGCACCGCTTCGCCCCCGACGAGGCCGTCGACGGCGTCGTCACCAAACGGGTCGGCGAGCGAACCGGCTACGACACCTTCGGCGCCCCGGGCAACGTCGTCGTTTACGCGCCCCCGGACCGGGTGGGTCCGCCCATCATCCACCGAGTGCAGTTCCGCGTCAACGAGAGCGAGAACTGGTACGGGAAGGCCGACAGGTCGGTCATCGACGCCCGGAACTGCGAGCAGTTGGACTACTGTCCCGCGCCCTACGACGCGTTCATCACGAAGGGCGACAACAACGGCTACTACGACCAGACCCAGAACATCGCGCCCCCCGTCAAGTCGGAGTGGATCAACGGAAAGGCCATCGTGAGCGTCCCGTGGTTAGGGCACGTCAGGCTGGTCGTAACGGGGTCGTAGGACACGGCGTTTTTAGGTGGGGTTCGCATCGCGAACGCGCTGCCCGGCGAGACGGAGCGTGCTCGCGACGAACCCGATAGCGCCGAGGACGGCGAGCGCCGCGGCCACGGTGACGGCGAACCCGGACATCGTCGCCCCGATGGCGAAGCCGGCGGTCGCAACGGCGCCACACAGAGCCGGCAGGGTCGCACGGGCGAGCGCGGCGCCGACCGTCGCGAGGCCCGTCAGCGCGAGGAGGGACACGTCGGCACCGCCCGGCACGGGGAGCGCACCGCTCAGTACGAGGAGGTACGCGGCGCCGACGGCGACGAGGAGGACCGGCAACGCAAGAACTTTTCGCGGGGTGTCGCGCATACCCCCCGGTTCGTGTCGAAACGACCAAAAAGTTAGGGACGAAGCCGGTCGGAACCCGTGAGCCGGATTCGAGTGCGCCCGGGCGTTCGCGATCTCAGGCGTCGTAGGCGTCCGTTTTCGCGAGGGTTTCGGACTCGTCGAGGTTCCAGTCGTCCTCCAGATAGCTCTCCTCGGCGGCAACGAGCTCGGCGAACATCTCGGCCGCTTCCTCGGTGCCCATCGTGCGGACCTGCGGGTCGATGAGGAAGCCCTTGAACGCGTGGTCCACGTCCCCCGTTCGCGACCCCTCAATAACGGACATAATCGTGTCGACGTGCGTGTTCAGCATCGAGCGCACGGCGCGGGGGAACCCACCAGTGGAGAGGGGACGAATCTCGTTCTCGCGGACGATGGCGTTCGTCTCGACGGCGACGTCCTCCTCCAGGTCGGCGACCTGCCCGACGTTGGCCATGTTCACGTTCGTCGTGTACTGGCCCTCGCCGGCGAGGGCTTCGAGCATATCGGCGAAGACCTCGTTGGTGGGTTCGAGTTCGAACTCTCGCTCGCCTTCGAGCCACGCCTCGACGTCGGTCGTCTGCTCGGACTCGGCGGGGTTCCAGTGTTTCGCACGGTAGTCCGAGCCGGTGCGCTTGATGCCCCAGCGATTGAGAGTCTCCTCGCCGCCGTGGAGGAACCAGTTGGCGTACTCCACGAGATGGCGGTCACCGGCGGCGGGGAACGTGTCGAAGCGTCGGAAGAGCTCCCAGGTTACCTGCTGGTTGTCGACGAACACCCAGTCGTCCTCCAGGTCCTCGGCCGTGAACTCCTGGTTCGCCTGCTCGGAGTCCTTCAGTTCCTCGAGGGTCGGCCACATGTCGACGCCGTCCGCGTAGGCCTCGTCGACCCAGGTGAAGTGGTTGATACCCTTCACGTTCACCGCGATGTCCTCGTGGGTGACGTCCTCCATACCCATCTCCTCGCGGGCGACCCGCGCGAGGTGGTGACGGGTGCCCATGACCTCGTGACAGAGGCCGACGGCGTTGATGTCGGGGAACTCGTCGTACATCGCCGACGTGACGAAGTGGACGGGATTAGTGAAGTTGAACACCCAGGCGTCGGGGCAGTTCTCCCGGATGGCGGCCGCGAACTTCCGGTAGAGTGGGACGGTGCGCATCGCACGCATCACGCCGCCCGGGCCGATGGTGGCCGCGACGGCGCCGTGGATACCGTGCTCCTTGGGGATGTCGAGGTCGTGGACGAACGTCTCCGCGGGGTTGAACTGCGTGGAGGTGATGACCGCGTCCGCGCCGTCCAGCGCCTCCTCTAGGTCGTCGGTGGCCTCGTACTCCCAGGTGCCGGAGGTTTCGTGGTTCTCCTCGACCCAGTTACCGAACTCGGCGTTCAGCTCGGCGCTTTCGAGGTTCACGTCGTAGAGGACCGCCGTGCCGTCGAGCTCCGAGAGCGCCATGTCCTTGACGAAGTTCGGCGCCCACTGGCGGCTGCCGCCGCCGATGTAGGCGATAGTCATGTCGTCGCCGTCCAAACCGGACTCGCTGCGCATCGTGTGAGCGGGTGCGCTCATGAGCCGGGGTAACTCGGCACGGGAGTAATAACCACACGAAAGGGGAAAGCGACGGGGGAGAGGTACTCGACGGAACTGGCTGGAGAGCGCCGCACTTCCCCGGAGGGACCCGTTTTCGAGTTGAAACGTAGGGGTGCGGGAACGGATAGCAAGAGAAACGAAAACCGAACGGGGCTACTCGTTGCCGTCGAAGCGCGCCTGCACGAACGGCTGGATGTCCCCGATTTCGCCGAGACGGGAGTCGGATGTGAGGACTGCCTCGGTCTCCTCCTCGGGGACCGAGAGGCTGATTTCCTTCGTCCGACCGTACCTTCCCTTGGAGACGACGACGGCGTTGACGATGCCCAACATGTCCAGCTCGGAGATGAGGTCCGTCACCCGGCGCTGGGTGAGCACGTCGGCGTCGATTTCCTCACAGAGGCGCTTGTAGATGTTGTACACTTCTCCGGTGTTCACGTTGTGGACCCCGTGTTGTTCGAGGACCATAATCGCGAAGAGGACCAGTTTCGACTGGGTAGGGAGGGTGCGGACGACCTCGACGACCCGGTCGAGTTCGATTTTGTCCTGCGCCTGCCGGACGTGTTCCTCGGTGATTTTCCCGGTCTGGTCGCGCTCGGCGAGCTCGCCCGCGGTTCTGAGGAGGTCGAGCGCGCGCCGGGCGTCGCCGTGTTCCTGGGCGGCGAACGCCGCGCAGAGGGGTATCACGTCCTCCGAGAGGGAGTCCTCCTTGAACGCCACGTCCGCGCGATGCTGCAGAATGTCCCGGAGCTGGTTCGCGTCGTAGGGCGGGAAGACGATCTCTTCTTCGCCCAGACTAGATTTGACCCGCGGGTCGAGGAAGTCGGTGAACTTCAGGTCGTTCGAGATGCCGATGATGGAGACACGGGAGTTGTCGAGCTCGGAGTTCATCCGCGAGAGGTTGTAGAGGGTGTCGTCCCCGCTTTTCTCGACGAGCTTGTCGATCTCGTCGAGCATGATGACCGCGACGCGTTCCTGGTAGTCGACCGCCTCGAAGAAGGAGTCGTACACCCGGTCGGTCGGCCAGCCCGTCATCGGGACGTCCTCCATTCCGTCCAAGTCCCGTTCGAGTTCGTCGATACGGTCGTCGATTTCGTCGGGGGTATCGAAGGGGACGTCCGCGAGTTCGTGGTGGTCCTCGCGGGCGCGCTCGGAGAGCCCTTCGAGTTCGTCGATGCGCTCGCGGAGGTAGGTCCGGTTCTCCTCGATGAACGTGTTCGCGAGCTGGGCGAGCACGCGGTACTGAGTGTCAGTCACCTCACAGTTGATGTACTCCACATCGCAGGGGACGTCGTACTTCTGTGAGGTGGTCTCCAGCTCCTGGGAGACGTACTTCGCGCTCGCGGTCTTCCCGGTCCCCGTCTTCCCGTAGATGAGGATGTTCGAGGGCGTCTCCCCGCGGAGCGCGGCGACGAGTATCGTCGCCATCTTGTTGATTTGGTCGTTCCGGTGGGGGAGCTTTCGGGGCGTGTAGGACGGTCTGAGAACCTCCTTCTTCTCGAAGATGGGCTCGCCCGCGAGCAGGTCGTCGAAGAGGCCCTCCTCCTCGTCGTCCTCCATTACGTCCTCGATATCGACCTGAAAGCGTCGCTGTCCGGCGGAATCGTCCGCGCCGTTCGGGAGAGGGTCGTCGTCTGTCATAGTGGTCCATCCGCCCCCTGTTTCGAATGGAAACCCACGGGAGGAACGGGGAAGAAGCCGGACAGCGCGGCCTCAGCGCAGTCCCCCACGGGACGGGGCTCGGAATCGGTGCAGGTGAAACACAGGAGCCGCTCTACGCTAAAGTGTTTCGGAGACGTTTGGGGTCGATTTGGAGGGATTCCCGTTTCCACTCGAAACGGGGGTGTGGTGTTCGGAGACGAGGGTGGCCGCCCCCCACCCCTTCGTTTCGGGTGGAACGGCGCCCGAAGGTGGGGGTGGGGGGTCAGAAACCGCTTTCTAGCAGCGACGGGTTTATGATACACCGGTGAATACCAAACCCGTAATAGAACTAGTTCGAGCGGAAACGGTGGCCGTGGTGTTGGTTGGGCTAGACTAGCGGGCGCCGCTCGGGACCCCCCACCCACCGTCTCGTGGATTTCCACCCGAAACGAAGGGGTGGGGGATGTGCGGGTATCGGTACCGAGAACCAGGGGCGTACTCTCCTCCGCTCGTCCCGGAAGTTTCTTCGTCTCCCTCGGAGTCTTCCCCCCCGTAGTTCGCCAGCCTGCGGACCCCACAAGGGTCACCCCACCGACGGTGAGGACGAATGTCAGCCGTACGTCGGACCCTGCGTCACGGCGCGTGGTGGGCGGATTCACCCGTTGAATGTGGTTCGCCTACCTGATTGTGCGGTACGCTTAAACCGTTCGCCGATAGAGTGAGCAAAGACAGGATGGGACTGCTCACGGACCTCAGAAACAGTATCTCGCGTGCACAGGCGAAACTGTTCGCGGACGGCGATTCGGAGCCGAAACGCATCGGCATCTACGGCCCGCCGAACGCCGGCAAGACCACGCTGGCGAACCGCATCGCCCGCGACTGGACGGGCGACGCGGTCGGTCCGGAGAGCCACGTCCCACACGAAACGCGTCGCGCACGGCGGAAGGAGGGCGTCGAAATCGAGCGTGACGGCAAGAAGGTCACCATCGACATCGTCGACACGCCGGGTGTGGCGACGAAGGTCGACTACGAGGAGTTCCTCGAACACGACATCGAGGAGGAGGAGGCCGTCCGGCGCTCCCGGGAGGCCACCGAGGGCGTCGCGGAGGCGATGCACTGGCTCCGCGAGGACGTCGACGGCGTCATCTACGTCCTCGATGCGACGGAGGACCCCTTCACACAAGTGAACACGATGCTCATCGGCATCATCGAATCGCGGGACCTCCCCGTCCTCATCTTCGCGAACAAAATTGACCTCGACGACGCGAACATCAAACGCATCCGCGACGCGTACCCCCAACACGAGACGGTTCCCCTCTCGGCGCTGGAGGGTGACAACATGGACGAGGTGTACTCGAAGATCGCGGAGTACTTCGGATAATGCCAGAAACAACAGACCCCGCGACGCCCGACGGTGTGCAACTCGACCTCATCAGCGGTGAGCGCATGGAGGGGCTCACCAGCATGGAGAAGATACGGGCCATTCTCGACTCGGTCCGCGAGGGGAACATTGTCATCCTCGAATCGGGCCTTTCGCCGGACGAGGAATCGAAGCTCATCGAGGTGACGATGTCCGAAATCAACCCCGACGGCTTCTCCGGCATCGAAATCGAGAGCTACCCGACCTCGGGGGGCGGCGAACAGGGGCTCCTCGGTCGGTTGATGGGCAAAGAGGAGGACGCCCAGAAACTCACGGTCATCGGCCCCGCCAACCAGATCGAGACACTCCACAAGGACGAAACCATCATCAGCGCGCTGGTTTCCC
This sequence comes from Halobacteriaceae archaeon, assembly GCA_041639855.1. GTDB lineage: Archaea > Halobacteriota > Halobacteria > Halobacteriales > Halobacteriaceae > JBEQBK01. Next base: position 6,732 of record JBEQBK010000017.1, on the reverse strand, counting down.
GCAAGTAGATGCCCCACCAGTGCACGGAGTGTGGCTACACTTTCCCGGACGGCTCCAAGGAGATGCTCTCGGGCTGTCCGGAGTGTGGTGGGAACAAGTTCCAGTACCACCCAGGTGCGGTCCCCGACGACCCCGAGGAGACGGACCCACCGGACAGGCCGAGCTCCGTCTCGGGTGCGGTCGGGCGGGCGGCTGACACCGTCCGCGACGTGTTCGGCGGCGACGCGGATACGGCCGACGCTCCCGAGGAGTCGCCCGAACCCGGGAAGCCGTCCCCCGCGGACGAACCCACCGAGAGTCCGGCGAAGGGAAACCCTGCGGAGAGCCCGACGAAGGACAACCGCACCGCGAGTCGGGCGGAGAACGAACCCGCGGAGCGCTCGGCGGACTCCCCTGCGGAATCGGGAGGCGACACGGACTCGTGGCCGGACCCTGACGGCGCGGCCGCGCGGAACGCCGGTACGGACCCCGCGAAGGCGACCAACCGGTCGGACGAGCCCTCCGCTTCGGCGTCGTCCGACGACACCGAACTGAATCCACCGGAAACGGAGGGTCACGAGGACAGGGCCCAGGCCGACGCGCGGAGCCAAGTCGTCGACGAGACCGACCTCCCGAGCGCGAACGACCCCGAGCAGGACCCAAAGAACACCCCCGACGTTTCGGGTGGAAACGGTGCCTCACACTCCGAACCGGACGACGAACCCGACACCGAACTCTCCGACCTCCGCGAGGAGCTGAACAGCCAGTTCGAGAGCATCCGTATCGTCGAGCCCGGACAGTACGAGTTGAACCTGATGGAGCTCTACGACCGCGACCAGTACATCATCGCGTTGCAGGAGGACGGCCGGTACGTCATCGAGGTCCCCGAAGCCTGGCGCGAGGAGTAAGGGGTCGTCCGAAGCCCGGTTCCCCGGCCGGATGTTGTAGCCTTTAAGTTATCGGGCCCGTAGCCGCCTGTATGAGCCAAGCGACGAAGGTCACACTCGGCACGATTCTGGTTTCGGCGGTGCTCGCAGGCGCGCTCGTTCTGCAGCTGGCCCTCGCCTGAGGTGTTCAGCGAACGCGCGCTCTCCGACGCCGTCGGAGCGGTCCGGGAGGCGCACGCCCCGGACGCACTCGTTCTCGACTGCGAGCGGGACTTCGAGACGCTCCCGCCGGACGGTCGCGAGGCGCTCGCCGTGCTCACGGAGTCGATTACGCCCGTCGACTACGGGGAGTCCTGGCTCCCCGCGGACGCGCCGGAACTCCTCCGGCGCCTCGTCGGGCCGGACCTCGTGGTCGGAACCCCCGGCGACGGTTCGGTGGGGTGGACCGAGCAGACCGACCCCCCGCTCGTCTTCGTGAAGCCCCGCGTCGAGGGCTCTCCCGACGATTTCGTCGCCTTCCTCGTCGCGGAGGCGCTCGTCGAGGTCGGCCTCGACCTCCCCGAACAGTTTCTCGGCTTCTTTCGTGACTCGTATCCCGCGTTCGCGGCGGCGCTCGACGCGGACCCGACCGAGGTGTACCAGATCGCCCACGCCTGCTACACCGCGTACGTTGGGCTCCACACACGCGAGGTCTTCGAGCGGTGGGCCGACGAACACCCCGAACTCCACGGCGCGTGGGCGGACGCCGGCGAGCGCCTCCAACCCCGCCTCGACGGGCTCCCCGATGCCGTCTCCCGCGGCGAGACGGCCTTCGGCGACGCGGCGGAGCTGGCCTGTAGCGGCGTGAAACACGGCCTCGACCTTCCCGCACCGTTCGACGCACTGGCCGACGAGCGCTATCGGGAGCACGGCGCGTCCTACGCCGTCGCCTGGGCGGAACGGCTCTGAGACGCTATCGCTCGCCGTCCGTGGCTTCCGACTCGCCCCCGGTTTCGGGTGCAGCCGTCGTTTCCCCGTCGCTCGTCGTTCCGTCCCGTCTCCGCCGGCGCCACCAAGCCACCCCGACCGTCGGGAGCCCGAAGACGAGGAGGTAGGGCGTGGCGTAGGCGAGGCCGACCACGAGCATCCGCAGCGCCGTCGTGACGCCGGACACGGAGTCGGCGAACGCGCGGGTCAGCGGCGTGTCGTACCACCGTTCGCCCTCGGTTTCGGCTTCCTCGGGGGGTCGTTCCTCCAGTCGAAGCGTCAGCGTCGAGTAGGCGACCCGCTCCCGGAGGGATGCCCGCTGTGCGTCCAGTCGTTCGATGTCGGTCTGTACTTCGCCCAAGCGCTCCTGTATCTGCAGGAGCTCCTCGGTGTCCTCGGTCCCGTTGTAGAGCTCCCGCAACTGCTCGCGCTGCCCCTGCAGGTTCCCGATGCGGGCGTTCAGGTCGACCAACCGGTCGGTCACGTCCCGGCGCTCGGTGGAAACCGTCTCCACCTGCCCCAGCGAACGGATTTCGTCGACGAACGCGGAGAAGTTCTCGCTCGGCACCCGCAGCGTGAGCGACCCGGTCGACCAGCTCCGATTGCCGGCGGTGTGGACCCGCTGGTCGCTGGCGCCGACGAACCCGCCCCGCTCGCGGGCCGCGGCGACGGCCGCCGCGCGCGCCTCGCCGAAGTCGGCCACCCGGAGCGTCGCGTCCCCGGTCCGCACTACCGCCCGCCCGTCGGCCGCGGGCGCGGGAGATGGGTCACCGGACTCGCCGCTCGTGGCGTCCGCATTCCTGGTATCCGCTTGGTTCGGCGCGTTGCTGAACTGTGCGTCTTCGGGCGCTCCGGCGTCGCTGCCGCCGGTCGCACAGCCGGCGCTGACGAGCGCGAGACAGCAGAGGAGGGCCAGGGCAACGCGTCTACGCTCCATACCGGGGCTTCGGCTCCCCGCTCAAAGCGTGTTATGGTAACACAAACCGCCGTTGTACCCTCAGAACTCGGCGGTTACGTTTCCGTCCTCGTCGAGTTCGAGCACGGCGTCGCTCGCCGCGCGGAAGCGCTCGACGGTCTCGTCGTCGTGGACCTCGCGGTCGACGTGGAAGAGGCCGACGGCGTCGGACTCGTCGAGTAAGGTGTTCATCCGTTCGAGCGCGTCGACGGCGCGGTCGGCGTCGGCGTAGTACGCGAGCTCGGATATCGAGTCGAAACTCAGCCGGCGTTTCCCCTCGTGGGTGGTGAGGAACTCCTCGGTGTGTTCGAGGATTCCGTCCACGTCGTCGGGCGCGGAGACGTAGTGGATGTTCGAGGCCGAGCGCCGGGAGTAGCCGCGCTCGATGGAGAGGGTGTCGAGTATCGTCGCGCGCTCCTCGTCGACGTCGTAGTAGTCGAGTTTCTGCATCACCTCGCGCGCCGTGGTTCGCGTCGAAACGACGAGGAACGCGTCGGTGTCGGTTTTGAGGAAATCGGTGTCCACCCGGTCGGTCTCCCCCGTGCTCGGATGGAGAAGGAGGACCGCCGTGCCGCCCGGAATCGACGCGGGCGCCTCCTCGATGGCGAGTTCGTAGTCCATACACAGAACCCGGGCGGCGCGAACTTAAATCACTATCACGCGACGCGGCCCGCGCCCGTCTTCAGAACACCGAGTCCGCGGTCGCGGCACCGACGACGCTGAAGATGGCACCCACGCTGGTCGCCTTCACCGTCACTTCGGCTACCGCTTCGGGCGCTCCGTCCACGAACGTCGTCGGCGCGGTGAAGGCGAGCGCGAGCACGAGAACGGAGCCGAAGGAGACAACCATCAGGGAGAGAAAGCGCAGGGGAATCCCCGCGACCTCGGCCTCGCGGTCGGGGTCCCGGTCGTCGTCCGCCTTGTAGAGCGCGCCGTAGCCGATGGCGAAGACGATGGTGACGGTGAGCGCGACGTTCGCCCACCCCATGTTCGACGCGAGCGTCCACACTTCCTCGGTGACGACGAACGGGCCCGCGAGGAGGAACCCGCCGACGACCTGCTGGGCGGTGTCGGTCAGCGCGTAGCGCGGGTTCCGGGGCATGGCCGGAGTATCGCGGCCCCTCGTTAACCCGTTTTCCCTCCCGCGGGGCTTTTCACACCCGCCGCCGTCCCCCCGCCATGAGCGTCCGGGAGGAGTTCGACGAGTGGGCCGCCTCGGGGAAGGACCGCGACATGGAGCGTCGCCACTGGCACACCGCCAAACACGTTCTCTCTCGGATGCCAATCGAGGAGGGCGACGCCGTCCTCGACCTCGGGACCGGGGCGGGCTACGCGCTGCGCGCGCTGAACGAGCGGGGCATCGGCCGGGGCGTCGGCCTCGACGGCGCGCCCGAGATGGCACGCAACGCCCGTGCGTACGCCGCCGAGGAGGGGGCCGAGAACCTCTCCTTCGTCGTGGGCGACTTCGACGAGCTCCCGTTCGCGGACGACGCCTTCGACCACGTCTTCTCGATGGAGGCGTTCTTCTACGCCGCCGACCCGGGGGCGGCGCTCTCGGAGCTCGCGCGGGTCCTGAAACCGGGCGGGACGTTCTTCTGTGCGGTGAACTACTTCGCGGAGAGCACCCACACAGAGAGGTGGAGCGAGCTCGTCGACGTGCCGATGACCCGCTGGAGCAAGGCGGAGTACCGCGAGGCCTTCCGCGGGGCGGGCTTCCACGTCGCCGCCCAGGACAACGTCCCCGACCGGGAGACCGAGATTCCCGAGGCGGACGCGTTCCCGACGGAGGACTTCGAGACGCGCGAGGCGATGGTCGAGCGCTACCGCGTCCACGGGACGCTGCTCACCGTCGGCGTCGTCCCCTGAGGGGGGAAGCGTTTTGCCGTCCGTCGGGGAAAGAACCCTCATGTCAACACACCGACGGCGCGTCCTGCTGGGGGTCCTCGCGGCGACGCTCCTCCTCGCGGCGGTCGTCCTCTCCGAAATCGTCTGGACCGTCTTCTTCACCGTCACCGTCGCCTACCTGCTCGCCCCGTTCCAGCGGCGTTTCGTCGAGCGCGGGCTCTCGGCGTACGCCGCCAGCGCCGCCGCGGCCGCGCTCGGCGCCGCCGCGCTGGCCGTCCCCGTCGCGGGCACGGGCTATCTGGTTTACATCCGTCGGGACGTCGTGCTGGACGTCATCCGGTCGATTCCAGCCGACATTACGGTCTCCATCGGCGGGATGTCCTACACGGCGGACCTGCTGGTCGTGCGCTCACAGCTTATCGGCATCGCGTCGGACCTCGCGCTCGATACGGCCGCCGCGCTCCCGGTGTTCGCCCTGAAGGCGACGGTCTTCGCGTTGTTGCTCTTCGCCCTGTTGATGCACAGCGACGCGGCGGCGCGCGCGGCGCTCGCGCCGGTTCCCGAGGGGTACCGTGACATCGCGCGCTCGTTTCACGTCCGGACTCGCGAGACGCTGTACGCCATCTACGTCCTCCAGGCCGCGACGGCCTTCGGCACGTTCCTCCTCGCGTTGCCGACCTTCTGGGTGCTCGGCTACCCCTACGCGGTCACGCTCGCGCTCGCGGCCGGCGTCCTGCAGTTCGTTCCCGTCGTCGGGCCGAGCGTCGTCGTCGGCGCCCTCGCGGTGGGCGACCTGCTGGCGAACGACCCGGTCGGGGCCGCGCTCGTCGTCGTGGTCGGACTGCTCGTTATTGCGTGGCTCCCGGACGCGTTCATCCGGCCCCGGCTGGCGCGCGAGACGTCCGGACTCCCGGGGAGCCTGTATCTCGTCGGGTTCATCGGCGGCCTTCTCACCGTCGGGCCGGTCGGCGTCATCGCGGGCCCGCTCGCCGTCGCGCTCGTAGTCGAGGCCGCGAACCTGGTCGCGACGGGCAACGACACGGTCGAACAGCTCTGAGTTAGCTCTCCAGCTCCGTCAGCAGCGTCCGCGCCGCGGCCGAACTCGACTCGGGCCCCCGGGCCGTCACGAGGTCGCCGTCGACAGTCACGCTGGTGTCGGCGTCGAGCTCGGCGTCCCAGTTCGCCCCGACCGCATTCAATTCGTTTTCCACGCGATAGGGGAGCTTCCGACCGTCGTCCATCAGGTCGTCCCGGTCGACGATTCCGTCCTCCCACTCGTTGGGGAAGCCGGTCACCTCTCGCTCCGTGCCGAGCGGTTTGCCGTTCTCCCCGCGGGCAAACGCGAGGATACCGACGGCGTGACAGACGACCAGCGCCTTGCTCTCCCCGTCTTCGACGGCCCTGGCGAGGAGCGCGCGGGCGTGGCGGTCTTGGTTGATATCCCACACCGTGCCGTGCCCGCCGGGGAAGACGACCGCGTCGTAGTCAGCGGCGTCGGCCCGTGCGAGGGGCACGGGGTCGTTCAGGTCGGGGTCGTCCTCGTGGACCTCGACCATCCGTGCGGCCGTCTCCGCCCCGACCTCCTCGGGGTCGACGGAGCGCTCGTCGACCACGGGCGGCGACCCGCTCGGGGTGGCGACGGTCGTTTCGATGCCGGCTCCCCGGAGGGTGGTGAGCGGTTCGATGCACTCCTCGGCCCAGTAGCCCTCCTCGCTGACGACGAACAGCGCGCCCATAGCTGTGCGTCGACGCGAGCGGACAAAAAAGCGAGCGCCCCGGCGAGCGCCGCGATTACTGCAGCGCGTCGGCCCGGAACTCGAAGGCCGAAACGGGCACTTCGAGGTCGTGTTCGACCAGCACTTCGGGGTGGAGTTCCCCGATGACGCCCGCGGACTCGCCGTCGAGGACGACTTCGGCGGCCCGGCCGTCGATGAACGAGGGGTGTTCGGTCGCCGGCGTCTCCAACTCGGCGCCGAACTGGTCGGCGACGGCCCGCAACTTTGCCTTCGCGTCCTCGTAGGAGGCGTCGTGGCGCGCGACGGCGCCCGCGACCGTCTCGCGCTCCGCGACCTTCGTTTCGAGCGATTCGTCGATTTCGGC
>JBEQBK010000016.1:0-24415 GCA_041639855.1 Halobacteriaceae archaeon | reverse complement strand
TCGAAGCGGAAGCGGCCGTCGCCGACCAGCGCGCTCGCGGCGCCCGACGCGGCGGCGTAGGCGACCCCCGCGGCGCCGCCGCGGAGACGGCTGCCGATGCCCTGCTGGACCTCGAACTCGCGCACACCCACCTCTTCGCCGAGTTCGCTTTCGAGGTGCGCCTCGACCGCGTCCTGCGTGCCGAGCTCGTCGACGAGGCCGAGTTCCCGGGCGTCCTCGCCGAGGTAGACGCGGGCCTCGGTGTCCCGGACGTCCCCCTCTTCGAGCTCCCGGCCCTCCACGACGCGGTCGACGAACTCGTCGTAGTAACCGTCGATGAGGCCCTGTAGGTACTCGCGGTCCTCGTCGTCCATCTCTTTCAAGGGCGTTCCGGCGTCCTTGTACTGCCCGGCGGCGAGGCGTTCGTACTCCAAACCAACCTTCTCGGCGAGCTCGCTCGCGTTCACCCGGGAGCCGATGACGCCGATGGAGCCGACGATGCTCCCCTCGCGGGCGAAGATGCGGTCGCAGCCCGAGGCGATCCAGTACCCGCCGCTCGCGCAGGTGTCGGTGGCGTACGCCACCGTCGGCCCCTCGAACGCCGCGGCGGCGCGGCGGATGTCGTCGCTGGGAACGACTTCCCCGCCGGGCGTGTTGAGCTTCACGACGAGCGCCTTGCTCGCGGAATCGGCATCGGCCTGCTCTATCTGTTCGACGATGTCGTCGGCGCCCGGTGTGCCGGGGCCCGACGGGGGAAACCCGCCACCGCCGCCGTCACGCGAGATGGGGCCCTTCACTTCGACCAGCGCGGCGTTGTACGGTGGCGCGACCCGCCCCGCGAGGTTGGCCGCCGCGCGGACGCCGGCGATGCCGACGCCCAACGCGAGCAGGATACCCAGTATTCGCGCGAGGCTATCCCCGAAGCGAACGAAGAGGGCCCACCCCGCTGCGAGCGCGACGACCCCTCCGAGAAGCGTGAGGAGAACTCTGAGAAGCGATTTTGCGGTCGTGTCTGCCATGCCGGCGTTCGGGGCGCATCCCGGATAAAGCTCGTGTACGCGCGAGACCGGCGGCTACGCGGTGTGAAAAAAGGACGAAATGGGGTGGGGCCGGCTTAGAGCAGGCCGCTCTTCTGGAGCTTGCGCAGGTCCTCGGTGTCGAGGGTCTCGCCCTCCTGGAAGCGCTGGTAGATTTCCTCGGCTTCCTCGCGGGCTTTCTCCTGTTCTTCCTGGCGCTCGGCCTGCTCTTCCTCCTCTTCCTGCTTGTCCAGCTCGCGCAGGCGCTTCTGGACGCGGACGAAGGCTTCGTGGTGGGCGTCGGCCGCTTCCTGGGCCTCCACGAAGGACTCGTGCATCTCGTCGGCCTCGTCCCGGATGTCGTCGGCCTCCCGATAGGCCTCGATCATCTGGTTGTGGTGTTTCTGTGCGCGGTCCGCGAGCGTCGTCACCTTCTCGTGGTGCTTGCTCGCTTCGGCGCGCACGGACTCGGCCTCATCGACGAGTTCTTCGAGGTCGTCGGACTGGTCCAGCTTCTCCTTTCGGTTCTGGTACTCCTCGCGCTTGTCCTCGATCTTCTCGATGAGTTCGCGCTCCTCTTCGGTGCCCAGAACTTCGGTCTGCTGTTTGAACTCGAGGTCCTCGATCTCCTGTTTGAGTTCCTCAAGGTCCTTTCCCTCGTCGAGTTCGAGGTCGGACTTGCGTTCGTCAACCTCGTCGAAAAGCTCGTTCGCATCGGCGTTGAGCTCGTTGCGAACCTCCTTGTGCTCTTGAACGCGCTCGTTGAGCGTGTCCCGCTTCTCGCGGTGCTCCTGTGCCTCGTCGACCTTCTCGCGCGTCTTCGCGTTCAGGTCGTCGCGGCTGGAAGCGCGTTCGCTGGCGAGCTGATTGAGCTCGTTCCGGCGGTCCCGGAACTGACCAGCGAGTTTGATGAGTTCACCTTTCGACTTGGATTGCAGTCCGTCCTCGGTAATAAGCTCGTCCGCGGACGTTACTTCGATTTGCTCTGCCATTGTATTCGATCACTCGGTCCCAACCCGCCCCGAACCGGAAGCGAGGGCTACTCGGCTTCGCGCTCGCTTGAGGGGAAAATCTCCGTTCATCTGGCTGTGCGATGAACGCCGGCGCGGAGGCGTTCTGGTATCAACACGTAGACGATTGCCCACTTTAATCTTTACGGTCGTTAGAACCCTGAGAATAGGTACCACGGGGCTCAACGCTCCAGTTTCACTTTCACCACGGACGGGTCGCCTTTAGGGGCGTATCAGCCCTTCTCTCATCTATGCTCACCGACCTGTCGTGTGACTGCGAGTCGTGTGGCCGACCGCTGGGGGAACCGGCGCTCACGATGCGCACCGAGGGTGGCGAGCGGCGGGCCTACGAATGTGTCTGCGGCGCGGTCACCGTCACCGTCGCGCGCTGACTGCCGGGCGAAAGCGCCGGAAGGAAAACCCGCCCCCACGAGGGCCGCGTATGGAAGAACACATACGGGCGACCGGCCACGAGAACGTCGCCGGCGAGCACGCCAGCACCTTCGAGGTCACGACCGACGACTACCTCACCCCCGCGGGCGACTGCATCCTGGGCGTCGAGGCCGACCGCGCGCCCGCGGACTTCGACCGGGAGTTCGTTTCGGCCTGCCAGTCCCGCGAGTCGACCATCACCGCCGAGTTCGTCGCCGCCGGCCACGAGTTCGTCGTAACCGGCTCCGGCCATCCGGAGTTCTCCTTCGAGAACGGGCGGAGTCTCGTCGGCCGCACCTCCGACTACGTCGACGACCGGACGGTGATGGTGAACGCCGACGCCGCGGCCGGCGACTTCGACCGCGACCTCGTCGAGGCGCTCGCCGAGGGCGCGGCCCTCGAACTCACGCTCCGCGTGTCGCCGTGATTTTTTGAGTACCCCTGTCGTTGCCGACGCATGGTGCTCCGAACCGGCGTCACCGGGTGGGCTCCCCGCCCGGCGGCGTACGCCTACGATTCTCTCTACCGCTCCGGGGGCGCGAACTGGGACATCGGCCGGCCCCAAGAAGCCTTTGTCGCCCTCGAAGACGCCGGCCTCGTCGGCCAGCGCGTCCTCGACGTGGGGACCGGCACCGGCGAACTCGCGCTCTACCTCGCGCGGCGGGGCCACGACGTGCTCGGCATCGACTTCTCCCCCGCGGCCATCGAGGAGGCGACGGCGCGGGCCCGGGGGCGGCGAATCCCGGCGCGTTTCCTGGTCTGGGACGCCCTCCGCCTCGACGAACTCGGAATCGGCTTCGACACGGTGACCGACTCGGCGATGTACCACACGCTCGGCGAGCCCGACCGCGAGCGCTTCGCCGCGGTGCTCGCGGACGTCCTCCGCCCCGGCGGGCGGCTCCTCCTCTTCTGTGACGCCCGCCCCGACGACCGACCGGTCTGGGAGGGCGGCGCCTCGGAGGCGGAGCTCCGCGAGCGCTTCGGGGGCCCCGAGTGGGCGTTCGAGTGGCTCCACCGCACCACGTTCCAGCGCCGCTACTCCACGAACCCGGCGTACATCGTTTCGGTCCGCCGGACGGGTAGGGTTTAATCCGGCTCCGGCCTTGGCTCCGCTATGCCCGAGGAACCCGCGGAGAACATCTCCGGCGGCGAGCGCGGCGGCGGGGCCGCGTCCCGATTCGACGCCGCGGACGCCGAAACCCGCGCCGAAGCGGTGGTCGACCGGCTCGGCGAACGCTACTGGCAGAAGACCTACGGGGGACAGGACGCCTTCGAGTGTCTGGTCCGCACCATCCTGAGCCAGAACACCTCGGACAAGGCGAGCCAGCCGGCCCACGACGCGCTGATGGAGCGTTACGGCCCCGCCGACGAACTCGCCGAGCACCTCGCGCTCGCCCGCGAGGGCGAACTCGCGGAGACCATCAGTTCGGCGGGGTTGTACAACCAGAAGGCCGAGCGCATCGTAACTATCGCCGAGCGGGTCGTCTCGGAGTACGGCGGCGCCGAGGGCTTCGACGCCTACGTGAAGGAGGAACGCCCCGGCGACGTCCGGGACCGATTACTCGAATACAACGGCGTCGGACCCAAAACAGCGGACTGCGTGCTCCTCTTCTCCGGGGGTCGGACGGGCGTCTTTCCGGTGGATACGCACGTCCACCGCATCTACCGGCGCATGGGTATCGCGCCGCCCGACGCGGACCACGAGGAGGTGCGGGAGGTTCTCGAAGCCGAGGTCCCCGCGGAGAAGTGCGGCTTCGGACACACCGCTACCATTCAGTTCGGCCGGGAGTTCTGCACGGCCCGGAAACCCGCCTGTTTGGACGACCCCGAGGCCTGCCCGATGGCGGACTGCTGCGAGCAGGTGGGGGTCTATCCTGAGACCGGCGAGGTCGTGGACCCGAGCGAGGCCGCGGAGTAGCGGGGCTGTTTTGACGCCGGCGTTCCAAGAGAACGTATGGAGTTCAGCCTACCGGTCTCGCTCGGCGCACTGCTCGCTATCGTGGTCGTCGGTGTCGTCGGCCTCGTCGCCAGTCAGGTGATGCCGGTGCGCGTGACGCTGATGATGGTCGCCCCTTCGATGGTCGCGTTCGGGCTCGTCGCCTTCGGTCTCGGCGTCAAGCACGGCGAGTTCCGCGCGGCCTAATCGCGGGGTCCCCAGTAGCGTTTCTCGACTAGTTCGACGGTGAGCGGTTCGTCTATCGAAAGCTGGCAGGAGAGTCGCGGGTAGCCGAAGCGTGCGGCGAGCCGGTCGTGCCAGTGTTCCGCTTCCGGTTCGTCGCCGCCCGGTTTCCGAACCCGGACGCCACAGGTCGCACAGACCCCGCGCCCGCCGCAGTTCGCCACCTTCGCGGCGGGTGCGTACACCTCGAAGCCGGCGTCCAGCAGGGCGGCCCGGAGGTTCGACCCCCTCTCGACCCGAATCACGGACTCCTCCTCGCCGTCCCGGACGGTTACTGGAACGTCGTCGCTCACACTACCTCTTTGGCGCCCTCCGAACAAAACACCGCGGGGCTGTACGGAGCGGTATCGTGCGGTAACTGAGCGGGGGCGGGGCTGTGCAGTACCGTCGCGGAGCGGTCGCGGAAACAGCGCCGCGGACGCAAACCACGCCGGCCGCGACAGCGGCCGGCCTGGCGGAATCTGCAAGGGCGACGAGGCGCGGGTCCTGTGCCCGCGCCGAGGAGGGCTTGCCCTAGAGGAAGCGGAAGGTTTCCAGGTTTTTGGGCGCGAACGTCCGCATGTTGTAGTCGTGGTAGAGCGCGCTGGAGAGGTCCTGTACGGAGCGCTCGTCGCCGTGCACACAGAGTACCTTTTCGGGTCTGGGGTTCATCGTCTTCACGAAGTCCTCCAACCCTTGGCGGTCGGCGTGGCCGGAGAAGCCGTCCACGGTCTCGACGCCGAAGTTCAGCGAGAGGTTGTCGGCGCGGGCGCGGTCGTCGGGCATCGCGATTTCCCGGCGGCCGTTCTGGATGCGACGCCCGAGGGTCCCTTGGGCCTGGTAGCCGACGAACACCATGTTCGTGTCCGGGTCCGGGCCGAGATGGCGTATCCACGACATGATGGGCCCGCCGGTGACCATCCCCGAGGTCGAGAGGATGATGGAGGGCTCGCCGCCCGCGACCTCCTCGCGCTCCTCGTCGCCGGCGTCGATGTGGTTGAACTGGTCGGCCAGGAAGGGGTTCTTGTCCTCGTGGAAGATGCGGTCCCGGAGGTCGTCCCGGAGGTACTCGGGGTAGGTCGTGTGAATCGCCGTCGCCTCCCATATCATCCCGTCGAGGTGGATGGGCATGGTCGGAATCTCCCCCTCGCGCATCGCCTCTTCGAGGACGAGCATGATTTCCTGGGAGCGCCCGACCGCGAACGCCGGGATGAGGACCTTCCCGCCTTGGTCGTGTGTCTCGTTGATGACCTCGATGAGGTTCCGCTCGGAGTCGGACTGGTCGGTCTGGTAGTCGTTGCGCCCGCCGTACGTGGATTCGAGCACCAGCGTCTCGACGCGCGGGAAGTCGTTGACGGCGCCGTTGAACAGGCGGGTGTCCTCGTAGTGGATGTCGCCCGAGAACGCGACGTTGTAGAGGCCGTCGCCGATGTGGAAATGGGAGACCGCCGAGCCCAGGATGTGGCCGGCGTTGTGGAGGGTGAGCTTCACGTCGGGCGCGATGTCCGTGACGTTGCCGTACTCGAGGGGGTAAGTGTGTTTGATCGCCTCGCGGACCATCTCGGAGGAGTAGGGCGGGTTGCGCCCCTCCTTCGATGCGACGTCGAGGTAGTCCAGCGTGAGCAGGCCCATCAGGTCCCGCGTGGGCTCGGTCGTGTAGATAGGCCCGTCGTAGCCGTACTTGAAGAGGAGCGGGATGAGCGCGGAGTGGTCGAGGTGGGCGTGGGTGAGCACGACGGCGTCGATGTTCTGCGCGCCCGCACCGAGCGCTTCGGGCACCTGCAGGTACGGCACTTCGTCCTCGGCGCCCGGCTTGTCGCCGCAGTCGATGAGGATGCGCGACTCGGGCGTGTTCAGGATGAAGCTCGCGCGCCCGACCTCGCGACAGCAGCCCAGCGTGGTGATTCGGACCCACTCCTCGTCGGACATCTCCTCGCGGTGGATCTGCCGTCCCACCTTCTCCAGGAAGTCCCGGCGCTCGTCGCGCTCCTGTTTGAGAAAGCCCCGGACGTTCGAGACGGTCGAGGACTCGATGGGCGGCGTGCGCACGACCTCGGGCGTCCAGCCCGTCTCCTGTGTGATTTCCCGGAGGGTCGAGCCGTGTCGGCCGATGACCATCCCGGGCTTCTGAGCTTCGATGACGACCTCGCCGGTGTCCTCGTAGAAGTCGAGGTCCGTCACGCCGGCCTCCTCGGGGATGACGTCCATCACCTGTTCGCGGGCGGCGGTCGGCCGCGAGAGGACGTCCGGGTCGGGGCGCACGTCGATGCGCTTGCGGAGCTTGGAGGCGAGTTGCCGGACCAGGTCGCCGTCCGACGCGAACGCTTTGGGGTCCCGGGTGTAGACGACGAGCTTGGGGCCCTCGTAGCGTACGTCCGTCACCGAGATGGTGTCGGGAATTTCGCTCTCTATCGTTGCCTGTAACTCTTCTAACTGCTGATCTACCGTGCTCATATTCCAGATGTGGGGTCGGGACCCGTGGCCGTCGGCTCCGAACCACGTCCGGTTCGGGGGCGAGCGCCGTTCGCAGAAGGAACCACTCGGTCTGCCATGTCTACGCGGGGCGTGTTGATTCAGCCGGCCTCGCGGCGAGGAGGACCCGAAAACCCGCTTAGTTCGGGGTAACGGGTGAGATTATAAAAGGCTTCGCTCTCGGTTCCGTCGTCGGAAGGCGTCCATCGCCTACACCCACGGCGTGTCGGGGTCCACCGCGTTCTTCGGTTCCTCGCCCTGCAACACGGCAGCCACGTCGCGGGCCACACTCCGGGAGAGGTCCCGGCGGGACTCCTCGGAGTACCAGCCGGCGTGGGGGGTCACGACCGCGTCGTCCATCGAAAGTAATGGGTTGTCGTCCGCGGGCGGCTCCCGTTCGAGGACGTCCAGCCCGGCACGGCCGATGTCGCCCGATTCGAGCGCATCGATGAGTGCGCTCTCGTCGATGACGCCGCCGCGCGCGGTGTTCACGATGATAGCCTCCTCCTTCATCGCGGCGAAGGCGTCGGCGTCGAAGAGGTTGCGCGTTTCCTCGAAGAGGGGGACGTGTATCGAGAGGTAGTCCGCGCGGGCGAGCAGGCCGTCGAAACCGACCTTCTCGACGCCGTAGTCGGTCATCGTCTCGGCCTCAACGTGGGGGTCGTAGGCGACGACGTCGGTGCCGAACGTCCGGAGCTTCGAGGCGAGGCGGCGCGCGATACCGCCGAAGCCCGCCAGACCCACCGTTTTCCCGCGGACGCGGAACATCGGCCGGCCGGGCTTCCAGTCCCACTCGCCCTCTCTGGTCGCGCGGTCGTAGCGCGGCACGGAGCGCGCGCAGGCGAGCAGCAGCGAAAGCGCGTGCGTCGAGACCTCGTCCAGGCAGTAATCGGGAACGTTCACGACCGTGATGCCGTGCTCGGCGGCGGCGTCCACGTCCACGTTGTCGACGCCGATACCGGCGCGCCCCACCACGTCGAGGGTGTCCGTCGCCGCGAGCACGTCGGCGGTCACGGGCGTGGCCGCGTCGGTGATGAGCGCGTCCGCGCCCTGGAGGGCTTCGGTGAGCGCTTCCTCGGTCTTCTCGTCCAAGATTTCGATGTCGGCGCCGACGGCCTCCAGAACCTCCTCCTGTGTGTCGGGGTCGACTGTCTTGTTGTCGCTGAGAACGACGGTGTGGCTCATACGTTCGCCTCTCGGGGCCCGTCACTAAGCGTTGTGGCGAAGGCCCCGCCGAGAGCACCGCCGGGGGTGTCGTTCCACCGTCTTTAAGAACTGGCCGGAGTAGGTCGTTCTATGAGCGGCGAACAGGAACTCGGCATCACCGAGAGCAAGGAGTACAACACCGGCGAGTGGTACGCCGAGGTCGTCCGAAAGGCGGGCCTCGCGGACTACGCCCCCATGGGCGGGTTCATCGTCACCCGACCTCGGGGCTACGCCCTCTGGGAGAACCTGCAGGAGTACCTCGACGGCTGGTTCAAGGACACCGGCGTACAGAACGCCTACTTCCCGGTCCTCATCCCCGAATCCTACCTCGAACGCGAGTCCGACATCATCGACGGCTTCGACCCCGAGGTCGCGTGGGTGACCCACGGCGGCGAGGAGGAACTCGAAGAACGAATGGCGGTCCGTCCCACCAGCGAGTCCATCATCACGCCCTACCTCGCGGAGTGGGTACGCTCCCACCGGGATTTGCCTTTGAGAGTGAACCAGTGGTGTTCGGTCATCCGCTGGGAGGCCACCGAGACCAAGCCCTTCTTCCGCACCAAGGAGTTCCTCTGGCAGGAGGGCCACACGGCCCACGCCGACGAGGAGAGCGCCTGGGAGGAGACGATGCGCCGCCTCGACCAGTACGAGCGGGTGTACGAGGACGTGCTGGCGATGCCCGTCCTCCGGGGGCGAAAACCGGAACACGACAAGTTCCCCGGCGCGGACACCACCACGACGGTCGAGGCGTTGATGCCCGACGGGAAGTCGGTGCAGGGCGCCACGTCCCACTATCTGGGCACCACGTTCTCGGAGGCCTTCGACATCACCTACTCCGACGAGGACGAAGAGGAGCGCACGGCACACACCACCTCGTGGGGCCTCTCGTGGCGCGCGCTCGGCGCGCTCATCATGACTCACTCCGACGACCAGGGGCTCGTCTTGCCCCCCACTATCGCCCCGACGCAGGTGGCTATCGTCCCCATCTGGCAGGAGGACACCAAAGACGACGTACTCCAGTATTCTACCGAGCTCGCCGCGGAACTGGAGGACGCGGGCGTCAGCGTCGAACTCGACGACCGCGACGAGCGCAACCCGGGCTTCAAGTTCAACGAACACGAGCTCAACGGGATTCCCATCCGCCTCGAAATCGGCCCCCACGAGGTCGAGGACGGCGAAGTGACGGTGGTACATCGCCCCGACGGCGAGGAGACCGTCGAGGCGCGCGCGGAAATCCCCGAAACCATCGAGGACCACTTCGACGAGGTGTACGCCAAGCTGTACGCCGCCGCGGAACAGAACTTGGAGGAGAACGTCCGCGAGGCCGACTCCAGAGAGGAGATACTCGGGACTATCGGCCAGCACGGCGGCTACGTGAAGGCGCCGTGGTGCGGCGACGAGGCCTGTGAGGAGCCGATCAAGGACGCCATCGCCGCGGAGATAGCCATGGTCCCCTTCGAAGGCGAATCGGACATCGAAGACGGGGATGAGTGCGCGGTCTGTGGTTCCGAAGCCGAAACGACTGCCTACTTCTCCAAAACATACTGAAATAAAAGCCAGATTTTAATTTATCTCTTCGATACGCCGAGCGGCGGAACCTCCGGACCTTATATATCCTTATTTGTTCATAATATCCACAGACGGTTGAAGGAAAGGCGTTTTAAGGGGCGGAACCGCCTAGAGTACGATACGCATGGACAGGACCAACTCCGCGAGCGGCACGAGGGGGCTCGCGGACCCAACCGACGAACGCGCGAACTGTGGTGTCGGCGTCGTCATGGACATGGACGGCGGCCGGGACCACTCCATCGTCGCTGACGGTCTCGAACTTCTGGCGAATCTCGAACACCGCGGCACGACCGGCGCGGAGGAGGACACCGGCGACGGGGCGGGTATTCTGCTCCAGACGCCCCGCGACTTTTTCGACGATGTCGTCGGCACCGACCTGCCGGACACGTACGCCGTCGGCTCCGTCTTCTTCCCACAGAACGACGACGCCCGCACGACGCTGAAAGGCCGGATGCAGGCCGTCTTCGCCGAGCACGGCCTCGATGTCGTCGCGTGGCGCGACGTGCCCACCGACAACAGCGACCTCGGGCGAACGGCCGTCGACTCCGAGCCGGACGTGCGCCAGTGTTTCGTTGCGCCCGAAGGAGAGCTCGACAAGGAGGAGTTCGACCGCCGTCTCTACGTCTCGCGACGCGCCATCGAGAACGACGTCGAGGCCCGCAACCCCGCGGGCGCCGAGCGCTTCTACATCTGCTCGCTCGACCGCAAGACCATCGTCTACAAGGGGCTCCTGAAGGGCGATCAGGTAACCGACTACTACCCCGACCTCGCGGACGAGCGGGTAGCCTCGAACTTCGCGATGGTCCACGCGCGCTTCTCCACGAACACGCTCGGCGCGTGGCATCTCGCGCACCCCTACCGGAACATCATCCACAACGGCGAGTTCAACACCATCCAGGGGAACATCAACTGGATGCGGGCCCGTGAGAACGACCTCGTCGACCCGGACTACGGCGACGCCATCGACGAGCTGAAGCCCATCATCAACGACCCGAACCAGTCGGACACCGCGAGCGTCGATAACGCGCTCGAACTGCTGATGAACACGGGCCGCGACCTCCCCCACGCCCTGCGGATGCTCATCCCCGAGGCGTGGCGCTCGGACGACCTGATGGACGAGGCCCGCCGTGAGTGGTACGACTTCCACGCCTCGCTGGTCGAGCCGTGGGACGGTCCCGCGCTGGTCATCGGCACCGACGGCGACCGCATCGGCGCGACCCTCGACCGCAACGGGCTGCGCCCCTGCCGGTACGAGGTCACCGAGTCGAACAAACTCGTGATGGCGAGCGAGGCCGGCGCGCTCGAAACGCCCGCCGACGAACTCGCCGAGCGCGGCCGGCTCCAGCCCGGCCAGTCCTTCCTCGCGGACCCCGAGGAAGGGAGAGTGCTCCCCGACGACGAGGTCTTCGAGACGCTGACCGACCCCAAGTACGGCGAGTGGGTCGAAGAGGAGCAGGTCCACCTCTACGACGTCCACGAGGAGGAGAGCCTCCTCCCCGAGGGCTCCGAGGAGAACCTGCGCTCGCTGCAGACGACGTACGGCTACACCCGCGACGAGCTCGACAACCTCATCGAGCCGATGGCCGAACAGGGGAAAGACCCCGTCGGCTCGATGGGCGACGACACGCCCCTCTCGGTCCTCACGGAGTTCAACCGCCCCCTGTTCAGCTACTTCAAGCAGCTGTTCGCGCAGGTGTCGAACCCGCCCGTGGACAACATCCGCGAGAAGCTGGTCTTCAGCCTCGAATCCCGGCTCGGCGAGCAGAACAACCTGCTTGAGGAGTCGCCCGAACACGCCCGCCAGCTCGTGCTCGACTCGCCCGTCCTCACGGACGCCGAGACCGAGTCCATCAAGGCCGTCTCGGAGAACGGGCTGCGAACGAAGACCATCGACATCACCTACGACCGCGGCGGCGACATCGAGCGCGCGGTGGAGCGCGTCCGGGAGGATGCCGCCGAGGCCATCGCGGACGGCGTGGACATCATCGTCCTCTCCGACCGGGAAACGGACCCCTCGCGGGTCCCCATCCCGAGCCTGCTCGCGACGGGCGGCGTCCACCACCACCTCGTGCGGGAGGGGCTTCGCAACCGCGCCGGCCTCGTCGTCGAGTCCGGCGACCCGCGTGCGGTCCACCACCTCGCCACTCTGGTTGGGTACGGCGCGGGCGCGGTGAACCCCTACCTCGCCTACGAGACCATCGAGGACGTGGTCGCCGGCCCCGACGGCGCGGACCCCGAGGACGCCATCGACGCGTACATCGGCGCGCTCGAAGCGGGCCTCCTGAAGACGATGTCCAAGATGGGCATCTCCACGATGGAGTCCTACCAGGGCGCCCAGATATTCGAGGCCGCCGGCCTCGACGACGACTTCGTCGCCGAGTACTTCGAGGGCACCGAGGCCCGCACCGGCGGTATCGGCATCGAGGACGTCGAGGAGGACGCCCTCGAGCGCCACGCGGAGGCCTTCGACGAGGAAATCGAGGACCTCCAGCGTCAGGGCGAGTACGAGTTCCGTTCCAACGGCATCTTCCACCAATGGAACCCCCAGACCGTGAACGCGCTCCAGCGCGCCGTCCGGCAGGGCGACTACGAGCAGTACGGCGAGTTCGCGGAGATGATAAACGACCAGACGGAGAACCTCCAGACTCTCAGGGGGTTACTGGAGTTCGACACTGACCGCGAGCCCGTCGACGTGGAGGACGTCGAGCCGGTCGAGGACATCGTCAAGCGCTTCTCGACGGCGGCGATGAGCCTCGGGAGCCTCTCCCCCGAGGCCCACGAGAACAACGCCGTCGCGATGAACCGCCTGGGCGCGAAGTCCAACACCGGCGAGGGCGGCGAACCCCCCGAGCGCTTCGACACCGAGCGGGAGTGCAACGTCAAGCAGGTCGCGTCGGGGCGCTTCGGGGTCACCTCCAACTACCTCACCAACGCCGACGAGCTGCAGATCAAGATGGCCCAAGGGAGCAAGCCCGGCGAAGGCGGCCACCTCCCCGGCCACAAGGTCAACGAGATGATCGCCGACGTCCGGCGCTCCGTCCCCGGTGTGGGCCTCATCTCGCCGCCGCCCCAACACGACATCTACTCCATCGAGGACCTCAAGCAGCTGATTCACGACCTGAAGGCGTCGAACCCCTCGGCGGACATCAACGTCAAACTCGTCTCCGAGGCGGGCATCGGCACCATCGCGGCGGGCGTCGCGAAGGCCAACGCCGACGTGGTCCACATCTCGGGGCACGACGGCGGCACCGGCGCCTCCCCCAAAACGTCCATCAAGAACGCCGGGCTCCCTTGGGAGCTCGGCCTCGCGGAGGCGAACCAGATGCTGTACGAGACCGGCCTGCGCGACCGCATCCGCATCTCCGCGGACGGCGGCATGAAGACCGGCCGGGACGTAGCCGTCGCGGCGCTGCTGGGCGCCGAGGAGTACGTCTTCGGCACCGCGCCCCTCGTCACGAGCGGCTGTGTGATGGCCCGGCAGTGTCACAAGAACACCTGTCCCGTCGGCGTGGCAACCCAGGACGAGGACCTGCGCGCGCGCTTCCCCGGCGAGCCCGACCACGTCGTCAACTACATGCGCTTTATCGCGCAGGAGCTGCGCGAAATCATGGCCGAGCTCGGTTACGAAACCGTCGACGAGATGGTCGGCGACGTGGGCGTGCTCGAACAGCGCGACGACGTCGAGCACCCGAAGGCCCGCAAACTCGACCTCTCCTCCGTGCTGAAGGTGCCCGAGAGCGACTACGACGTGGACCGCTACAAGACCCGCCCGCAGGACCACGAGGTCGACGAACAGCTCGACTGGGAGATTCTCGACCGCGCCGAGGCGGCCATCGAGGAGCGCGAGCCCACCGAGCTGGAGGTGGACATCTCGAACGTCGACCGGACCGTGGGTGCGACCCTCTCGAACGCCATCTCCGAGGCGTACGGCGAGGACGGCCTCCCCGACGACACGCTGCGCGTGAACTTCGAGGGCGCGGCCGGCCAGTCCTTCGGCGCGTTCCTCGCCGAAGGGGTGACCTTCGACATCGAGGGTGTCGCAAACGACTACGTCGGCAAGGGACTTTCCGGTGGCCGACTCGTCGTCCGCACGCCCGAAGACGCCGCGTTCGACCCGGGCGAGAACACCCTGCTCGGGAACGTCGCGCTCTACGGCGCGACCCAGGGCGAGGCGTACGTCAACGGCGTCGCCGGCGAGCGCTTCTGCGTCCGGAACTCCGGCGCGCGCGCCGTCGTCGAGGGAGTCGGCGACCACGGCTGTGAGTACATGACCGGTGGCATCGCCGTCGTGCTCGGCGACACGGGCAAGAACTTCGCCGCGGGTATGTCGGGCGGCGTCGCCTACGTCTACGACCCCGAGGGCGACTTCCACCAGCGCTGCAACACGGACATGGCGCGCGTCTCCGAGGAGTTGGAGGGTTCGGACGAGGAGGCCATCGGCCGCCTCGTGGAGAACCACGCCGCCTACACCGGCTCCGAGCGCGCACAGAAGCTCCTGGCGGACTGGGAGGCGAGTCTGGACGACTTCGTGAAGGTGATGCCCGACGCCTACAAGGACGCCATCTCCGACCGGCCGGAGGCCGACGCCCGGAACTCCCTGCCCGCCAGCGCCGGCGAGGCGGGTCAGGTGCCGGGCAGCGCGGACTAACCACCCCGACTTTTCGTCTCGCGCACCGTACTCGGAGTATGCGCCCGCCGAAAGCGTACGCCGTTGACGCTGTCGAGACGTTCGGCCTCGTCGCCCTCCCCGCAGCGCTCGTCGGCGCGCTCACGCTTTTCGCCGGTGGCGACGCGTCGCTTGGCGCCCTCGTCGGCGGGATGTTCGGCGCGATACTCGCCGCGGTTCGCCGCGAGTACCGCGCCGTCGTCACCGAGGACGGCATCACCCGCGAGCGCCGGGCAGTCCATACGGACGACCGGAACCCGTGGGTCCGCGCGGCGAACGGTGAGTACGATTCCCGATACGACCGCGCGATAGCGGCCGCCGCGGCGCTCCTCTCGGCGGGGG
This sequence comes from Halobacteriaceae archaeon, assembly GCA_041639855.1. Lineage (GTDB taxonomy): Archaea > Halobacteriota > Halobacteria > Halobacteriales > Halobacteriaceae > JBEQBK01. The sequence goes on along the minus strand of JBEQBK010000016.1, from coordinate 9,565 downwards.
CGTTCGGCTACGCCGCGTTCGTGGCCGACAACCCGGACCCGCGGCTCCTCCTCGCTGCCCTCGGCGGGTTCATCGTTGCGGCCCTCATCTACGGCGCGCCGGGCAGCGGCGCCGCGGAGTGAGCCTCCCGGACCACCCTTCTTCCGGTGGTCGGTGCCACGAGAGCATTCGACCACCCTTCTTCCGGTAGTCCGGCAGAACGAGCCTCCCGGACCACCCTTTTTATCCTTCACCCCATCCCATCGGAGGTATGTTCGAGAAGTCGACGTGGATACGCCTCCCGCGGAACGTCGTGGTCGGCCACGGCGTGCTCGGGGAGGTCGTCGACGTCGTGACCGACCTCCGTCTCGACGGGCGCCCTCTCGTCGTGACGAGCCCGACGCCGAACGAGGTGGCGGGCGCAGAACTCGTCGAACGCTTCCACGATGCGGGTCGCGACCCCGCGGTCGTCGTCATCGAGGAGGCGAGCTTCGGCGCGGTCGAGGAGGTGATGGCCGCCGCGGAAGAGTCCGACCCCGGCATGCTCGTGGGTGTCGGCGGCGGGAAGGCAATCGACATCGCGAAGATGGCGAGCGACGAGCTCGATTTGGCGTTGGTTTCGGTGCCGACGGCGGCGAGCCACGACGGCATCGTCTCGGGGCGCGCCTCCGTCCCGGAGGGCGACACTCGCCACAGCGTCGCCGCCAACCCGCCGCTGGGTGTCATCGCCGACACCGGGGTGCTGGCGGACGCGCCGTGGGAGCTCACGACCGCGGGCTGTGCGGACATCATCTCCAACTACACCGCCATCAAGGACTGGCGGCTGGCAAATCGGCTCAAAGGCGTGGAGTACCACGAGTACGCCGCCGCGCTCGCGGAGATGACCGCCGAGCTCCTCGTGGAGAACGCCGATGTCGTCCGGCCCGGCCTCGAAGAATCGGCGTGGATGGTGACGAAGGCGCTCGTCTCCTCGGGAGTCGCGATGAGCATCGCCGGTTCGTCGCGCCCCGCGAGCGGTGCCGAACACCTCTTTAGCCACCAACTCGACCGGCTCGCCCCGGGCGAGGCGCTTCATGGCCACCAGGCCGGTGTGGGTGCAGTTCTCACGGAGTATCTCCACACCGGCGCGAACGGCGAGTGGCGGACCATCAGGGACGCCCTGGCGAGTCTGGACGCGCCGACGACGGCCGCGGAACTGGGCATCCGTGCCGAAACCGTCGTGGAGGCGCTCTGTACTGCCCACGAGATACGGGACCGCTACACGATTCTGGGCGACGGCATCAGCAAGGAAGCGGCGATCGAAGCCGCCGAGCGCACCGGCGTCATCGAGTAATCAGCGCGAAAAGTCCGAGAGGCGCAGCTGGTCGCCGTGAATCCCGTCGGGCTCGTCGGCGTGGAGCAACCGGGGGAGCGCGGTGTCCGCGAACGTCAGCGCCACGACCAGTAGGATGGGCGCGAAAAAGAGCCCGTAAAAGCCCAACACGACCGGTCCCAACACGTACGCGAGCATCAGCAGCCCGAGGTGGGTCGACTCGCCGCTGAGGAACGGCCGGAGAAGGAGGTCCGGAACCGTGTCCACGACGACGATGGCGACCACGAGGAAGCCGCCGATGTAGGGCAGAATCGACGTGTCGCCGCCCATGAACGCCGGGAGTGCGGCTGCGGCGGCCAGCGGCAGGTAGACGACCTTCATCCCGACGACGGGAATCAGGCTGGCGATGCCGGTGAGCGCCCCGGCGAGCGCGGGATAGGGAACGTGGGCCGCGTCCGGGACGAAGGCGTTGTAGCCGATGAAGGAGGCGACGGCGATCAGCGAGATGGCGATAACGTTGAGCAGGTTCCCGAACAGCACCGCTTCGAGCTCCTCGTCGGCGGCTTCCATGTACTCCCGGACGATGGCCTCGTCGTCGAAGCGCAACAGCCACTCCCGGATGCGGGAGCCGTCCACGAGGAGGTAGTAGGTGACGACGGTGGCGATGAACACGTTGAGGAAGAGCTCCGAGACTACCGAGGTGAGAACGGTCGCGTTCGACTCGGCGAAGGAGATGAAGGGGTCCAGCTGGCCCGACTGGTAGGCGCTGTACATCCCCTGGACGGTGAGCTCCGGTATCTCCCCGGTGGCGCCGAGCCAGCCGACGTTCGACGCGGCGACGCTGAGCAGGTCGGTCTGTGTCACCAGCTGTCGGGCCTCGACGACCAGCAACACGACCGCATAGGAGATGAGCACGAGGAGAGGAATCGCCAGCGCGCCCATGCTGATGACCGCCCGAATCCGGACCGGGAGCCGAAAGCGCCGCAGCCCGCGGTGAAAGCGCCGCGTGGAGTAGTAGAGGAACACCGACACGGTGAGTGCCGCGATGAACTGGTAGGCGACGAGACCGACGATGACCGCGACGGCGATGCCGAAGAGGGCGACGACGAAGCGCTTCTCGTCCATGCGCGTTCGTCTCGGCTCCGGAACATAAGCGTGTGGCCCTCAGACGTGCTCGTTCAGGAACGAGACGACTTTCCGGTACGCCTCGACGCGGTTCTCCAGCTTCGAGAAGCCGTGCCCCTCGTCCTCGAAAACCAGTTTCTCGACGGGGACGTGTTCGGCCGCTTGCTCGGCTATCTGTTCGGCCTCCCCCACGGGCACGCGTGGGTCGTTCGCGCCGTGGAGGACGAGGAGCGGCGCGCGGATGTGCTCGATGTTGTTGATGGGGGAGATGGACTCGAGGAAGTCGCGGTCGTTTTCGAGCGAGCCGTACTCCGCTTCCCTGAGTTCGCGGCGCCACTCCCCGGTGTTTTCGAGGAACGTGACGAAGTTCGCGATGCCGACGATGTCCACGCCGGCGGCCCAGCGCTCGGGGTACTCGGTGAGTGCGGCGAGCGTCATGAACCCGCCGTACGAGCCCCCCATCGCGACGACGCGCTCCGAGTCGACCTTCGGATGGGCCGCGAGCCATCCGGCCGCGGCGTCAATATCGGCCACCGAGTCCATGCGCTTCTCCACGTCGTCCAGGTGAGTGTAGGCCTTCCCGTACCCCGTCGACCCCCGGACGTTCGGCGCGAGCACGGCGTAGCCCGCCGAAACGAGGTACTGGGTGACCGGCGAAAAGGAGGGCCGGTACTGGCTCTCCGGGCCGCCGTGGATGTTCACCACGACGGGGAACGGCCCCTCGCCGTCGGGGAGCGTGAGGAAGGCCGGAATCCCGCGGCCGTCGAAGGACTCGTATCTGATGAGCTCGGGCGAGCGAAAGGACTCGCGAGGGATGCCCGCGGTGTCGGCGAGCGTCCAGCGTTCGGCCTCCCCCTCCCTGTCCACGAGGTAGACGTTCGCGTTGTCGTCCGCCGCGGTCGCCGTGACCGCGAAGCGCTCCGCGTCGGGGCCGAAGCTCACGCCGCCGGCGACGCCCTCGGGGAGGGAAACGTCGCTCTCGTCGACTATCTCCCCGTCCGAGAGCGTCCCGACGGTGAGCTCGGTGTAGCCCTCGACGTTCCGGGAGTAGACGATTCGCCCCGTTTCGTCGTCGACCGCGGCGCCGTCGACGTTCCACTCGCCGCCCGCTTCGAGCGGCTCGGTTTCGCCGGTTTCAGCGTCGATGCGGACGAGATAGAGGGAGTCCGCGTCGCGGTCGGTACAGCAGTAGAGGTCGCCCTCGGGGCCCCACGCCACGCCCGTGTAGCGCACGTCGCCCTCGTGGGGCGTGAGGTGGGTGCGCTCGCCCGTTTCGAGGTCGAGCGTGTAGACGTCCTGGTCGAAGTTCGACCCCGCCTCGACGAGCGCGAGCGTCGCGTCGTCGGGGCTCCATCCGACGACGGACCACCAGCCGTCGCCTTCCATGACCAACTCGGCGTCGTCGCCCTCGCGGCCCTGGACGTACACGTCGAAGACCGCCTCGTCGCGGCGATTGGAGGCGAACGCGATCCGTTCGCCGTCGTGGCTCCAGCCGCCGAAGTGGTGTTTCGCGTCCGGGGTGGCGGTCAGGGGGACCGTCTCGGAGCCGTCGCCCGCCAGCCGGAACAGCTGGGTGCGCTCGTTCCCTCCCTCGTCCTGTCCGAACACGAGCTCCGAGCGCGTCGGTGACCACGCTGCGAAGCTCACGGGCTCGTCGCCGTGGGTCAGCTGCCGGGGCCAACTCCTGGGGGCGTCCAGCCGCCAGACCTGTCCGGACCCCGTCGTGTCGAGGAGGAACGAAAGTTCGCCGTCGGGACCCAGCGAGGCGCCCCCGGCGCTCCGGATGTTGAGGTAGCGCTCGATGTCGTACATAGGGGCCATATCGAGGGCGCCGGCAAAGCCGTTCGGGTGGGGAATCGGTGGAACCTTTTAACCGCCCGCCCCTGTCCCGTTCTGTATGCGCGTGGCCTTCGTCTCCGTGGGGACGACTTTCCACCGCGAGAGCGACCGCCGCGCCCGCCTGCGCGACCTCGCGGCGGACCTCGCGGGCCGGGGCCACGATGTCGTCTGGTTCTGCGCCCGCTGGTGGGAAGGTCCCCACACCGACTTCGAGGCCGAGGACGGCGTCGTCTACCGCTCGCTCGCGGACGACTCGGGCACCGGCTACGCGGCCGGGCTCCCGCTTGCGCTCCGGCGCTTCGACCCGGACGTCGTCCACGCGGCCGCCGATGTCCCGAGCCACGTACTCGCGGCCCGCTTCGGCGCCGCGCTCGCCGGCGCGCCCTTCCTCGTGGACTGGTACGACACCCCGGCGGTGTCGGACGCTTTCGATTCGTTTCTCCGCCGCCGGGCCGCGAGCGTCGCCGACAGGGTCGTGACACCCTCCCGGACCGCGAAAACCCGGGTCCGCGAGTTCGACGTTCCCGGCGAGGCCATCGACGTGGTGCCGACGGGGGTAGATTTCGACGCCATTCGCGCCACCGAGCCCGAGGCGCGGGCCGACGTGGTGTACGCCCGGCCGCTGGACGACGACGCGAACCTCGAATCGCTGTTGCTCGCGCTCGCCGAGTTCAGAGAGCGCGACTGGACGGCCGCCGTCGTCGGCGAGGGGCCTGCCCGTGCGGGCTACGAGCGCCAGGCGCGGGACCTGCGCATCGCGGACCGCGTCGAGTTCCTGGGCGCCCAGCCCGTCGAGCGCCGGCGCGCGCTGTTCCGGGGCGCCCACGTCGCCGTCTACACCGCCCGCAGAACGCCGTTCCCACTCGATTTGGCGCGCGCGCTGGCCTGTGGCTGTGTCGGCATCGTGGAGTATCACGAGCACTCGGCCGCCCACGAGCTCGTCGAGCGCGAGGAGCGCGGGTTCAGAGTCACCGACGAGACCGAACTCGCGGCGGCGCTCGCCTCCGCGGCGGACTTGGAACGCAAGGACATCGACGAGGGATTCGGGCGCTTCGACCGCCAAGAAATTCTGCGGGGCTACGTCGAGCGCTACCACGAGTTGCGCGAGTAGCTTACTCGCTCCCCGCCTCGGTCGCCCCGGCCACCCGCACTGCGGCGACGTTCTCGGGCACGTCGTGGACCCGGACCATCGCCGCGCCGCGCTCCGCCGCGAGCGCCGTGGCCGCGACCGTCGCGTAGCCACCCTCGTCGGGGTAGCGCTCGACGGCGCCGAACATCGACTTGTGGGAGTGGCCTATCAGAACCGGACAGCCGAGCGCCTCGAACTCCCTCGCGCGGCGGAGCATCTCGAAGGACTCCGCCGCGGTCTTGCCGAACCCGACCCCGGGGTCGACGATGACGTCCTCGCGGGGGACGCCCGCCTTCACGGCCCGGAGGACGGGCTCGCGGAGCTCGTCGATGACGTCTCCGACCACGTCGTCGTACGCGACTTCCTTCTCCGGGACGACGGGCGCGTCGATGCTGTGCATCACGACGAGCTTCGCGCCCGTCTCGGCGGCGACGTGGGCCGTCTCGGGGTCCGCGAGCCCGGACACGTCGTTGATGATGTCCGCGCCGGTTTCGACGGCCGCCCGCGCGACCGCCGCCTTCCGGGTGTCGACCGAAACCAGGACGTCCTCGGCCGCGAGTCGCTCGATGACGGGGACGACGCGTTCGATCTCCTCCTCGACGGGCACCGGGTCGGCCCCCGGTCTCGTCGACTCGCCGCCCACGTCGACGATGTCGGCGCCCTCGGCGACCATCGATTCGGCGCGCTCGACGGCGTCCGCGAAGGTGTCGTACTCCCCGCCGTCGTGAAAGGAGTCAGGCGTGACGTTCAGGATACCCATCACGGCCGTCCCCGCCGCGTACTCGTTTGCGACGCCCGCGAGCGCCGCCCGGAGGTCCGAGACGACGCCCGGCGCGTCGATGCGCTCGAAGGCACGCTCCAGTTGCGTCTCGGTCCCCGAGAGCACCGTCGCCGCGCGCTCGCCGTGGCGAGCGAGGTCGGACACCGCACAGGCGCCGCCCGCGGCGACGACGGCGTCCTTCAGTTCGCGGGCGAGTGCCGGTCGGAGCGTGATTTCGAGCGTCCGACCGGCGTGGGTTTCGGGGTCGGGGTCGGCGACGTTCGCGCGCCGGAGCGCCCCCTCGATGTCCTCCGACTCGATGGGTGTCGCTCGGCGTGCCCACCGCTCGCGAGCCTCGGCGACCGTGTAGAGCGACCCGGTGACGAGCACGGCGTCCCCGTCGTCAGCCGCGTCGAGCGCGGCGGCCAGCCCCCGCTCGACGGAGTTGGCCCGCCGCACGGCGTCGTGGCCGGCGGCCCGAACGGCGGCTTCGAGGACAGGGGCCGTCTCCGCGCGCGGCGTGTCGGGCGCACAGACCGTGACGCTCGCCGCCGGGAGCGCCTCGGCCATCCCGACGTGGTCCTTGTCGGTGAGCGCCCCGAGCACGACGTGGAGGCTGTCGTAGTCGTGCTCGGAGAGGGTGTCGGCGACTGCTGCCATCGCGCCGGGGTTGTGCGCGCCGTCCAGCACCGTCAGCGGGGCGGTGTCGAAGACTTCGAAGCGCCCGGGCCACGTCGCGCCGTGCAGGCCGCGGGGGAGCGCCGCCCCCACGTCCGCGCCGAGCGCCTCGCCGACCTGTCGCGCGAGCGCTGCCGCGACCCCGGCGTTCGTCGCCTGATGCTCCCCGGGGACGGGTATCGTCGCGTCGAACCCCCAGCCGTCGCCGGAGAGGCTGACGCCCGCCTCACCGGGGCGTTCCGTACCGCCGTACGCGGCCGTCACGTCGGCGCCCTCGTCGCCGACGGTCAGCGTCTCCGCCTCCTCGTTGATGGCGGCGAGCGCGTCCCCGGTCGCACCGGTCACCAGCGGCCGGTCGGCCGGCGCGACGGCGGCTTTGTCCCGGGCGATTTCCTCGACGGTGTCGCCGAGCACGTCGGTGTGTTCGAGGCTCACGCTGGTGACGGCCGACGCGATGGGGTCGGCGACGCTCGTCGCGTCGTAGCGCCCGCCGATACCCACCTCGACGACGGCCACGTCGGCGTCCTGCCGGGCGAACTCCCAGTAGGCCAGCGCGGTGAGCGCCTCGAAGAAGGTGGGCGCGTCGCCGCCGACGGCGACGTCGGTGACGTACTCCTCGATTTCGCCGACGAACTCGGCGACGGCTTCTTCCCTGATTTTCCGCCCGTTCACACGGACCCGTTCGCGGACGTCCTCCAGATGGGGTGAGGTGTAGAGCCCCACGTCGAGACCCGCCTCCCGGAGCGTCGACTCCAGCATTCGGGCCGTCGAGCCCTTCCCGTTCGACCCCGCGACCTGCACCACGGGCACCTCGTGGTGGGGGTCGCCGAGGGCGTCGAGGAGGGCCGCCGTCGCGTCCAACCCCGGCCGCGGGGGGTAGCGCCGCAGCCCGAAGAGGAAGTCCGCGGCCTCGTGATAGCGCATACTCCGGCATGTGTGGGCCGGCATATGGGTGCTACGGAGCCGGCACACGGGCGGGAGCTTAACCCCCTCCGGCCCGCGTTCCCCGGTATGGCAGACCACGAGTGGCTCCGGCGGGTCCGGCGGGACCTCCATCGCCACCCCGAACCGGCTTGGTGTGAGTTCTACACGACGGGGTACATCGCCGACGAACTGGAGAAACTGGGCGTCGACTACGAGCTCGGGCGAGCGTTCCTCGCCGCGGACGCCCGGCTCGGCGTTCCCGACGCGTCCGAAATCGACGAATGGCGCGAGCGGGCCCGCGAGGCGGGAACGAGCGACGACGTTCTCGACGCCTGTGACGGTGGCTTCACGGGACTCCTCGCGACTGTCGAGCGCGGCGAGGGCCCCACGGTCACGCTCCGGGTGGATATCGACGGCCTCCCCCGGAAGGAGTCGACGGCCGAGAGTCACACCCCGGTACGGGAGGGGTTCCGCTCGGAGACGCCCGCGATGCATGCCTGCGGGCACGACGCCCACGCCGCCATCGGGTTGGGGGTGCTGGCCGACGTCCTCGACAGCGACTTCTCGGGGACGTTTCGGGTGCTCTTCCAACCCGCCGAGGAGACCGCCGGGGGCGCGAAACCGGTCGCCGAGTCGGGGGTGCTCGACGACACCGACTACCTCTTCGCCGTTCACGTCGGCCTCGACCACCCCACAGGCGAAATCACGGCGGGCATCGAGGGGTTCCTGGCGGTGCGCCAGTTCCGCGCCGACTTCGCGGGGGAGTCGGCCCACGCCGGCGCCAAACCCGAGGCGGGGCGGAACGCGGTGCAGGCGATGGCCACCGCGGTTCAGAACCTCTACGCGATTCCTCGCCACGGCGACGGTGCGACCCGCGTGAACGCCGGGCGCGTCGGCGGCGGGACGGCACCGAACATCGTCCCCGACGAGGCGTTTATTGAGGGCGAGGTCAGGGGCGAAACCACCGAGCTGATGGCGTACACCTACGACCGCGCGACGACCGTGTTGGACGCCGCGGCCGACATGCACGACTGCAGGGTCGAGACGGAAACCCTGGCGGAGGCGCCCAACGCCGCGAGCGACGACGAACTCCGGGCGCTCGTAGCTGCCGCCGCCGGCGCGAATCCCGATGTCGAAAGCGTCGTCGACCGGGACGATTTGGGGGGCAGCGAGGACGCGACCTACCTGATGCAGCGCGTCCAGGAACGCGGCGGCCTCGCGACCTACGTCGGCGTCGGCACCGACCACCCCGGCGGCCACCACGCCGCGACGTTCGACGTGGACGAGGCGACCCTCGACATCGCCGTCGACACGCTCACCGGGGCGGTCGAGCGCGCCTTCGCGGAACGGCCGTAAAAAGAACTCAGATCATTCCTTCTTCTTTCATTCCCTCGATGACGTCGTCGACGAGTTTGTCGACGTCGTCGTAGGGGAACTCTTGGTAGCCCGAGAGGCGGGAGCCGAGTTCCATCGCCGAGACGCGCACGTCGCCGGCTTCGAAGGTCGTCCCGGGCCCGTCGGGAAGCGCGGGGAGCAGGTCCATCTGGTTGTCGACGGGGTAGTCGGCGCCCTCGAAGGCGTCGCGGAGTTGCGTGCGGATTTCGGCTTCGACGTCTGCCATACCCCCACGGGCGGGGGCCACCAAGAAAAGGATTGGGCTACGCGGGAGCCGTCGCGGAGGCTGTGCGGAGGCGGCACCGTTTCGGATGCTGTGCGGGGCGGAGCGGAAGCGGAGGCGGAGCTGTCGCGGAAGGCACCGCGGGAACAACCGCGGCCGCGCCGACAGGCGCGGCCCCTGGCGGTCGCTGGAAGGCCTATT
>JBEQBK010000015.1:0-24981 GCA_041639855.1 Halobacteriaceae archaeon | reverse complement strand
GAGTTCGGGGTCGACACCCGCGTCCGCGGCGATCTCGCCGAGTACGTCGAGGTCGCCGATGTCCCGCCCATCGCGCCAGAGCGCCTCGAAGACCGCGCCGTGGTACGCCTCGAACGCCTCGGGAGCAGCGGCCTCGACGTGTATCGCGCCCTGCATCGCCGGCCACGAGTCGACGCCCCTGGCTTCCTCGACGTCGATCATCGTCACGTCGTAGCGCTCGCGGCGCTTCTCGACGCCCCGCTCGACGCGAGCGAGGTAGTCGTAGTCCTTCTCGGCACCGACGCTCTCGTCGACGGTGCCGTCCTCGCCGCGGGCGTGCCCGTCAAGGTCGAAGGGCTCCCAGTTCACGTCGGGTACGTCGTGGTCGTCGCGGTAGCGGTCCACGAGCACGTAGCCCAGAAACGAGAAGGGACACCCGTAGTCGAAGTAGACTGTCAGCGTCCCCTCCGAAGTCGCGGTGATGTCCGGGTCGGCCATATCCCATATCTGGCGTCCGTGGGCGTTAACTCTCACGGCTCGGCCGGCAACAGGGCTTAACTCGGTCAGGTGAAAAGACCCGACCATGCGCGCACACGCAGGGACGAAGCGATGATTCAGGACCGCGAGTTCTTCGAGACGCTCGTCCAGAACGGCTCCGACGCCATCGTCTCGATCAACGAGGACAGCCAAATCGTCTTTGCCAACGACTCCGTCGAGCGCGTTTTCGGCTACACCCCCGAAGAGGTCGAGGGCGCGCCGCTGACGACTGTCATGCCGGAGCGCTTCGAGGACGCCCACTTCGACGCACTCGACGCGTATCTGGAAACCGGCGACCGCAAACTCGACTGGAACGACATCCAGCTCCCCGCCATCCACAAGGACGGCCACGAAATCCAGCTCTCGATCACGTTCGAGGAGCACGAGCTCCGCGACGAGCGCTACTTCTCGGGCATCATGCGCGACGTGACCGAGCGCGTCGAGCACGAGCGCCAACTCGAACGCCAAAACGAGCAACTGGAGAAGTTCGCGTCCATCGTCTCCCACGACCTGCGCGACCCGCTGAACACCGCACAGGCCACCCTCGCACTCGCCAAGGCCGAACACGGCGAGAGCGAGTACTTAGACGAGTTAGAGGAGATTCACGGCCGGATGGACGCGCTCATCGAGGACGTACTCGAACTCACCAAGCAGGGCAAAACCGTCGGCGAGCCCGAGCCGGTCGAGTTCGCCGGGGTCGTCGACGACGCGTGGAACACCGCGGGCGACGAGGGGGCGACGCTCCGCGTCGAGGACGGCCTCGGCGTCGTGAAAGCCGACCACGAGCGACTGCGGACGCTCCTCGAAAACCTCTTCGGCAACGCCATCAGGCACGCGGGCGAAACACCGACCGTCGAGGTCGGGACGCTCCCCGACGGCACGGGCTTCTACGTCGAGGACGACGGCCCGGGCATTCCCGAGGACGAACGCGAGGACGTCTTCGACTACGGCTACACGACCGAGGACGACGGCACCGGCTTCGGCCTGAACATCGTGGAGACCATCGCCGACGCGCACGGCTGGGAGCCGACTATCACCGAAGGAACGGACGGCGGCGCTCGCTTCGAGTTCAGCGGGGTCGGACGGTAGCATGTTGAGCCGACATGCTGATACAGGACGGCCTCGAAACGGCGCTCAACGACGACGGGGGACCATGGACACACGATATCGGGAGACATGACGGACGCGAACCAATCGACGGTGCTCGTCGTCGACGACGAGGAGCGCGTCACCGAGGCGTACCGGCTCTGGCTGGAGGAGTCGTACGCCGTCCGCACCGCGACCGGCGGCGAGGAGGCGCTGGCGGAACTCGACGACGGTGTGGACGTCGTACTGCTCGACCGCCAGATGCCCGGCCTCTCCGGCGACGAAGTCCTCGAACGGATTCGGGGAGAGGGCTACGACTGTCGGGTCGCGATGGTCACGGGCGTCGACCCCGACTTCGACATCACCGAACTCCCCTTCGACGACTACGTCACCAAGCCCGTCAAGCGCGACGACCTCCTGGAAGTCGTCGAGAACCTCGTCTCCGTGGGCGGGTTCGACGACAAATCCCAGGAGCTCTTTGCCGTCTCCCAGAAGCGGGCGGCGCTCGAAGCCGAGAAGACGGGCACCGAGTTGGAAGGAAATGACGAGTACGAACGCCTCGGAGACCGTGCCGAGGAGCTTCGCCTGCAGTTAGACGACACGATGTCGGAGATGAACGACGAGGAGATGGAGGAACTGTTCCGCGAGCTCTGAGCTTTTTATTCGAGGAGGGGAGGAGTTCGGCGGGTGCGCTGACTACTGTCGCGGCCGGGAGAAGGCGGGAGTTCGGGACACCGGCCGTGTAGCGGCCCGACTGTTCGTTTAGGGGAAGAGTCCGCGGTGCTCGTGGGCCGCAGCGGTTCGTTCGAGCGCGACGACGTACGCGGCGGTGCGCATGTCGGGAGCGTCGCCGTCGTCGAAGCGCCGCATCACGGCGTCGAAGGCCGTCGTGAGCCGCTCGCGGAGGTCGTCGTTGACCGCTTCAAGCGACCACGAGTACTCCTGTGCGTTCTGGACCCACTCCAAGTAGGAGACGATGACCCCGCCGGCGTTCCCGAGGATGTCGGGAACGACGGTCACGTCTCGGTCGGCCAGCACTGCGTCCGCCGCCGGAGTCGTCGGGCCGTTTGCGGCTTCCACGACCACATCCGCGCGGAGGTCCCGCGCGATGTCCTCAGTGACCACGTTTTCCACGGCGGCCGGAACGAGGGCGTCCACGTCCGCGCGGAGCAGTTCGTCGTTACCGATGGGCTCGCCCGCGCCGGCGTCGGCGAGCACACCTCCGTCCCGGACGTGTGAAACCAGCGTGTCCACCGGCAGCCCCGTGGAGTCGTACACCCCACCAGACACGTCGGAGACCGCGACGACATCGGCTCCCCACTCGTCGAAGAAGCGGGCCGCATGCGAGCCGACGTTCCCGAACCCCTGGATAGCGACGCTCGCGCCGTCGAGCGAGCGCCCCAGGTAGTCGAAGGTCTGTTCGGCGACGATGACGACCCCGCGCCCGGTTGCCTCGACCCGGCCCGGCGTCCCCCCGATTTCGAGCGGCTTGCCCGTGACGACTTCGGGGACGGTGTACCCCTCGTACATCGAGTAGGTGTCCATCATCCACGCCATCGTCTGCGGGCCGGTGTTCATGTCGGGCGCCGGGATGTCGGTGTCGGGGCCGATCATCCGCCGGATTCCTTCCGTGTAGCGTCGGGTGATGTTCTCCACGTCGTTCTGCGTGAACTCCGAGGGGTCACAGACGACGCCGCCCTTCGCGCCCCCGTAGGGTACGTCGACGAGCGCCGTCTTCCAGGTCATCCACCCCGCGAGCGCTTCGACCTCCGACATCGTGACGCCGGGGTGGTAGCGGACGCCGCCCTTGTACGGCCCGCGGGCGCTGTCGAACTGGCATCGATACCCCGTGAAGACCTCCGTCTCGCCCGAATCGAGCTCGATGGGCAGAGTGACCTTGAGCGTCCGCTCGGGGTGTTTCAGACGCTCGAAGACCTGCTCGGAGACGTCCGCGTGTGGCTTCGCACGCTCCATCTGCGTGAGCATGTTCTCGAAGGGGTCGTGCTCGGACATGGACGAAGCCTCGTCCGCCCCCGTCTTGGCTGTGGGGGCCGAGAGTCAAATCCACGCTTGTGCCTCCCACACCTACTTGTCGGCGACGGCTGTACGTCGGAACGCATGAAGGGAACCAGAACGGTCGCCGCCCTCGCCCTCGCCGCCCTCCTCGTGACGGCGGGCTGTGCGGGCGTCGTGGACAGCGAACCGAGCGACGGGGCGAACACCGGTGGCGGTGCCGCCGCTTCGGCAGCCGAACGCACCGTCACTGTGAGCGCGTCCGGACAGGTGAGCGCCCAGCCGGACCAGGCAGTACTGGGCCTCGAAGTCATCACCACCGGCGAGGACGTACAGACCGCCCGACAGCGCCTCGCGGCTAACGTCTCCTCGATGCGCGAGGCGCTCCTCGCGGCGGGACTCAACGAGAGCCAGATTACGACCGAGCGTTACGGCATCCGTGAGGACACCATCGAGCGCCGCGAGACGGGTCGAACCGTCTACCGCGCGGCACACGGGTTCAGCGTCACGCTCTCCGACCTCGACACCGTCGGAGAAGTCATCGACACCGCCGTCGCGAACGGCGCGAACAACGTCGACGGCGTACGGTTCACGCTCTCGGAGGGCCGCCGGGGCGAACTCCGAGAGGACGCGCTGGCGAACGCGATGGAGAGCGCCCGTTCGCAGGCCGACGTCGTCGCCGAGCGCGCGAATCTCACCCTCGTCGGCGTGTCGAGCGCGAGCACCGTCGACACCGGATACACGCCGTACTACGCCGAATCCGCGGCCCTCACGGCGGGTGACGCCGGCGGGGCGAGCACCTCGGTCAGCGGGGGGCCCGTCACCGTGAACGCGGAAGTACAAGTGGCGTACAACGCCACCGCCTAATCGCAACGCATAAACCGTTCTCGTGGCTTCTCCCGGGTATGGCAGACGCCAGTGGTCGTTTTTGCCGGCCGCACGAGCAGTAACGAACTGACGCCCGCCGAGCGCGGGGCGCGCCTCGACGACTTGCCCCCGAGCGCGAAGCTCGTCTACAAGGTTCTCGAACTCGACTCCCCGCTGACACAGAGCGACATCGCCGAGCGTAGCCGCCTCTCGAAGCGGACGACGCGACACGCGCTCGGGAAGCTCGCCGACGAGGACGTCATCGAGGAACGGGTGTATATTCCCGACGCCAGAAAGCGCGTTTACGAGTCGCTCCCGGTCGAACCGGAGGGGTCGACCCCGTAGCGGCGCGCCCGCTCCGGCGTGATTTTCCCGAGGCGCAAGTCCCGGAGCACCGCGTCCGGCTCCCGGTCCGCGGGGTCACCGTGCCCGCCGCCGCCGGGGGTGCGGACGCTCACGACCGTCCCGGCTTTGCAGTCACGAGTGGTCTTCGCCGGGACGCGCTCGCCGTCGACGAGGGCCGCGCCCGTGCCGCCGGGGTCGCCCCCGTCGAGGCCGTAGGGGCGCGTCCGGTGGCGCTCGGCGAGCAGACTCACCGTCGCGTCAGTCCGGAGCTCGATATCCCGTCGTAGTCCGAGCCCGCCGCGGAACGCGCCCACACCGCCCGAATCCGGGCGGAGCGCGTACTCGCGGACGCGGAGCGGGTAGGCCGTCTCCATCACTTCCGCGGCGGTGTTCCGCGTGTTCGACATGTGGACGTGAACCGCGTCCATCCCGTCGAGGCCGGCACGGCCGCCGAAGCCGCCCGCCTGGGTTTCGTAGACGGCAAAGGGCGATTCGGTACGCGGGTCTGTCCCGCCCACGGTGACGTTGTTCATCGTCCCCTGGCCAGCGGCGGGCACCCGTTCCGGAACCGCCCCGGCGAGCGCGCCGAGCACGACATCCGTCACGCGCTGGGAAGTTTCGAGGTTGCCGCCAACTACCGCGGCCGGTGGGTCGGGGTTCACGAGGCTTCCTTCGGGCGTTTCGACCGTAATCGGTCGGTAACAGCCCTCGTTCGGGGGTATTTCGGGGTCGGTCACCGCGCGGATCGCGAAGTACGTCGCCGAGACGGTGACAGCGCGCACGGCGTTGACGGGGCCCTCGGTCTGGGCCGCCGTGCCTGCGAAGTCCACCGTCACCCCGTCGCCCCGGACGCGTATCTCGGCGCAAACGGGCAAATCCTCATTACCGCGACCGTCGTCTTCGATGACGTCCTCGAAGGCGTACGTGCCGTCCGGGAGCGTCTCGATTTCGGCGCGCATCCGGCGCTCGGAGTAGTCCTGGACCTCGTCGAACGCCTCGCGGACGGCGCCCGCGCCGTGTTCGTCAACCAGCCCGCCGAGGCGCTCGCGGCCCGTTTCGTTCGCTGCCTCCTGTGCGCGCAGGTCCCCCCGGCGCTCGTCGGGCGTGCGGACGTTCGACAGAATCAGCTCCAGCACGTCGTCGTTTACCTCGCCGCCCTCGATGAACTTCACTGGGGGAATCCGGAGCCCCTCTTGGTAAATTTCGGTGGAGTCGGCTGCCACGCTCCCGGCGGCGGAGCCGCCGATGTCGGCGTGATGCGCGCGGTTGGCGGCGAACCCGAGCAGCGAGCCCCCCTCGTAGACCGGCGTCACGAGCGTCAGGTCGGGGAGGTGGGCACCTCCGCGGAACGGGTCGTTCAACAGAACGGCGTCGCCCGGTCCGAGCTCCTCGGGCGGGAACGCGTCGGTCGCTGCGGCCACCGAGAACGGCATCGCGCCCAAGTGAACGGGCATCGTTTCGGCCTGCGCAATCATCCGTCCCTCGGCGTCGAAGAGCGCCGTGGAGCAGTCCTTCCGTTCGGTGATGTTCGGGGAGTAGCCCGTCCGGACAAGCGCGGCGTTCATCTCCTCGGCGACAGCCTCGAAGCCGTTTCGCAGCACCTCCAGGGTGATGGGGTCCATTCAGGCCACCTCCACGAGCAGGTTGCCGTCGGCGTCGACCCGCGCGCTGTCGTCGGGGCGGACGAGAGCAGTGCTCTCTGCGCCCGCGACGACGGCTGGCCCGTCGAAGGCAGCGCCCGCGGGGAGCGCCGCGCGGTCGTACACCGGGGTGTCGTGGCTCCCGTCCTCGAAGCCCACCTCGCGGACGGTCCGTCGGGCGTCCTCGACAGAGCCCCCCGGGCTCGCGCCCGCCAGCTCGGGCGGGTCGACCTCTCCCCGCGCCCGGACTCTGAGCGTGACGAGCTCGACGGGTTCATCGGGGTCCGCGTAGCCGTAGCGCTCCCGGTGGCGCTCGTGGAAGCGCTCCGCGACAGCTTCGGGCTCGAGCGGGTCACCAAGCCGGACGTCCAGGTCGTAGGACTGCCCGCGATAGCGGAGCGCGGCGTAGCGCTCGAAGGAGCGTCGTGCCTCGGGGACGTCTGCCGCGGCGAGCCGCTCGTCGCCGCGTTCGCGGAGGTCCGCGAGCGCGGCTTCGAGTTCCTGGGGGTCGGCGTCGGCCCACGGTCGGACCATCGAAACGGAGCGGTCGTAGAGGTAGTCCCCCGCGAGCAGCCCCAGCGCCGAAAGGACGCCCGCGGCGCGCGGGACGAGCACCGTAGGGACCCCGAGCTCCGCCGCGAGCGCCGGCGCGTGGAGCGGGCCGGCGCCGCCGAAGGCGACGAGCGCGAAGTTCCGCGGGTCCCGGCCGCGCTCGACCGACATCACCCGGAGCGCGCGGGCCATACTCGCGTTCGCCACATCCAGAACGCCCCGTGCGGCGCCCTCGACGTCCGTACCGAGTTCTGCCGCGAGCGGTTCGAACGCCCCGCGAACCTCCGAGTCGGAGGCGGCGTCGGCGACGAACCCGGAAGGGTCGATGCGCCCGAGCACGGCGTGGGCGTCCGTCGTCGTCGGCCGTTCGCCGCCCCGACCGTAACAGACCGGGCCGGGCTCCGCGCCCGCCGATTCGGGGCCGACGCGGAGTGCGCCGCCGGCGTCGACGTGCGCGACGGAGCCGCCGCCGGAGCCGACCGCGTGGATGTCGACGCTCGGCACGCCCACGGGGTAGTCGCCGACCTCCGTCTCCGTCGTGCGCTCGGGCTCGCCGTCGGTAACGAGCGAGACGTCACAGGACGTCCCGCCCATGTCCATCGTGAGCACGTCTTCGAAGCCGGCCTCGTCCGCGACGTAGGCGGCGCCGCCGACGCCCGCAGCGGGTCCCGAGAGCAAGGTGTTCACCGGGCGCTCACGGGCGTCCGATGCGGTGAACGTCGCACCGCTGGACTGCATCACCGAGAGCGGCGCCTCGATGCCGGCGTCGCGCAGGCCCGTTCCGAGACGGCCGATGTAGCTGTCGAGGACCGGTTTGAGCGCGGCGTTCATCGAGGTGGCGAGTGTGCGTTCGTACTCCCGGATTTCGGGGAGGACACGCGAGGAACGGGAGACAGAACAGTCGGTCCGCTCCCGAACCAGCTCCGCGACGCGGCGCTCGTGGTCGTCGTTCTCGAACGCGAAGAGCAGGGAGATGGCGACGCTCTCCGTCGAATCGGGGAGCGCGTCGAGAGCCTCGCGGACGCTTGCCTCGTCCAACTCGGTGAGGACGCGCCCGCGCTCGTCCAGCCGCTCCGTCACTTCGACGCGCCGGTCCCGCGGGACGATAGGGTCGGGCTTCGTCGCGTCGAAGTCGTAGATGTCCGGGCGGGTCTGCCGGCCGATTTCGAGCGCGTCGCGGAAGCCCTCGGTCGTGAGCAGGGCCGTCTCGGCCCAGTCGCGTTCGAGGACGGCGTTCGTCGCGACGGTCGTGCCGTGGGCGAACGACGTCACGGAACGGTCGAGCTCCGCGAGGAGCTCTTCGGTGCCCGTCAGCACCGCGCGCTCCGGGGAGTCGGGCGTCGAGGGGACCTTCCCGGTCCGGAGCTCGCCGTCGACGACGGCGACGAGGTCGGTGAAGGTTCCCCCCACGTCGGCGCCGACCCTCATGCTTCGGTGAGGCTGAAGTCGTCGACCGGAATAACCGAATAATCCACCGAGAGGGTGTCCTTCGTCGCGCGGATGCGCCCGACGAACTCCGAGATAGATTCGAGGTCGCCCTCGAGGACGAACAGCTCCATGCAGTAGTGGTCGCCGACGTGGTTGTGGACGTGCTGGGTGACGATGGCCTCGTGTTCGTGGCGCAGGTGCATCATCTTCTCCTCGACGCTGGTGGTTTCGTAATCGAAGGTCACGGTCACGAGTCCGATGAGGTCTCTGCCTTCGAGCTGGCGGTCCTCGAACTCGCCGAGCAGGTTGCGCGCGGCCTCCCGAACGACTTCACTTCTCCCCGTGTAGCCGTGTTCATCCGCGAACTCGTCGATTCGGCTCAGTAACTCGTCCGGCATCGAGACGCTCACGACGGTCATATATTAACTTAGAAGCGATTCGTTGTTAAATATTAGTTCTCGAACGCCGTTGTAAATCGCATATCGCGATAGCAAATGTGTCTGGATGCAGGCGTGGCCTGGGAGTAGCGCGGCTGCCCGCGTAATGTGCATTTTAAGTGTCTGCCCGCCGCTGAGCCGAGTATGCCGACACGAGACTACGACGACTGCTGGCTTCGCTACCGCGAGGCCGACGGCGACGCCCGGGAGGGCTACGAGAAGTACACGCTCGACGCGTACGTCGGGGTCGCCGCGCCGGAGTTCGGGTCCATCCGCGACGAACTCCGTGAAGCGCTCTCCGGAATGTTGGGCCGGGAACCCCAGCTCTGGCAACACCCGCCCCACGCCTCCGACTCGTTCCTCGCCATCGGCCAGCGCCACGACATGCAGCCCGTCGGGGAGACGGTTCCCGAATCCGACGTCGAGGACCTCGGCGAGAGCGGCTTCATCATCCGCACCGTCGAGTGGAAAGGACACGACGTGCTCGTCGTCACCGCGGACCACGACCGCGGGCTCGTCTTCGGAACGTTCCACCTACTGCGCATGATGCAGCGCGGCGAGTCCATCGAGAACCTCGATATCACCGAAATCCCGGCGAACACCGAGCGCGTCATCAACCACTGGGACAACCCCTTCCGGTGTGACGTCGAGCGGGGCTACGCCGGCCAGTCGATTTTCTTCTGGGAGCGCCTCCCCTCACTGCGCGAGCGTTACGACGACTACGGCCGCTTGCTCGCCTCGATAGGAATCAACGGCGTCGTCCTGAACAACGTCAACACCTCCATTCCGGGCCGCGGCGGCGCGAACGACGCCGTTAATGAACTCGAAGGCTACCAGCTCCTCCGGAGCGACAACCTCGACAAGGTCGAGGCCCTCGCGGGCGTCTTCCGGCGCTACGGGATTCAGGTCTACCTCTCCATCAACTACGCCGCGCCGATGCTCATCGGCGATTTGGATACGGCGGACCCGCTCGACGAGGGCGTCCAGGAGTGGTGGGCCGAGAAGGCCGACGAGCTCTACGAGAAAATCCCCGACTTCGGCGGCTTCCTGGTGAAGGCCGACTCGGAGGGGCAGAACGGCCCCTACGACTACGACCGCGACCACGCCGAGGGTGCGAACGTGCTCGGCGAGGCGCTCGAACCCCACGACGGACGGGTCTTCTGGCGCGCCTTCGTCTACTCCGACCACGAGGACCGCGCAGTGCAGGCCTACGAGACCTTCGAACCGTTGGACGGGGAGTTCCATGACAACGTCACCGTCCAGATCAAGAACGGTCCCATCGACTTCCAGCCCCGCGAGCCGGTCTCGACGCTGTTCGGCGCGATGCCCGAGACCAACCTCGCGTGTGAGCTCCAAATCACCGGCGAGTACACCGGCCAGGGCGTCCACGCCTGCTCGCACGTCCCGATGTGGGAGGAGATTCTCACCTTCGACACGCACGCCGACGGCGAAGGTTCGGAAGTGAAAGACGTGCTCGGCGAGCGCGACGGCGAGGGCTTCGCCGGCGTGAGTTCTTTAGGCGAGGACCCGTCCTGGACCGGCCACTACCTGATGCAGACCAATCTGCACGGGTTCGGTCGCCTCGCGTGGGACCCCTCGCTCTCGGCGGAGGCAGTCACCGAAGAGTGGGCCGAACTCACCTTCGGCGACGACCCCGAGGTCGTCGACACGGTGACGAACGTCCTCATCGACTCGTGGGACGCAGTGTTGGACTACGAGACAGGCCACCTCGGACTGATGCACATGATGTACAATCAGGGCGACGTCTTGGAGAACCACTACGACCCGGACCCGCGGGACTGGCCCGAGTACATCGGCGCCGACGAGACGGGAGTTGGCCTCGACCGGACGCCCTCGGGCAGCGGCTACACCAGCCAGTACCGGGAGCCGATCGCCGAGCGCTACGAGGACCCCGAGACCTGTCCCGAGAAACTGCTTCTCTTCTTCCACCACCTCGACTGGGAGTACGAGTTAGAGAACGGCGACACCGTGGTCCAGCGCCTCTACGACAACCTCTTCGCGGGCGTCAAGGAAGTCCGTGACCTCCGCGAGCGCTGGCAGTCCCTCGAAGGGAAGGTCGACGAGAAGCGCTTCCGGCACGTCGACGAGCGCTTCACCCAGCAGGAGGTCGAAGCGGAACGCTGGCGGGACCACCTCGCGACGTTCTTCTACGAGCACTCGGGCATCGAAGACGACGAGGGCCGCGTGCCGATAGACGACCCGCGCGCCGAGTCGCCCACGGGTTCATAACCGAAGCCGAGCCAGACGGCTCGTGACCTGATTTCCCGACCCGACCGGTCGAGGCGGGAGCCCGGCGACCCGGTCGGAAAAGCGATGCCGGCTGTCAGACTTCTACTGTGCGCTCCTGTGGCGGGACCGAACGGCCTATGCCCGCGTCCGGATAGAGGGGGGTATGGGATTGTTCGACCGGGCGCGCCCCGAACGGGTCGCGCTGTTCGTCGACGGCCCGAACGTGCTTCGGGACAACTTCGACGTTGACCTCGACGACGTGCGCGAGGCCGCTGCCGAGCACGGCGAACTCGCGGCGACCCGCCTCTACCTCGACGAGAACGCTCCTTCGGGGTTGATTCAGGCCGGCGAGGCGCGGGGGTTCGACGTGCGGGTAACCAGCGGGGACGTGGACGTGAAGCTCGCCGTCGACGCGACGGAGCTCGCCTGCGAGGGAATCGACACGCTCGTTATCGCCTCGCGAGATACGGATTTCAAGCCCGTTTTGGAGCTCGCCGCGCGCCGGGGAACGCACACCGTCGCCATCGCGCCGGGCGAACACGGCCGTTCGGACGCCCTGCGGAACGCGGCTCACGACGCGGTCGTCCTTGAATAGTCTGTGCGAACGTATTTGAGGGATTGTACTCCTCAGAACGTATGGGTCGACGCAAGACGGGAACCGCCCGTGACGGGGACGTATGGCTCGAACGGGGCGTTCAGCGGAAGGACGGCGGCGTAACCGTCGAGTACACCATCGGTGGCACCGATTCGGAGACGACAGTACGGGTCCGGGAACCCATCGACGAGGGAGTCACCCTCACCGAGGTCGGGTTCCACCCCGAACACGAACCGTCGGAGTGGACCCTCGAAGAAGGCTCGCTCTCCTTCGAGACGACCGTTCCAGCCGGCGGGTCGTTCGAGACGGTGTTCGGCGCTGTCGCCGACGAACCGTTTCTCGCCGGTGACCCCGAACTCGAACGGCTCGACGGGTCGTCGGGCGGAGTCCTCGCCAGTGTCAGGGGGATATTCGGCGGAAGCTCGAACCCCGAGCCGGACGAGAAAACAACGACGGAACCGGACGCAGAGGCGGCGTCCGGGGCGGGAACCGGCGGAACGGTCGACGACGAGTCGGCCACGACGGACGACACGCCGGACGACGTCGAAACCGCGGACAGCCCGGATGGCGTCGATATCACGGAGGACAACACCGATGAGACCGGTGGGGAAGTCGAGCCGATGGTGCCCGACGCCGAGGCGGAACCGAACGACGTCGAAGCGACGGATGGCGAAGCCGGGGACGTATCGACGGACGAGAGCGACGAACCCGTCGACAGTCACGAACCGGACGGGAGCACCGGGGCACATTCGGGCAACGGGGACGACACGGAGCCCTCGGATGCAGATAGTCCGGACGACGAGGCGGACGAACCCACGACGGCCGCGGACCCCACCGAGACGGCAGCGGCCCTCGTCGAGCTCGTCGAGGAGGACGAGGCGCTCCGCGAGTCACTGCGCGAGGCGCTGGAAACCGAGAACGACGAACCGAGCGAGAGCGTGGACACGCGGCTGCGACACGTCCAGTCCCGCGTGGACGACCTCGCGGCGTACACCGCCGCGTTCGAGGAGTCCATCGACGAGCACGGCCGTCCCGCGGAGGCGTTCGACGAACTGCAAACGGAGACGGCCGCGCTCCGGGAGGACGTCGCCGATGTGCGAGAGGAAGTAGAGGAAGTCCGGACCGAGCAGGAAGAGGTCTCGGAGCGGGTCGACGACCTCGCGGCGGAGACACAGTCGCTCAGAACGGAACTCGTCGAGGCCGGCGAGCAACGCGAAGCGCGCCTCGACCGGTTGGAGAGCGATGTCGACGGTGTGGCGACCGACCTCCGGCACGCCCGCGACGGGATGGAGTCGGAGCTCGACACCGTCCGCGAGGAGGTAGCGGAACTCCAGTCGATGCGCGAGTCCTTATCGGAGGCGTTCGGCGGGCTGGGCGAGACGAGCGGGGCGGAAACGGAAGCTGCCGAGGCCGAGCGCGAGGCGGAGTCCGAATCGGAGCAGCCCGAGTAGCTTTTCGGGGTGCCACCCTCTACTCGGGGTATGGACTACGACGGCCCCGTACTCGACAATCACCTCCATTTGAACCCCGACTCCGGGAAAGGAATCGAGGCAGTCCGCGAGTTCGCCCGGCTCGGTGGAACGCATCTCCTCGTGGTGAACCTGCCCTCGTGGCATCTCGGCGCGGTTCCCGAGTCGAAGGCCGACTTCCGCGCCGTCTTCGAGACGACGGTCGAGACGGTCGCCGCGGCGAGCGAGGAGCTCCCGGGTCGAGCGTGGCCCGTGTTGGGCGTCCATCCCGGCCTGATTTCGGAGTTGGTCGACAGCGGGTTGGACGCCGACGACGCGGCCGCGTTGATGTGTGCCGGGCTGGACCTCGCCGCGGAGTACGTTTCTCGCGGCGAGGCGCTCGCGCTGAAGACCGGGCGCCCCCACTACGACGTGAGCGACGCCGTGTGGGAGGCGTCGAACTCGGTGTTGCGCCACGGTCTCGAACTCGGTGCGCGCGAGGACTGCGCGGTCCAGCTCCACACCGAGGCGACGGAAGACCTGAGCGACGTGGCGGCGTGGGCCGCGGACGCCGGCCTGGAGCCGGGCCGCGTCGTCAAACACTACGCCGCGGGCGAGCTCGCGGGCGTCACGCCGAGCGTGATGAGCGAGAAAGACAGGCTAGAGCGCGCCGCCGAGTCAGGAGCGGCGTTCCTGATGGAGACGGACTTCGTAGACGACCCCGAACGCCCGGGCGCCGTGCTTGGGCCCAAAACCGTGCCTCGGCGCGTCCGGTGGCTCGTCGAATCCGGACACGAAGACGCTGTGCGCCGGGCGCACGTTGAGACGCCCCGGGACGTGTACGGCATCGACACGGCGGGGTCGCTGTGAGCTGGGTGTGGGGAGTCCGAGCCGGCCGTGCGCCTCTGTAGAAAGGCCTTTCAGGGCCGCACTCACGCTACAGGTATGGACGAACACGAGGAGGAGTTCTACTCCGAGGAGCGCTGGGAGAACTGGCTAGACCGGCTCGCGGAGGAGGACCTCGACCCCGAGGACGAGGACTCGGCGCGCCTCCTGTTGAACCTGCAGGATGACGTCGCCATCGCCGTCGCGCGCATCGTCACCGCCTACGACGACGGCGACCTCGGCGAGGAGGAGGCGATGGGCGAGCTGGAGGACATCCGCGAGGTCGTGCTCGGCGAGTCCGGTATTGAGGATGAGGACACCGCCATGTTGGTGGACGGCGTCCAGACCAGTCTGGTCTGTGTCTTCTACTCGGCGGAGCAGTACGTCGCCGACGGCGTCGCCGACGAAGCCGACATCGAGGGCTACGTGCTCGCCGCGGCCGACGCCGAGGCCGAGGAGGACCTCGACCGCGCGCTCGGGCTGGCCGCGTGTGCGGGCACGCAGGTCATCGACGGCGAAGAGTTCGGCATGGACGTGACCGAGGAGTTCGAGTACGGCCTCGTCACGGAGTGGGTCAACGGGCTCGACAGCCTCCAGAGCGCGCTCGCGGACCCCGAAGTCGTCGAGGAAGACGAGTAGCGGGCCACCCTTCTTAAGTCGCCCCAGAACGAAGCGGGTACAATGACGTTTCGGGGGGACGACCGCGCCGTGAGCACCGTCGTCGGAGCGGTGCTCATATTCGGCATCCTCGTGCTCGCGCTGGGCGTCTATCAGGCACAGATCGTTCCCACCGAGAACGAGCAGGTCGAGTACCGGCACAGCCAGACGGTCGGCAACCAGATGCAGGAGCTGCGGAACTCGTTGGTCGGGGCCGCCCGAACGGGGAGCGGCGCGCCCGCGTCCGTGGAGCTCGGTACGCGCTATCCGATGCGGACCTTCGCGGTGAACCCCCCGCCGGCGACCGGCACCCTGCGGAGCGTACCGTTGGACGACGTCTCGGACGTGACGATTCGGAACGTCGAAGCGACGGACGGCGAGACGGCGGACTTCCTCAGCGGCACGCTCACCTACGGCACGAAGGGACTGGCGTACGAGCCCGACTACAGCCAACTACAAAGTGCCCCGACGAGCCGCTACGAGTACGGCACCCTCTACGACGCCTACGAGAGCGGCGACATCAACCGGACCGCCGGGCTCCTGGTTCGGGGCAACGAGATCACGGTCGTCACGCTCAACGCCAGCGACTCCTTCTCCGAGTCGGGCGTGCAGGCGACGAGCGTCGACCCCGAGGCGCTGAGCGCGCCCTATCGGGCGACCGAAGTCGAGAACAGCGGCGGGACGCTCACGCTCGAACTCCCGACGAACGCCACCGAGGAGATGTGGCGGGGGATGTACGAAGACCGCGCGAGCGTGAACGACGTGAGCGTGACCGACGGCGTCGCGGAGGTGACGTTCGCGGACGGGACGTACGACCTCCGGATGGCCGCTGTAGGGGTTGGGAGCGGGTTGGAGAAGCCCGACGCGAAGTATCTGACTGTCGTGGAGGAGAGTGGGAATAGCATCACTCTCGAAGCGAGGGACCGCTACAACAATCCAGTCGGGGACCTAAAAGTAAGTATCGGATCCGGAAAGGACGTTATTAGTGGCCCTACAAAGGAAACCGGAGCAGAGGGGCAAGTGACGTATCGGGCAGCGGACGGCGAGTCGGGAGACATCAGTTTCGAGATAGACGACGGCGCAGAGAGCTACGAACGGGTCAACGCACGACTGGACGGGCGGACAACCGGGCCCTCGACCCCGGCCGAACCCCTCTACAACGTCCAGTGGGCGACGGACGAAATCGAATCCCAAAACGGGGTGGACTTCTTCGATGGAAACAACACCCTGCTAATTCGGGGCGCTCCCTCGGGGTTCAACATAGACATGACCGCCGAAGTAACGAATGAGAGCGGTAGCGGAGTCGACGGCGCGTTCCTCGACTACGCCTCGGACAACGGAACGGTTGCGTCGTTTAGTTCCGACGGTACTACCGACACCAGCGGTCAGTCAACCGTTCCGATGCGAGTCGGACCGAACGGGTCAGCGACCGTCCACGCTGCCAGCGTCTCTGGGGTGGACTCGCTGACCGCGAAAGTGAACCACGTCGGGTTCAATCCGGTCATTCGGTGGGAAGTGACGGACAGCACGCAGAACAATAATGTCAATTACGACGTTCGGTACGAAGTGTCCGGCACCGACGACCGGTTCAATCGGGTAGCAGTCCGGTTCGATAATCAGCGGGTGACGTGGGCAGACGCGTGGAGGAACTCCACGAATCCGGATTCGACTGTCTCGTATAGCCAGGGCGGGACAGAAGATGATACGTACGAAATCACTATCACCGCGTACGCCGACGACGGAACCGTACTTGCGGAGCGTTCGCTGACAGATGTCGCGGACGGGTCAAACCCGACGAGCGATGATAGTTTCGGTACTGGATCTGAGAGTCCGAGCGGCGTAGCACAGAACGTCGAGATATCTCAGATCCAAACCAATAATGGGCAGATAGTTCCTCAGTTCCGCAATAATAACGGTCAAAGCGTCTCGTTCGCACGGGCTAGATTGGATTCGTATTCGGAGGCAAACCCCCCAAGCGGAAATAGCCGAGACCCGATTAATCGAATCGTTTATTGGCCCAATCAAGATGGACCGGAACTCCTGTCCGGGGGTTCTTTCGAGGATATAGGAGGACCAACAATAAGCAATAATGGAAACCAAGGTGTAACCTTACAACCTCAACGACGCACGAATCAGGGAGGAGGATCTATCGTTGATGCCGATGCTCAATCGGGCGACACTATTACCTTCACTATAGAGTTCGGAGACGGCAGCACTCGGCAATACACTGAAACACTATAATCTTCCACAATCGCCGAATCTCCTATCGACAACCATTATAAGCGGACGCGACCACCCACAGCCAATGACAGACACCCCCGTCGGCATCGACGCGGTCGAGGTGTGGGCCGGGAAGCTCGAGCTCGACCTTCCCAACACGTTCGCGCCCGAGCAGGGCGAGGACCCCGAGAAGTACACCAAAGGATTGGGCCTCCACGCGAGTTCGTTCCCCGACGCCCACGAGGATATCGTGACGATGGGCGCGAACGCGGCACACCGCCTGATGGAGCGCAAAGGCCTCGAACCCGAGGACGTGGGGCGCATCGACGTCGCCACCGAGTCGGCGTTCGACAACTCCAAGCCCGTCTCGACGTACATCGCGGGCTGTCTGGAACAGGTCTACGAGGGCGACTTCCACCACGCTAACAAAGGCGAACGGAAGTTCGCCTGTATCGCCGGCACTCAGAGTCTCGACGACGCGTACAACTGGATTAAGGCGGGCCGAAACAGGGGCAAGGGCGCGCTGGTCATCGCCACTGACACCGCGCTCTACGCCCGGGGCGACGCCGGCGAGGCCACCCAGGGCGCAGGCGCCGTCGCGATGTGGGTCACCGAGAACCCCGATATCGTTGCGCTCTCTACAGAGCAGGGGTACGGCAGCGCCGACGAGACGGACTTCCTCAAACCGAACAGACAGTTCCCGAGCGTCGACGGCCAGCGCTCCGTTCAGGTCTACCTAGCCCGGATGCGCGAGGCCTTGGAGGACTTCGAGAGCGTCGCCGGGAGAACGCACCCCGATGACTACCGCTTTATCCCCTTCCACACGCCGTTCCCGGGGATGGTCCGCAAGGCCGCGGTGCTGGGCTATCGGCATATGATTCGGGACACCGACGCCGAGGACTCGCTCGCCGACGAAATCGGGCGTCAGCCGCGCCGCGGAGAGTACGACTCGGAGGAGGCCTTCGAGGACGCCATCCGCGAGTACATGGACGAGCTGGGCGAAACCGAACAGTACGGCGCGTGGTACGAGAAGGCCGTCGAGCCGACGCTCGACATCTCGCGAGAGGTAGGCAACTGGTATACTGGCTCCGTCCACATCGCGCGCATCGCCGCCCTCCGCCACGCCGCCCGCGCGGGGGAAGACCTGACGGGAGAGAAACTCCTCGTGGGGTCCTACGGCTCCGGCGCGCAGGCGGAGATTCACGAGGAGGAGATACGGGACGGGTGGACGGACGCTGTCGCCGACCTGAACGTCGAAGAGCAGTTAGAGCGCCGGCGTTCGATAACGTTCGCGGAGTACGAGCGCGTCCACGACCGGCACAACCACGCCAAGGAGAACATCATGGACTCGCTGACCGAGCCCGAGGCGGAGTTCGTCTTCACCGGACAGGGACCGATGAGCGAGCGGGAGTACGAGTACGTCCGCTAGGCCAGCTCGCGCAACCCATCCAGAAGCTCCTCCTCGGGCACGTTCGACACCGCAAGCGAGAAGCCCTCGATGCCGGCGAGCGCCGGGGCGTGTTCCCAGAGGTCCTCCTCGTCGAGACCGTGCAGGAGCACGGCGTTCGGTGTCGGGTTCGCGACCCGAAGCGCCACCAGCGCGCCCTCGCCGCTGGCGACGTTCGTGAACACCAACACCCGATTGGTGGACTGGCCGTAGAGGCGGTAGAACTCGTCGCTCGACAGGCGGGTGATGGCGCGGATGGAGTCGATAACCGTGTGTCCCGAGATGCGCTCACGCTCGCCGGGCGCGACCTCCGTGGCGTCGACGGCGTCGTACACCTCGTTCAGGGGCACGGTCGCAGGGTACTCCCGCAGGTCGAGGACTGCGTCGCTCTCGAAGCCCGCCGAGAGGACGCGACCGTACTGCCGGATGCGGTCGCCGCCCCGCTCCTCGTCGATGTCCAGGAGAGCCGTGACGACCCGAGAGATGACGCCGATGCCCGGCGATTCGCGGCGGCCGCTCTCGTAGTCGGAAATCACCGAGGAGGAGACCCCCAGCTGGTTCGCGAGCTCCGTCTGTGAGACATCGAAGTCGGTGCGCCACTTCCGGATGGTGGCACCTGGGTCGTCGCTCAGCGCGATTTCGCCCGCGATTTTCTCGGCGAGGTCCTCGCGCGGGCTCTCGTCGGGGTCGGCCATACCGTCCGGTTCACCCGCCCCCACATAAGTTCTGTCGAAAGGGGGATTCGACGGCCGACGATACGAGAAACGTTAACGAGGTTCGAGCGCGTCGGGCGTGTATGCCATCGACGCTGGTCCATCTGGCCGTCGGGGGGCTCGTCGCGGCCGGCCTGCTGGGCGCGGCCTTCGACAAGCGGGCGCTCGTGCTCTGTCTGGCGGCCGCGGCGCTCCCGGACGTGGACACGTTCCTCGGGCTCTTCGTACAAGGGGGCCACAGGGCGATCCTCCACACGCTCCTGCTTCCCGCGCTCCTGGGGGTCGGCCTCGCTCTCGCAAGTCGGGAGGGCGTGGTGTCCGGCCAGCAGCTGACGGTTGGGTGGGCCGCGCTCGCGGCGCTCACCTTCGGCGGCATCGGCCCCGACCTGTTCACGAACGGTGTCAACGCCCTCTGGCCGGTTCACGACGAGTTCGTCCGGCTCTCGGGAGAGGCGTTGCTCTCGAATCAGCGGGGCTTCGTGCAGACGTTCGTGGAGCTAGAACAGGGGGGAAGCACCTCCGTCGGGACGACCGAGACGGTCCACTACCGGACGGGCGTGGACGCGGCCGCCGGGCCGGACCCGGAGAACGTCGAACGCATCTTCCCGCTCGTGATGTCGGGGACGCAGCTGTTGTTGGTGCTGACGAGCGTCGTCGTC
Organism: Halobacteriaceae archaeon; assembly: GCA_041639855.1. GTDB lineage: Archaea > Halobacteriota > Halobacteria > Halobacteriales > Halobacteriaceae > JBEQBK01. Next base: position 5,223 of record JBEQBK010000015.1, on the reverse strand, counting down.
GTGGGCGGCCGGCTGCTCGCGGACTACAGGTAATCGCCAACGAGCGCGCCGACGGCGCCGAAGACGGCGGGGTAGACGACGCCCGCGAGCAACAGGGCGGTGACGGGGTCGGGTGCCGCGCTCGCGCCGTTCCCGGAGAGCGCGAAGACCGCGAGCGCGCCCACGGCACAGCAGACCAGATAGCCCGGCACAAGCAGGAGGCCGGTTGCGGCGGCGTCGCCGGGGCCGTCCGTCCGTGCCTTGTAGCCGACGACGACGCCCGCGAGCAACAGGAAGACGGGCGCCACGAGGTACACGAGGGCCGCACCGTCGGGGAGCACCGACACCGAATCCGAGCCGAAGAAGCCGGCGTCGACGTTCAGGTTCACGAACTGGCCGTTGAAGAACAGCCACCCCACGACCTGTGGCACAGCGCTCCCGTCGACGAGCACGTTGAGAAGTTCGACACCGATGGTCTCGCCGGCCTCGTTCGCGAAGCGCAGATAAAAGACGAGGTAGCCGAGGAGCCACGCGGCCACGCCCGCCGCGAGGCCGACGGCGTACGGCGTATCGCTCCCCGAAGGGTCCGCGCTGTCAGTTCCGACGTCGCCCGCGAGTGTTGTCTCGGTCGCGTCGCTGTCTTCGGCCATGGGAGGGCCGAGACGGTCCGGCCACCTATAAATGACGGCTCTACAGGGCTACTCCGGCACGAGCGACGCGCGGGTCAGGCTGCGGTCCGCCGAGGCCTCAAGGGCCTGCTGGGCCTCCGAGAGGGGGAATTCCTCGTCCAAGAGCTCGTCGAAGGGGTAGTCGTCGGCGTACGCGTCCAAGAATTCGAGGGCCTCCTTCAAGTACCACGGGTCGTAGCGCATCAGCGACTCGACCGTGATGGATTTGCGGGTCATCTTTCCGGGGTCGAACTCGGTGGGGCGACCGGGGACGATATTGCCCATCTCCAGGTAGTCCCCGCCGTCGCGCAGGAGTTCGACCCCCTCCGAGAACGCGGCGGGCACGCCCGTCACTTCGACCGCGGCGTCGGCGCCGAGGCCGTCGGTGAGCTCGCGGACGCGCTCGGCGCGTGCCTCGACCGTCTCGTACTCGTTCATGCTGACAGTGTGGTCGGCGCCGAAGCGCTCGGCCATCTCCAATCTGCCTTCGGCGCCCTCGACGACGATGACCTCCGCGCCACGCTCCTTGGCGACGGCGACGGCGTTGAGCCCGAGGCCACCCGCGCCCTGCACGACGACCGTTTCGTCGACGGTGAGGTCGATTTTGTCCATGCCACACAGCACCTGGGAGAGCGCGCAGTTCGCGCCCGCCGCCACGTCGTCCGCGAGGCCCTCCGGCACTTTGTAGACGTACTGGTCGGGATGAATCACGTAGTGGGTCGCGAAGGTACCGTGGAAGTGGGGCTCCTCCTCGGGCCCGCGGGACCAGTACTCGTAGGCGTTCTCGCAGTTCCGGTGACGCCCGGCGCCGCAGTGGGGACAGTGCCCGCAGGTGGCGAAGTAGGCGGGGACGACGCGGTCACCCTCCTCCAAGGGTTGGCCCGCGTTGTCGAGACCTGCCCCCTCGCCGACGTCGGTGACGCGGCAGAGCGCCTCGTGGCCGAGGACGCCGTCGGTGATGAGAGGATGTTCGCCGCTCCAGATGTGGAGCTCGGAGCCACAGACGTTCGCGCGAACCACTTCCGTGAGCAGGGCGCCCGGCTCGGGGTCGGGCACCTCGTACTCCCGGAGTTCGACTTGGTCCGGTTCGGAGAGATAGACGAGTTCACCGGTCGGCATACCCGTGGGTTGCTCGGGGCGCGGTTAGGTCTTTCCACCAACCGGAGCCCGCCACCGTTATATCAGGCCAAAAACGAAACGAAAGTAATGGAGGTTCCGTCACCGGAGACGCCGCCGTGGACGGGTGGCGGCGCCGTCGCCGGATTGGGGCTCGTTCTCTGTGCCGGCTACGTCGTCCGGCTGGCTTCGGGCCCCGAGACGGACGCCGCCGCGCTCGCCTTCGGTGTGCTCGCGCCGCTCTGTGCGGCGGTCATGGTGACGGTCGTCGGCGTTCGCATCGCGTCTCGGGGGGCCGCCAGCGTCCGCGCCGCGGTGTGGGCACTGCTGGGCGGCGTCTCGTTCGCCGGCATCGGTGCGCTCATCGTCAACTACCAGTCGCTCCTCGGCGCCGCGCCGCCGGACGTGGGGGTCGTACTCCTGAACACGGCTACCGGCGGGGTCGTCGCGGGTCTCGTCGTCGGACTGTACGACGAGCGGAGCCGACGCGCCCGTGACCGGGCGGCGCGGCGGGAGGCGGAGCTCGAACGCGAGCGCGACCGCTTCCGCACGCTCTTCGAGAACTTGCCGAACCCCGTGTTGCGCTTCCGCGTCGAGGACGGGGAGCCGGTCATCGAGGGGGTGAACGAGGCCTTCGAGGACACGTTCGGCTACAGCGCCGCCGAGGCGACGGGCGAGCGGGTGCGCGACCTGCTGGTCCCTCCGGACCGCGAAGGGGAGGCCGCAGCGAACGCCGCCAAACTCGAAGCGGGCCAGCCCGTCCGGAAGGACGTGCGGCGGATGACCGCCGACGGCGTCCGGGACTTCCTGCTCATCGCCATCCCCATCCGGCTGGGAGCGTCGACAAGCGGCCACGCGGTCCTCATCGACGTGACCGAGCGGGAGCGCTACGTCCAGCGCCTGGAGGTGTTCAACCGCCTGCTCCGCCACGACCTGCGCAACGACGCCAGCGTCATCGTCGGCTACGCACAGACGATCGCCGAGCTCGGTGGCGAAGCCGTCGAACCCGCGCGCGTCATCGAGAAGCGCGCCGAGGAGATGGTCGAGCGCAGCGACCGGGTCAGACACATCGGCTCGGTACTGGAGGGCGAGGGTGCAGAAGAACGCAGCGCCCTTCGCCCGCTCGTCGCGGACCGAGTCGCCGACGCCCGCGCCGCCCATCCCCATGCGACAGTCGAATCCGAGGTCGAGTGCAACCCCGTCGTCCGCGGGGGCCCCCTGCTCGGCGAGGCACTCTCCCAGCTGCTGGACAACGCCGTCGAACACAACGACGTCGACCCGACCGTCCGGGTCCGCGTGGAGGACACCGACGGCGCGTTCGTCGCGGTCATCGTCGCCGACGACGGGCCGGGGATTCCGGAGCGCGAACGCGACGTGCTGGAACGGGGGCGGGAGTCCGCGCTCGAACACTCGATGGGAACCGGGCTCTGGCTCGCCCGCTGGGCCGTCGGGAAAATCGGCGGCGACATCGATATCCGGTGTGGAGGGGAGGGCGGGACGGAAGTCGTCGTTCGGGTGCCCGTGGCGGAGTGAGCGTGCTATCCCCTACATCGTCGCGGAATCCGTCGGAGAGTACCGTACACCGCGGAGCGGTCCCAGAAGTGGGTACAAAACCCAGTTCGTGGGAACGTTTTTGTTTCCACCCACCGAACGTGGTTCCATGACCGAGGCGACGTTGGACGACCGCGGACGGCTCACGCTGCCCAAGGACGTCCGTGAACGCTACGGCGAGCGCTATCGCATCGTGGAACTCCACGACGGCGTCAAACTCGTTCCCGTTCCGGACGACCCGCTCGACGCGCTCAGAGAGGAGTTCGCCGACGTGGAAAAGACCGCCGAGGAACTCCGCGAGGGCGCCCGCGACGACGCGTTAGACGAGGCCGGGAACTGAATGTACGCGGAGACCGACTTTCTGCTGGCGCTCATCAAGGACGAAGACTGGTTGGGGGAGGCCGCGGAGCGGGTGTACCGGGAACACCGGGAGGAGCTCCGGACCTCGCAGTTCACGCTCATCGAACTCCTGCTCGTCGCGTACCGGGAGAACCTCGATACCGTCCGTGTGGTCACGAGCGCCGCGGAGTTAGTGACCGTCCGCGGGGACGCCGACACTGTCGTCACGGCGGCGTCCTACGTCGAGGACCACGGCTTCACGCCCTTCGACGCGCTCCACCTCGTCGAGTCCGACGGCGAAACGGTCGTGTCGAGCGACAAAACCTACGAGGGGTACACGCCACGACTCGACCTGAAAACCGTCGGAGAGTAGCGACTCAGAGGTCGCCCTTCAGCACCGCCCGCACCCCGAAAACGAGGAACAGCGAGCCGATGCCCATCAGCAGGAACGGGCCGTTGGAGGACTCGTGTTCCAGAAAGGCGCCGTTCGGGGTCGAGGGTGGGACGTAGGCCGTCGCCGTCGTGTTCGGTTCGTACGCCGAAATCACCTCGCGCGCCGCCGATTCCGTGTCGAAATCCCGCGTGAGCGGCCCAGGGTAGACGTTCGAGGAGGTGTAGGACGACCCCTCGAAGCTGTAGTCGAACGTCACCTGTGGCGCGTAGCCGACGCCGCGGCGCTGGTTCACCGTCTCGACGGAGGTGTCCACGACCGTCGCCTCGGTCGTCACCGCCGAGTCGAGCGCCGCGGACTGCTGGGTGTAGCTGTAGGCGCCGTAGCCGAGGGCGCCGAGGCCGACGAGGAGGGCGAGCGCGATACCGAGCGGACCGGAGGGACCGTTGAACTCCATATGCGGCCCCAACGAGGACGGGCGAATAAAACTGGCCCTCGCCCGTCCACAACGCCTGAACGGGGGTTGCCCCCATCGGGACTGACATCCTCCCACGACCGCAGTCGTGGGCTTTCGCCTCGAAACTCAGTTATCAGGGTTCGGAGTGTGACGTTCCGCGGACGCGACTGTATCGAATCCGTTTGCGTCGTAGTGTTTAGTCGGACGATTCTCCGGCAACCTGACCGGCCTTAAGAAGGTTTTAGACATCGCGGGAGCCACTCGCGAGTATGGGATACCAGATGACGTCCATCGAGGAGAGCGAAGACACCGAAGTCGCCGACGGTCTGTTCGCTTCCCAGGTCGTGGCCGGCGAGAAGATGAATATCCAGCACGCGGACTTCGAACCCGGCTCGGTGCTGGAGGAGCACAGCCACCACCACGAGCAGATCACCTTCGTCTACGAGGGCGAGTTCGACATCATCATCGACGGGGACCGCCACACCATGGAAGCCGGCGACGTCTGCGTCATCGACGGCCACACGCCCCACAAGGTCGTCAACGAGAGCGACGAGGTCGCGAGCGCGGTGGACGTCTTCCACCCCGCGCGCCAGACCCCGCCGTGGGAGCAGGACGACTGACGCACTCGTTTCGCCCCCCTCACAGCGTCGAACCGACCCGCTCGCAGCGGGATAGATACTAACCCCGGGTGACACGGAACACGAGCCTTCGACGCGGTGTTC
>JBEQBK010000014.1:0-25065 GCA_041639855.1 Halobacteriaceae archaeon | reverse complement strand
CGACGACGGTGATGTCGGCGTCGCCGTCCAGATAGACGTCGCCGTCCACGGCGAGGGTGATGTCGCCCTCCGTCGCGTTCAGGACGAGGTCGTCGCCCGTCCCGATGGAGTCCACGTAGTACGACCCCGCCCCGACGGTACAGGTGTCATCCGACCCGTCGCCGTCCGTGTCCGCCCGGCGTTCGCAGTCGAGGTTCCCGCCGCTGATGTTCGTCAGCGCGGTGTCGTTCCCGTTCGAGGCTGTGGTGTTGATGGTCGAGTTGACCAGGTCGTCCACGGGAGCAGGGTCGGGGATGTTGACCGAAACGGCGACCGGCCCCTGCTCGCCGGCATCGAAACTCATGTACTGGGGTTTGTAGAGCTGGCCGCCGTAGGTCAGATTGCCGTTGACGGTGGCGCCGTAGTCGACGTACACGTCACGGTCGACCCAGACGTTACTCTCGCTGTCTTCCCCGATTTCGGAGGTGACCTCCAGGTCCCGGCCGACCTCCACGGGACCCGAGAGAACGCTCCCCCCGGTGACGGTGAGGTTCCCGCCCGTCGTGAGGCCGTTGCTGATGTTCCCGCCGCCGGTGAGCGAGACGTTGCCCGCCGCGACGAGGCTCCCGCGGAGCTCGCCGCCGCCCTGCACGCGCACGTCGCCGGCGGTGACGATGCGACCGTCGTTGTTCCCGGAGACGTAGGGGCTCTTCGAGGAATTGTAGCTGTCCATCGACATCCCGCCCGTGAGAACGAGTTCGCTGTTCGGCGCGCCCGCGACGACCGCGGAGCTCACGTCGCTACCCGCGTTCTCGGAAACGAACGTCACCGACACGGAACTGCTCGAAGGGCTGTACGCGGGGTCGACGTTGAACGTCCGCTCGAAGTAGCGCCCCCACGCCAGATAGTACTCGCTGGTAACGGTGACGGTGAACTGCCCGGACTGGACGGGGTTCGAGCGGTCTCCGGTCGGGAAGAGACGGCTGACGGAGCCCTGGCTGATGCGGACGGTGTCGCCGTTCTCCTGTGTGCCGGTGATTCTGACCAGGTCCATCGAGAGGGAGAGCCCTCCGGACGGTATCTGCCGGACGGATATCTGTGGCCCGGCGCGCATCACGGCCTCTTCACCGCTCGTGTCGAGAACACCCCCACCCTGAATGACGACGCGCTGACCGTCTTGGTCGCCGATGATTGCGGTTCCGAGCGGTTTGCTGATTATGTTTTTGCCTGTCTCGTTGGAGACCCGTATCTTCCCCCGGCTCGGATACACCTCCAACGGCGTTCCCCCGGTGTCGAACGTCCGAGCCCGCGTCTCGTCGGCACCCCCGCGGGCGACGCCGATGACCGTCTCGGAGAACTCGTCGCCGACGTTCTCGGCCTGTCGCGCGCCCACCTGGTCCCGGACCGCGTCGATGGCCTGCCCCCCGGTCACAACGATGAGACCGACGGAGATGACCGTCATTCCGAGCAGGAGGGCGACGCCGAGCGTGGCGGACTGTCCACGAGAGCCCCCGAAATCCATGCTTCCTGTTTCGTCCGAGCACACAAAACCGTTGTTGCAGGCATATGCGGCAGTGTTCGGACGAAACCGATGGCGGGGTGCGGTTTCGACGTACACCACCAAAACCAGGGCTATCAGTGTGCGCTTGCGAAACCGCCATGACCAATACGCCGCCCGCCGTCCCTACAGCCGTCGATGGTCCCTGACGCCCTTCTCACGGCGGGCTTTCTCGTCTGTGGCGTGTTCACCGTCGTGTTGGGTCTCGTGCACTTCCTCATGCCGTGGCTGCTTGATTTCGACGGCGCCATACCGACCGACGGGGACCCGTTGCGTCCGCTCGATTTGTTCGTCGTCACGTATCAAACGAAGCGCTCGGACCTTCGGGGCATCGCCCAAATCATGAACCACGCCGTCAGCTACACGCTGGTATCCATCGGGGTGGTCGATTTACTCGCGTCACGGTGGCTCTCGACGTGGTTCGCGCCGTACGTGCTGGTGTGGATCGCCGGGTGGTGGTTTCTCCGCGCGGCGACTCAGCGCCACATGGGGTCGCGGGTGGGTGACCGGCTGGTCGCGGCCGGGTTCGTGCTTCTCGGGGTGTTCCACCTCGCGGTCGCTGTGGGGTAGGGAACCCGGTCGGGAGCCGCTTCGCACGGACTCGGCATAGACGACCAGGACCGGGCCTCGGGCTTTTTGCCCCGCCCCCGACACAGCTCGGATATGGACGACCCTCCGTCCCCGCAGGGCCACCCCGGCGCGGGGAACACCCTCCAGTTCGCCGCCGACCCCTTCGGGTTCGTCGACCGGGTTATCGGCGAGGTGGGCGACCTCTTCCGGCTCGACTTGCTGGGCGAGGAAGTGTACATCCTCGCGCATCCCGACTACGCCGAGCGCGTCCTCGTCTCGGACGTCGAGTCGTTCGGCAAGACCGAGGACTTCCGGCGGGCGTTCGGCGAGGGGTTGCTCACCGTCGAGGGCGACGCGTGGCGCCGCCAACGCGAGGCTATCGCGCCCCACTTCTTCCGCGAGCGAATCGACGGCTACGCGGACACGATGGCCGAGCGCGCGGCCCGCCGGGCACGGACCTGGGACGAGCGCATCGACCTCGAATCGGAGATGTCCGCGCTCGCGCTCGAAATCCTCTTCGCTTCGCTGTTCGGCCGTGACCTCGACGTGGACGGCGACGACCGGATTCGCGAGAGCGCCGCGGGCCTGAACGGCTGGTTCGAGCCCACGTCGTGGGCTCTCCCCGAGTGGATGCCGACGCCCGCGCGGCGGCGCTTCCGGCGCTCCGTCGACGCCCTCGAAGCGGAGGCCGACCGTCTCATCGGCGACGCGGACCCCGACGGCGACAGCCTCCTTTCGGGGCTTGTCGCCGCGGCGGAGGCGGGCGCCCCGCTCACCGAAGAGCGCCTGCGGGATCAAGTTGTGACGTTCACCTTCGCCGGCCACGAGACGACGGCGAAGGCGATGACGTTCGCGTGGTACTACTTGGCACAGAACCCCTCGGTCCGGGCGCGCTTCCACGACGAGGTCGACGCGCTCGACGGCCCGCCGGGCGGCGACGACCTCCCGCTCACGCGCCGCGTCGTGAAGGAATCGTTGCGGCTGCAGGCGCCGGTTCACACCGTTCCGCGGCGGACGACCGACACCGTCGAGATGAGCGGCTATCGCATCCCCGAAGGGAAGGAGGTCCACGTCGCGCTCCGGGCGATACAGCGCGACGGGCGCTTCTGGGAGGCCCCCGAGGCGTTCCGCCCGGAGCGGTGGACGGGTGAGCGGGAAAACGCCGACTTCGCGTACTTCCCCTTCGGCGGCGGCCGGCGGACGTGTATCGGCCGCGAGTTCGCGCTGGCGGAGGCGACGGCCGTGCTGGCAACGATAGGCAAGGAGTACGAGTTCCGCTGGGAGGGGGACGTTCCCCTCGCGGTCACGCCGGAAGTGACGACGCGGGTCGCCGGCGACTCGCCCGTGCGGGTGTTCGAGCGGTAGTCCTCAGAGCGACAGTCGCCGCACGGTCGTCCCGGCCTCCTCGATGTCGGTCTCGCTCGCGGCGGCGACGGTGACGACGTTCTCCCCGTATTCGGTGGGGAGCCGGCGCTCGAAGGTGCCGTCGTCGGGTTCGAAGTAGACCGTCTTCGAGGGCGTCTTCACCGCCACGACCGCGCCGGTCGTCTCGCCGGAGACGACGATTTCGCCCTCCTCGAAGCGCGCGTCGACGCGCAACGCGGGGCTCCGGTCCTGTCGGTGCCCCTCGCGTTCGAGGTAGCGCTCGCGGACGAAGTCGGGCGTCTCGACGGGTTCGCCCGCGTCGATGGCGTGTGCGAGGCGGACGTACTGGGCCATCGACCACGCCAGCGGCGTCGCGGAACCGGTCCCTTCCGCGAACGCCCAGTTGTACGCGGTGCCGTACTCGCGGTCCCACACCTGCTCGGCGATCATCCGCCCGGAGTTGGCGAACCCCTGCATCGTCTCCAGGAGGGTCTCGGGCTGGAGGAGCACGTCCTCGTCGTGCGCCAGGAGTTCGTACTCGCCGCGCTCGCCCGTCAGGAGCGGCCACAGCCGGCCCTTGCCGTAGTCCTCGACGGACCACGGCGCGCCTTTGTCCTCGCGCTCGCGCTCGCCGTAGCCGTCGCCGTTGTAGCGGTAGAAGGCGGCCCCGTCCGCTACGTCTACCCGGATGGTGTCGTCGACCTCGTGGACGCTGTTCCGGATGACGTCGTCGTCGGGGGGTTTGATGCCCAATCTCACTAATTCGAGGAAGCCGCCGTCGATGATGTCCCGCTCGTCGAGGGTGGGCCCGGCGTTCGCCAGCGTCCGCAGGTGGCCGGCCTCGGGGTCGCCGTCGCGGGTGACCCGTACGTAGTAGGGCGTGTGGTCGTGGCGCTCCGTGCCGGTCTCGGTGGCTGTGAGGCTCTCCACGTCGTTAGTCCACGAGTCGGCGAGCGCCAGCCAGACCAGCGCGTCACCGCGGTGGCCCTCCTCCATGGCGACCTTGCCGGCGCACGCGAGCCCCGCGATTTCGGCGGCGATGGAGGACGGCGAGTACCCCGCTTCCTCTTCCCATCGCTCCTGTGCGCTCTGCGGGCCGTTTCTGGCCACGTAGTCCGTGCTCCGGCGGAGGTTCTCGTAGCCGTAGGGGGCGTCCTCGAAGGTGACGCCCTGCTCGTAGAGCTGGTAGGCCATCACGCCGGGGAAGGAGATGTTGTCCATCTGCTCGCCGCCCCATCGGGTGATGCCGTTGACGTACGTGTTCTGCGGGATGAAGCCCGCCTCGTCCTGCTGGTGTTCGTAGATGTACGCGAGTTGGTTCGTCGCGGTCTCCAGATCCCCGACGAGGTCGAAGACGGTGAAAACCTGGTAGAGGTCCCGCGACCAGACGAAGTTGTAGCCGTAGCCCTTGGGCTCTTCCGCCTCGACGGCCTCGCCCCACGGTACGGAGGGCGACGCGATCGAGGCGCCCAGGTACGTCTTGTCCTCGACCGCCAGCAGGCTCATCAGCGCCGTCCGGTACTGGTTCGCGAGCGCCGCCTCTCCGCGGACCGCGTCGGGGAGGGGTTTGTCGGCGAGGAACGACCGCCAACTCTCGGCGTAGTCCTCGCGGACGGCGTCGTAGCTCCGGGAGAGCGCGCCCGCGGCCTCGCCGAGCGCGGCGGCGGTGTCGGCGTAGCGCGCGAATCCCAGCGCCAGCGACTCGCGGACCTCGTGACCGTCGCCGATTTTCCCGACGAGCACGACGTTGCCGTTGTCCACGCGTTCGCGGGAGGCCGGGCGCTCGCCGGCCGCGAAGAACTCCTGAAGCGTCTCGTCGCCGGCGGCGCCGACCGTCGCCCACTCGAAGCGCCCGCTCGCGGCGAGCGCCGTCGCGACGGTGTAGCCGCTCTCCTCCTCGTCAACGAGGAGGTCGCCCCCGTGCCGGGTCGACCCCCGGGCGGCGAGGTGGTGGCTGCCGTCCTCGCCCAGGCGCATCCCCCTGTCGCGGGTGCCCGTGTTCGAGAGCGCGACGTCCGCGACGGCGTACACGTCGTACGCAATGTCGTTCTCGGAGCTGAAGGAGGCGTCCGCGAGCACCGCGTCGTGGTCCGGGTCGGCGGCGTACTCGACGGAAAGGGTCCACTCGTGGCCCCTGTCGCCGGTCTCCCGGATGACGTGCTCGAAGAGCAGGGCGTCGTCCTCCGCGGGCACGACCTGCCGGTCGACGGTGTCGGCGTCGTCGTCGCGTCTGCTCTCGTTGTGCGTCCTGACGGTGTAGTCCGACCCGTCCCGCGCGACGATCAGGAAGTCCACGGTGCGAGTGTTCATCAGGTCCACCCGGGGGAACCGAACCTCGGTGAGGGCCCCCTCCGTGAGGGTGAACCAGACACGGGAGGGGTCCGCGCTCCCGTGGTCCGCGACGGTGCCGACGCCGTACTTCTCGCCGGTCGTCCAGGTAGGTCGCTCGCGCGGCCCCTCGGGAGCGAACGCGCCCGACGGGAGCGCCTCCTGCTCCGCGAGAACGCCCGTCACCCGCATGCGGAGTGCGTGCGCGAAGCCGAGCGGGGCGGCACTGTCGGGCTCGCCGTCGTCGAAGACCTGTTCGGCGAGGTAGCCCGCGCCCGTCGTGAAGGGCCCGTCCGGGCCGAGCAGGTCGTAGAGGTTCGTCGCCCGCCCGAGGAAGGCCTCCCCGTTCCGGCCGTAGCCGTTGAGCAACGCGCCCAGCTTGGCGGCGCCGACCGCGCCCCGGGCGGTCGCGACCGACCACAGCTTCTCCCCGTCCTGGCCGTCCCGGCGCCACTCGTCGCCCTCGTATCTGATGAGCCCGGCGGCCTCCGAGGAGTGTCGGGAGAGCCCGTTGAGCGTCGCGCCGACGTGCTCAGTTATCCTGTCGAGTTGGTCCTCCGAGAGGTAGTTCTCCTCGAGCGTGGCGTACCCCCGGTAGGCGTCGACGAGCGCGAACGTCGCGGCGTCGAGGCGCTCGTCGACCGACCCGTCGGGCCGCAGCCGCCGGGCGTACGCTTCGAGCTCGGGGTTCCAGAGCGCGTCGAGCCCCTCGAAGACGCGCTGGGCGCCGGCCGCGGCGGTCTCGGCGACGCGACCGCGGAGGGGTGCGCGCGCCGCGGCGACGAACGCCTCAACGTACACCGCGGCGGTGTGCGCGAACTGCCCTTCAGTGTCCTCCCAGACCCCCTGACACACTTCGGGGAGACCGTTGTCCGCGACGGTGTCTATCATCGCGTCCACCGCGTCGACGAGCGTCGAGCGGACGTCGTCGGCCAGTTCGGGCGGGAGCGTGTCCCCGCGGCGGCGCAGTAGCGTGGCGAGGAACGTCGTCGCGTGCGCCGTCGCGTCGAGCTGGCGCGTCGAGGACTCGCCGCCTTCGACCCCGGCGTTGGCCCACCCCGGCGCGAGCGACCCGTCGCTGGCCCACGCGCGGTGGGGCCATGTTCCGTCGGAAAGCTGTCCCTCACAGAGGAAGGAGGCGGTCCGCAGGAGTTCGGCGTCGGCGTCGACGTCCAGCGTCTCGCTCGCGTTGAGCACGTTGCCCGCGATGCGGGCGTTGTCCCGGTACCACGCGTAGCCGTAGCCGCCGGAGTTCCGGTAGAAGGGGTCGAACTCGGGCCCCGCAATCCACGCCGTCCCCGCGTCGAGCAGGTCGAGCGCGCGCAGGTCGGCGCGGACGAGGTTCTCCCGGGGCGTCGACTCGGGCAACGAGACCGAGCTGCGCTCCCGGGCCGTCGCCCGGAGGCTGTCGGGGTCGGTGTGGCGCTCGGCCCCGTCGCGAACCGTCGCCAACGCGTCCGCTCGGCTCACCTCGTCGTGGTCGACCAACAGCGTGGCGAGCGTCGTCCGGTACCCCCGCCCCGACTCCTCGAGCGGCGCCGTGACGACCACGTCGCCGCTGAGATGGGCGTCCTCGTAGCGGCGTTGGCGGGTGTCCCGGGGGAACGCCGTTGGTTCCGCCGCGAGGAGCTCCTCGAAGCGCTCGGGTATCTGGCCCCGGACTTCTCCGATTCCGGTCGCCGCGGTCACGTAGTCGTGCTCGCGGCGGTGGTATACCTCGACGGTCTTCGATTCGTCCGGCCCGGCGTCCTCGTGGATGAGCCGGCCGACTCTGCTTTCCTGGCCCTCCGGCGCGAAGGTGAGGAAGGCAACGAGCCGCGGGTCCGTGGGAACGGCGCCGCGCAGCTCGACGTGTGTCAGGTGTGAACGCCCGACAGTAGCGTCGTACTGGTGGATGGTGAAGTCCCCGGCGTCGTACTCCGTCTCGACGAGCGCCGTCCCCCGGTAGTAGTGTTGGCGGACGGTGTCCAACTCGTCGAACCAGTAGCTCTCGCCGCCGGCTTCGACGCCCAGCCGGGAGCGGTCGAGGCCGTGGAGCCCCGACAGACTGGCGGAGTAGTCCCGTAGGGAGCCCGCAGGGTCGACGTGGACCAGCCGGTCCCCGTCACCCGAAAACGCGCCCGAGACGGTCTTCGCCTCTCCGGGGTAGTGAGTCGCACCGTCCCGCTTGAATTCGTTGAGAGCCGTGCGCAACCGCATCGGTTGGTGGATTGGCGCTACCCATATAGTCCTTCCCGTGGGCGCAACCCTCGCTTCGTCCCTGCGTCACACCCGCCGGAAGACGCCGTAGTCGGGAACACGGACGCCCTCGCCGGTTCCTCGCTCCTCGCCGGCGACGACGCACTCGCCGTCAACGGCGGCGTCGGGCGCGACGACGGCGGGTTCGGCGCCGAAGTTGAGCGCGACCACCAGCGAGTCGCCACGCTCGTAGGCGACCACGCGGTCGGGGTCGCCGGCGACCACCTCGTAGTCGGTTTCGGCGAACCGGGCGTCGGCCGCGAGCCCCGGGAGTTCCGCCCTGGCCGTCAGCAGTTCCTCGTACGCCGTGCGGAACGCCGGTCGCGCGTCGGCCCACGCCAGCGGGTCGCGCCGGCCGCGCTGGCCGAGTTCCTGGCCGGCGTACACCATCGGCGCGCCGGGCAGGGTGGTGAGTGCGCCCGCCGCCGCGAGCGCGGCGTCGTCCCCACACTCCACGACGTAGCGGCTCTCGTCGTGGTTCTCGGCGTAGAGCATGAACGCGGCGTGCTCCGGGAACCCAGTCGCCGCGCGCTGCTCGACGGCGTCGACGAGCCCCGACGCCGAACGGTCCCCGCGCCCGATTTCCCGCAGGGCGAACGCCGTCGTGGAGTCGAAGTGCATGTCGAAGAGGCCGCCTTGGAAGTCAGGGATGTAGGGGATGGTCTCGTCCAGCAGGAGAAAGTCGGGGTCGGTCGCCTTCACGCGCTCGCGGAGTTCGCGCCAGAACGGCGTCGGGACCGCCCACGCCATGTCGCAGCGGAACCCGTCCACGAGGGGCGCCCACTCGTCGACGGCGTCGAGCAGGTGGCGGCGCACGGGCAGGTGGTCGAACTCGAAGTTCGCGATGTGTTCCCACTCGAAGTACGTGCCCGGGTTGCCCCCCTCGTCCCACTCGTACCATTCCCTGTACTCGCTCTCGGGGTCCGCGCTCGCCGCCTCGAAGTAGGGATGGGTCCGCGCGGAGTGGTTGAGCACCAAATCGAAGAGCACCTTCATTCCACGGTCGTGCGCGGCCTCGACGAGGTCCTCGTACCCCGCCCGCCCCCCGAGGTCGGGCGCGATGTCGAAGAAATCGGTGATGTTGTAGCCGTGGTCCGCGTGGTCGTTGCGCAACACGGGGGTGAGCCAGAGAACCTCAACCCCGAGGTCGTCGAGGTAGTCGAGTCGCTCCTCGATGGCTTCTAAGGGGAGATGGTCGTCGTCCCCCCCAAAGGTTCGCACGTATATCTCGTAGATGACGCTGTCTTCGGCCCAGGCGGGTGGGTCGTAGGGGCGAGAGACTTCGCCGTCGACTATCTCCACGCAGTCGGGGACGCTGTACCCCTCGGCACCGATGGCGACGGCGTGAACCCGGGCGCGCTCGGGAAGCGCGTCCAGGGAGAGTCGCAGCGTCCCTCCCTCCGCGTCCGGGAGCGCGAACCCGTCCCGGTCGTCGGGCAGGAACTCGACCGTGAGGTCGGCCGCGGACTCCCCGCTCTCGGGGTTCGGGCGCGCGTCAGGTTCGATCACCACCTCGTCGCCCTCGACGCGCGCGTCGAGACGGAGCAGGGGGCGGCCGGCTGGCGCGTCCGGCGCGGCTCCCGCCGACCCGGAGACGCCGGGTTCGTCGGTGACGGGCTGTCCGACCGTCCCCGAGACGCCCGACGACTCGCTGGTCGCGCCGGGCGAGTGCTCTCCCGGGAGCGCGCGGACGGTCAGTTCGTGGCGACCGTCCGGTGCGTCGAGTTCGAGGGTGTATCGGCCGGGTGCGTCGGGCGTGAAGTGTTCGACGGGGGCGTCGCCGACTGCTACGAGCGACTCTGCCGGACGCTCGGCGACCCGCCAGCGGTAGGTCGCGTCGGGGTCCGGATCGCGGGGAGCCAGTTCGAGTTCGTCGCCGACAGCGACGAAGCGCGGCGGGCCGGGGTGATGCATTAGCGATGCTTTCTCCCCGCCCGCCTTTGGCTTTTCCCCGGCAGTTCTATGCCGGTCGGCGGTTATGTGGGGGTATGAACGACACGGGAGTTTCCGTCTCGATGGAAATCGTGGACGGTCGGACCGTCATCGAGGTCACGGGCGACCGGGACGCGGCGGTCGTCGTCCGCTCGGCGTCGGGCGAGCGCATCTATCTCCCACCCGACGAGGACGAGGGCAAACGCGACGGCTCCTACGCCACGGCCTACGACTCGCCCGCCGAGGGCGGCGCCTCCGACAGCCCCTATCAATCAGCCGATAGCCCCTACCAGTCGGTCGACAGTCCGTACCAAAGCGTGGGTGGCACCAGACAGCCGCCGGGGCTGGAGCCGACGGCCGACGGCTTCCGCATCGTGCATCCCGAGGCGGTGACGGACTTTCGGCTTCTGAGATAGCAAGCCCTCGGCGTGCGCGGCACGGGACCGCGCGCGCCTCGCCCTTGTCGATTCCGGCCAGGGGCGGCGCCTGTCGGCGCCGCCGCGGTTGCGTCCGCGGCGCTCTTTCCGCTTCCACGCTGCCCGCTTCTCGGCTTGTTCCGGTTCGTTGTACCATCCGACCCGGTTCGGGTCCGACCGGGAGAGATATCCCACTGCCGTGTGGGTCTGGCACATGGTCAATTGACCGCCCGACTTCTGCCCCTCCTGCGGGACGGAACTCGCCGCGGTTTCGCCACCGACGGTCCACTACTGCGAAAGCTGTGGCGAGGAAGTCTTCCACAACCCGATACCCACGGCGCGCGTCGCCGTCCTCGACGGCGATTCCGTGCTGTTAGTGAAGGTCGACGCTCCCGAGCGCCTCTGGGGAACGCCGGGCGGGATGGTCGAGGCCGGCGAAGACCCTGACGAGGCGGGAGCGCGCGAACTCGAAGAGGAGACCGCGGACGAGGTCGTCGTGGCCCGCTTCTGGACGGGCGAGACGCTAGCCGCCGCCGAGGACCGCCTGCTCACGAGTTGGCCGGCAGCGCACAAGGAACTGGCGTGGTGGGTCGAGAACAGCCGGGCCGCGCTGGGGGATTAGGGACTCCCGTCGGTGATGTCCTCGTAGAAGGCGACGTGTTCCTCCGCGACCTCCTCCCACGTCCGAATCTCGTACTCCAGGGGCGAATCCAGCGAGAGGGCGTACTCGATGCCGTCGGCGATGGAGTCCGAATCGGGCTCGACCGTGATGAGACAGTCGTCGGGGAGGAGCTCCGCGGCGCCGCTCTCGCCCGCCACCACCCGGGTCCCCGCCGAGAGCGCCTCGACGATGGTGATACCGAAGGGCTCCGCGAGGGACGGCGAGACGAACAGGTCCGCGCTGGCGTAGTAGTCCCCGAGTTCCCCCTCGGGGACGTAGCCGACCCACTCCACTTGGTCCTCGACGCCCAGCAGTTCGGCGAGGTGTTTGAGCTGCTCCGTCAGGTGACCCGACCCGCCGAGGACGAGGGTCACGTCGTCGCGGCGCAGCTTCGAGAGGGCGTACAGGAGATAGGAGATGCCCTTCTGGTCGGTGTGGCGCCCCACGAAGAAGAGCATCTTCCCGTCGATGCCGAGCTCGGATTTGAAGTCGCGGCCCGTCGTCTCCACCGTCGAGAAGCCGTTGTAAATCACCCGCGCGTCCCCGCCGTACTCCCGCTGTATTTTCGCCTTGGTCAGCTCGCTCACGGCGACGAGGTGGTCGGAGCGCTCCACCACCCGGCGCTCGGTCTCGGTCTCCCGCTGGGGCGGGTCGAGGTTCCGGTCCGAGGAGAGCGAGTGGAAGGTGGTGACCCACTCGGCGTCGCTCGCGGCCGTCGCCCGGGCGCCGGGGTTGTAGCCGAACCAGTCGTGGGTGTGAACCACGTCTGCCCCTTGCGCGCGCTCGGCGAACTCCTCCGCGAGGCGGCCGATGCGAGTGATGATGTCCCCCTCCCCGGTAGGGACGCCGTGGACGCCCTCCCGTTCTGGGGCGTACTCCGCCGGCAAGACGAGCTCCAACTCGACGCGCTCGTCCGGTCGCAGGCGCTCGAAGAGCTCGCCCACCGCGGTGTCCAACCCCCCAGTCACGTTCGGCGGGAACCCCCAGCCCAACATCAACACTTTGGGTGGCACAGTATCCCACACCTTTGCGGGGGGCGTATTTAGGGGTGGCGACGAGCGATTCTCGCCGGGGGCGAGCGGACCGGACGAGCGAGCCGATGGGGCGAGGTTTGAAACCCCCGCCGGCGAATGGGTTCGTATGCGATTCGACAGACGGAGCGGGCTGTTCCTCCACCTCACTTCCCTGCCGGGCCCCGACGGCGTGGGCGATTTGGGCGCCGGCGCGGACACCTTCCTCGATTTCCTCGACGACGCGGACCAGACGCTGTGGGCTATCTGCCCTGTGGGGCCGACCTCCGGGGCGCACGGGAACTCGCCGTACCAAGCCTTCTCGGCGTTCGCGGGGGACCCCTTGCTCGTCGACCTGCGGGACCTCGAAGCGCGGGGGTACGTGGACGTGGACGCGCCCGACTTCCCGGAGCGGACGGTCGAGTACGACCGCGTTCGGGCGCACAAGGACGAACACCTCCGCCGCGCGTTCGAGGGGTTTCGCGAGGGCGCGGAGGACGGGGAACGGGAGCGCTTCGAGCGGTACAGAGCCGAAACCGACTGGCTCGCTGACTACGCGCTGTTCACCGCGCTGAAAGGCGAGTTCGAGGGGGCCGCCTGGACCGACTGGCCCCGCGAAATCCGGACCCGAGAGCCGGCGGCGCTCGAAGACTACCGCGAGGAACTCGCCGACGAAATCGCGTTTCACGCGTTCGTCCAGTGGGTCTTCGACGAGCAGTGGGCCGGCCTCCGCGAGCGGGCGGCGGCCCGCGGCGTCGACCTCGTCGGCGACGTCCCCATCTACGTCGCGCTCGACTCCGCGGACGTGTGGGCACGCCCGGAATCCTTCGAGCTGGACGAGGAAGGGACCCCGACCGCGGTCGCGGGCGTGCCGCCGAACCCGGGCGACGACGGCCAGCGCTGGGGGAACCCCCTCTACGACTGGGACGCCCTCGCCGCCGAGAACTACGGCTGGTGGCTCGACCGGCTCGAACGCGTCCTCGAGCTGACCGACATCGCCCGCCTCGACCACTTCAAGGGCTTCGACGAGTACTGGGCGATTCCTGCGAGAAGCGACGACCCGGCGGACGGCGAGTGGCGCGAGGGCCCCGGGGGCGCGTTCTTCGAGGCCGCACGCGAGCGATTGGGCGGGCTGCCCTTCGTCGTGGAGGACTTGGGCTTCGCCGACGGGGGCCTGCGGGCGCTCAGGGAGCGCTTCGACTTCCCCGCGATGTACGTCCCTCAGTACGCCGACTGGTGCGAGGCCGGCAATCCATATCAGCCGATGCACTACCCCGAGAACGCTATCGCCTACACCGCCACTCACGACACGGACACGGCAGTCGGCTACTACCGGAGTCTCGGCGAGGAACAGCGCGACTGTCTCCAGTACAACCTCGGCACGGACGGCGAGGGGATACACTGGGACCTCATCGACGCCGTCTGGAACTCGGACGCCGCGCTCGCGCTGACGACGGTGCCCGACCTACAGGGCTTGGGCAGCGAGGCGCGCTTCAACACGCCCGGCACCGCCGCGAACAACTGGCGCTGGCGCGCGACGGAGGCCGACTTCGATGACAGCACCGCAGAACGGCTCGCGCAGCTCACGGACCTCACCCTCCGCTGACGCCGACCCGTTTTGAAAGGCGAAAAAACCGGACGATTTCACTTTCGATTCGAACGCCTCTCCCCGCCTGAGTCGCACTCGAACAGGGAAAAGAGGGTTGAACGTGCCGGTCCAATACTCAGTTAATGAGTGAACGAACCGTCCGGCTCGACGTGCGGGGAATGAGCTGTGCGAACTGCTCGGAGACGGTCGGCGGCGCCCTCCGGTCGCTCGACGGTGTGACCGAGGCCGACGTGAACTACGCCACCGACGGTGCCACCGTCACTTACGACCCGGAGCGGGTTTCGATGGGCGACATCCACACCGCTATCGAGGATTCCGGCTACGACACGGTGACGGAGACGCTCACGGTCCCGATTACGGGGATGACCTGTGCGAACTGCTCTCAGACAGTCGCCGGGGCACTCGAATCGGTGCCGGGTGTCTTGGAGGCTAACGCGAACTACGCGACCGACGAAGCGACCGTCACCTACGACCCGTCGGTGAGCGAGCGAGCGGCGTTGTACGCTGCCATCGAGGACGCGGGCTACGAACCCGTTCGCGAGGAGGGCGAGGACGACACGGACGCCCGTGAGGAGGCGCGCCAGGCCGACATCGCCGAGAAGCGCCGGCTCCTCCTCTTCGGCGCGGTCCTCTCGGCGCCCTTCCTCCTCTTCCTCGCGGACGCGTTCGTCTTCGGCGGCGAACTACTGCCCGAGACGCTCCTGGGCTTCGACATCGAGTGGGTCGGCTTCCTGCTGGCGACGCCCGTTCAGGTCGTGTTGGGCACACCGTTCTACCGGCGCTCCTACGCGGCGCTCGCGAAGAACGGCCGCGCGAACATGGACGTGCTCGTCGCGCTTGGCTCCTCGACGGCGTACGTCTACTCGCTGGCGGTTCTCACGGGGTTGCTGGCCGGAGAGGGGGTCTACTTCGACACCGCCGCGCTCATCCTCGTGTTCATCACGCTCGGCGACTACCTCGAAGCGCGCTCGAAAGGGCAGGCCGGCGAAGCCATCCGCTCGCTGCTCGAACTCGAAGCCGACACCGCGACCGTCGTGGAGGAAACCGGTTCGTCGGCGACGAACCGAGGGGACGGCGCAGCCGTCGGCGGCGACGAGAAGGAGGTGCCCGTCGACGAGGTGGAAGTGGGCGACCTGATGCGCGTCCGCCCCGGCGAGAAGATACCGACCGACGGCGAGGTCGTGGAGGGTGAGAGCGCCGTCGACGAGTCCGCCGTCACCGGGGAGTCCGTCCCCGTCGAGAAACGCCCCGGCGACGAGGTCGTGGGCTCGACGGTCAACGAGAACGGCGTCCTGCTCGTGCGCGCCACCCGGGTCGGCTCCGATACGGCCATCCAGAACATCGTCAGAACAGTAAGAGAAGCACAGTCGCGCCAACCGGACGTCCAGCGCGTCGCGGACCGCGTTTCGGCGTACTTCGTGCCGGCGGTCATCGCCAACGCCCTCCTCTGGGGCGTCCTCTGGTACGCCTTCCCCGGCGCGCTCGCGGAGTTCGTGAGCGCGCTCCCGCTCTGGGGGCTCGTCGGCGGCGGCCCCGCGGCCCTCTCAGCGTTCGAGTTCGCGGTCGTCGTCTTCGCGTCGGCGGTCCTCATCGCCTGTCCCTGCGCGCTCGGGCTCGCCACCCCAGCGGCGACGATGGTCGGCACGGCCATCGGCGCGCAGAACGGCGTCCTGTTCAAGGGCGGCGACGTGCTCGAATCCGTCCGCGACGTCGACACCGTGGTCTTCGACAAGACCGGCACGCTCACGACGGGGGAGATGCGCCTGACGGACGTCGAGCCCGTCAGCGCGCCCGACGGCGGCGCGCTCGAAGGCGGGGCGAGCGACCCCGACGCGAACGCCGAAACCGACTTCCTCCGGCTCGCCGCGGCGGCCGAAGCCGGCAGCGAACATCCGCTCGGCGAGGCCATCGTCGCGGGGGCCCGCGAGCGCGGCATCGACGTGCCCGACGCCGACTCCTTCGAGAACGTCCCCGGGCAGGGCGTCCGGGCGGAAATCGAGGGGAAGGAAGTGCTGGTTGGTAACCGTCGCCTGCTCGAAGCCGAAGGCGTGGCACTCGATGCGGGCCGCGAGACGGCCGAGCGCCTCGAATCAGAGGGGAAGACGGCGATGTTCGTCGCCGTCGACGGGCGCCTCGCCGGCGTGCTCGCCGACGCCGACACCGTCAAGCAAACGTCCGAAGAAGCGGTCCGCGAACTCCGCGAGCGCGGCCTGGACGTCCACCTGCTCACCGGCGACAACGAGCGCACCGCGCGCGCCGTCGCCGAAAATGTGGGTATCGACCCCGAGAACGTCCGCGCGGGCGTCCTGCCCGACGAGAAGGCCGACGTCGTCGAGGACATCCAGTCCGACGGCAGCAAGGCGATGATGGTCGGCGACGGGGTGAACGACGCGCCGGCGCTCGCCGTCGCCGCCGTAGGTTGTGCTATCGGCTCCGGCACGGACGTCGCCATCGAGGCGGCGGACGTGACGCTGATGCGCGACGACCCCCGCGACGCGGTGAAGGCCATCCACATCTCCGCGGGTACTCTCGCGAAGATACGCCAGAACCTCTTCTGGGCGCTGGGCTACAACACCGCGATGATTCCCCTGGCGTCGCTCGGCCTGCTCCAGCCCGTCCTCGCCGCCGGGGCGATGGCGCTCTCCAGCGTGAGCGTCCTCACGAACAGTCTGGCCTTCCGCCGCTACGACCCCGAAGAAGAGTACCGATTCCTCGGACTGTTCTGATTCGCTTCGCGCTTTCTTGTTACTGCTGGCCCGCGCCCCAGCCGTAGGCCTGGTAGCCGCCGTCGGCGTACAGGACCTCGCCCGTGACGTAGTTGTTCTTCGAGACGAGGAACTCGGCGCACTCGGCCATCTCGTCGACGGAGCCGAAGCGGCCGAGGGGCGTGCGGTCGCGGATGTCGTCGTCCGTGTAGCCCGCCGAGCCCTGCGTCTGCTCGGTGATTTCCGTCCAGATGAAGCCCGGCGCGAGGGCGTTCACGTAGATGTCGTCCTCCGCGAGCTCGACGGCGAGCGTCTGCGTGAGGTTGTTGACACCGGCCTTGGAGGCACAATAGGGTGAACGCATCTGGAGGCCGCGCCCCCCGAACTCCGAGGACATGTTGAGGATGGCGCCGCCCTCCTCCTGGTCCTGCATCTGGCGCGCGGCGGCCTGCGAGCAGATGAACGTCCCTATGAGGTCCACTTCCACGACGGCGCGCCAGTCGTCGACGTCGAAGTCGACGACGCGGTCGAGGATGGTCATGCCGGCGTTGTTCACCATGATGTCGAGGGAGCCGAACTCCTCGACGGTGGCGTCGACGAGCGCCGCGACGGCGTCCTCGTCGGTCACGTCGGCCTCGACGCCGATGGCGTTCCCGCCGTCCTCCCGAATCCCTTCGGCGACTTCCTCGGCGCGCTCCTGCTCGCGGGAGTTGATGACGACGTTGGCGCCCTGTGCCGCGAAGTGCTCCGCGATACCCTTGCCGATACCCTGGCTCGAACCGGTGATGACGGCCGTCTCGCCGTCGAGTGCAGACATAGTGGTTGGAGAAACCGTGATGTGAAACTTCACTCTGTCGGTGTCCTCCCTGTGAGCGGACGACGAAACGGGGGCGCCGAGGGCGACTCGTGACGACAGCCGTGTCTCGCCGGTCGTCTACGCTGACCCGCCGTCGATTCCCTCATCGGCGGCAAGCGGCCGGCTCCGACGCCGCGTTGCTCTCCTTCGAGTCGGGGTTTTACGACACCTACTTCTCCGAGGTATCGGTCGAACCGTAGTTCGGGAGAAGACCTATACAGTTCAAACAGAAGATACGTTCAGTGGCGTAACCCTCGCGCGCGCGTCTCGGAGCGGTCGCCCTCGTATCGGCGGTCGGTCTGCTCGTCGCGGCCCTCGCGGTTCACGTGGGGACCTACGCGGCGGTACAGGGCGACGCGCCGGCGGAACTGCGGACGAGCGGGGAAATCGAGCCCTACGACCGTACCGGCGCGACGGAACCGTGGCACCCATCGGACGACCGACTGCCCGAGTACATCCGACGCGTCTGCGCCAGGGCGGCACGCGAGCGCGTCGAAGGATGGACGGACGGCCGGTTCTACGGAAAAACCGTCGTCACCGCCGACGCGGACGCGATGCGCGTCACGGTCCACCCGGAAACGGCCGGAGCAATCAAGCAGGTTCCACGGGAGCGTATCGAACGGTACGCCCCTGAACGGGTCCGCGTGAGGGTTCCCGACGCGACACAGACGCTGCACTGCACTCTTTCAGTCCAAACCGGCCTATCGATTGACCCGGACGAACCGACACCAGTCGCCTGACTTAGAACCCGTACAGCTCCTTGGGCCGGTCGTAGCAGACGTGTTCGATGAGGTCCTCGGCAACGTCGTGGGGCACCCGGCCGCGCTCGACCATCCGGCCCAGGACGTTCGCGAGGGTGCGCCGGAACATCTCGAAGCGGGAGCCGTAGGACATCACCTTCCGGGAGTCGCTGACCATCCCCGCGTAGTTGGCCAACAGGTCCGTGTTCGCGACGTACTCCAACTGGGTTTCCATCCCGTGAGGGCTGTCGTTGAACCACCACGCCGGCCCGACGCTCAGATTGGGGTAGGTGCGCGCGACGGTCGTGAGACTCGGGTAGTGGTTGGGGTCGAGGACGTACCCGATAATCTCCATCTCCCCGTCGAAACGGTCGAGGAAGTAGTCGAGGTTGTCGACGATTTCCACGTCGTCGGTCGAAACGTCGCCGCCGGCGTTCTTGCCCAGGTCGTCGTAGAGCTCCCGGCGGTAGTCACGGACCGCGCCGATGTGGAGTTGGGTGACCCACCCCGCCTCGGCGTTGAGCGCGCCGACGAACTCCAGCATGTAGGCCTTGAAGTCCTCGACCTCCTCCGGAGTGAGGGTCTTGCCGCGCAGCGCCTTCCGGTAGACCGCGGCCGCACGCGCCTCGCTGACGGGCTTCGAGACGGGATCGGTGCCGGTGCCGATGTCGCAGGCCAGACAGCCGTGCTCGACGAAGTGGGCGTGACGCTCGGCGAGGGCTTGCTGGTAGCCCGTGAACGTCGAGAGGTCCTGCTCGGTGAGTTCCCCCAAGTCCTCGCGGAACGCATCGAAGCGCGGCGTGTCAATCTTCATCGCCCGGTCCGGGCGGAACGTCGGGCGGATGTCGACGCCCTCGACTTCGTCCGCGGCGCGCTCGTGGTACGCCAACTCGGACGTCGGGTCGTCGCTGGAGCAGAGGACCTCGACGTCCATGTCGCGCAACACCGCCTGCGGGCGCATGTCGTCCGCCGCCAACTGAGCTTTCGTCTCGGCCCAGATTTCCTCGGCCGTCTCGGGCCCGAGCGGCGTCTCGATGCCGAAGCGGCGCTTGAGGTCGAGGTGGAACCAGTCGTAGACCGGATTCCCCGCGAGCTCGGGCATCACGTCGGCGAGCGCGTCGAACTTCTCTCTGTTACTGGCGTCGCCCGTGACCTTCTCCTCGGGGACCCCGCGCTTGCGCATCACCTGCCAGACGTAGTGGTCCGTCGCGCCCTGCACCTCCCAGAGGTCGTCCCACGGTTCGTTCTCCACGACCTCCTCGAGGTCGATGTGGTTGTGCGGGTCGATTATCGGCGCGTCCTCGACCGCGCCGTAGAGCTCGCGCGCAGCGTCGCTCTCCAGCAGATAATCGTCGTCGATGAGTCCCATGTCCGCGCTCCTCGCGGGCCGGGAATAAAGGTTCGGAGAGCTACTCGTCGGCGTCCTCGCCCGCGAGGCGCTTCGCCAGCGCCCCCGCGCCGAGGGCCGCCGCGCCGGCGCCGACGCCGAAGCCGGGCGTGCCGCCCGAGGCGGTGGTGGACCCGTTCCCGTCCCCGGAGCCGTCGTCCTCCGAAGCATCACTTTCGGAGCCGCCGTCGCTGCCCGATTCGTCGTCGCCGTCGCTCTCGGCGTCCTCCTCGCTCGCGCTCAGGTCGATTTCGAGCGTCGAGCCGCCGTCGCCGAGCGTCGCCGTTCGCGTGGTCTCGGTGCCGTCGGCGCTGACGGTGAGTTCGTACTCGCCTTTGAAGCCGGTGAACGAGAGAGCGCCCTCCGAGTCGGTTTCCCCGGACTCCTCGGTGTGCCACTCGTCGAGCACGAGGTCCCGGTAGGCTTCCCCGTGCGGGCGCAGGCTCCAGTCCTCGTCGTAGTACGCCGCGGTGGGCCGCCAGTGGTTCGACGCCCAGAAGCCCCAGGACATCACGCCCTCGACGGCCTCGTGAGCGAACGACGCCATGAGGAAGTCACGCAGGTAGTCGGCCTGTGCGTCGACCTCGTTCTGTCGGGTGCGGTCGTTTATTTGCACGTCGAACTCCGTGACGATGAGCGGCAGGTCGTGGCGGGCGAACTGGTCGTAGCGCGACCAGAGCTCCTCGGGGGGCGTGAGGCTGCTCAGCCCGAAGTGGCCCTGGAAGCCGATGCCGTCGACGCCCGCGTCGTTCTCCAGCAGCCACGAGATGTACTCGTCGTAGCGGGTCAGCAGGCTGTCGCTCCCGAGGATGTTGATCTCGTTGGCGTACATCGCGGCCTCCGAGTCGGCCTCGTTGGCGGCCTCCCACCAGTCGAGGACGTACTCCTGACCGATGTCCTGCCAGATCTCGTCGTAGAACATCGGGTGATTGTGCATGTCCCACTCGGGGAGGCGCCCCTCGAACTCGGCGGCCCGCTCGGTGATGCTCTCCGCGACGGCCTCGCTGATGGCGTCGTCCGACTGGTCGGCGTCGACGCCCATCCAGTCGTACGTCGTCCAGAGCAGGGCGTGGCCCCGCATCGGGACGCCCTGTTCCTCGGTCCATTCGAGCGCGCTCCGCGCGGCGTCGGGGCCCAGACTGGCGCCGTACTCCCCGCGCCACGCCGGCGCCTTCATCGCGTTCTCGAGGACGGCCCTGTTGAAGTTCTCCAAGAACGTCTCGCGGTAGGTCTCGGCGTCGCCCGTGTTCCCGTTGATGGAGGGCGCGGCCACGGCGCTCCCGAAGTCGAAGGTGTGGCTCTGGAGAACGGCCTCGACGCTCGCGCCCTCGACCGCGTTGCCCTCGCCGTCGACGACCGTCACGTCCATCCCGGCGGTCCGGATGTTCTCGATGCGGTTTCGGGCCTCGTCGCGCCAGGCGGCGTCCTCGGCGCGGCCGTCGTACTCGTAGTTGAACTCCGTGACGGGCAGGTCGTCGACGGACACGTCGGTGTCGGAGTAATCGAGGAGGGCGAGGCCGCCGAACTCCGTCGTTTGGCGGTTCCAGCCGGTCCAGAACTCGGCGTAGGGTTGGAACTCCGAGCCCTCGGGCTGTTCGGTGACCTCGATTGGGAAATAAAAGCGCTTCCACTCCGCGGAGAGGTTCACCTGCGCGGTTCCCTGCACGTAGTTGGTCGAGTACCCCGTCGAGCCGTCCGGGTTCGTGTAGCGGTACTTGAAGCCGGCCTGCGTCTTCACGGACTCGCCCACGTCGGCCGCGTTCGTCCCGCGGGCGTAGGCCACGAGGAGGAGCACGTCGCCGACCTCCACGTCGCGGTCGGTGACGTCCGCGCTGAAGGAGTAGGAGTAGGGGTTCGCGGGCGCCTCGGTGTTCTCGATGCGGACTGCGTCGGTGAAGGGGACACCCTCGGCCTCGAACTCGGTGGTCTCGACGCCCGAGGAGTTGATGGAGAAAGCGTCCAGCGTCGCCGCCGCGGAGTCGCCGTAGACGAACTCACCGCCGGGAACGCCCTCGGCTTCCAGCTCCGAGCGCAACTGCGCGTAGTAGTCATCCGTCTGCGCACTCGTGACGCCCGGACCGAGGGCCGCACCGACGCCCGCAACGCCCAGCGCCCGGAGGACGCTGCGACGCCGGTGGAGATTGTTGGGATTCTGAGCCATCGTGTGCGGACAATGCTCCGTATCGGGCAGGTTTAATGATTATCTTTCTGTGCCGACGGGAACGGAGACAAAATCGGCCGTACCCGGACTCACTCGGTCTGTTCGAGCAGGCCGCGCATGTAGCCGATGGCGAACAGTCGGCCCATGTCGGTGTAGCCGGCCTGGGCGTCCTCGCGGTGCTCCTCGCCGAGCATCCGGGGGACGTGGTCCGGACGGTTCGGCCCGTCGAAGCCGATGTCCTGGTACGCCTGCATCGTCGCGAGCATGTCCGTCTGGCCCTCCTCGTGCCACGTCTCGGTGAACTCCTCGGGTTCGCCCTCCACGTCGCGGAAGTGGACGAACTTGATTTTGTCGCCGAAGTCTCTGATGGTTTCGGGCACGTCGGCGCCCATCGCGGAGAAGTTGCCCTGACAGAAAGTGACGCCGTGGTTCGGGCTCTCGTGCATCGAGAGGATGCGCTCGAAGTTCTCGACGGAGTTCGCGATGCGCGGCACCCCTCGCAACTCGTCGACGGGCGGGTCGTCGGGGTGGAGCGCCATGTCGACGCCGGCCTCCTCCGCGACCGGCACCACTTCGTCGAGGAAGTACTGGAGGTTCTCCCAGAGTTCGTCCTCGGTGATGTCCGCGGCGGCGTGGTCGTCGGCCCGCTCGTCCCACGCGTGGTCGTAGGCGGTCGTCCGGGTGTCCCCACGGAGGGGGACTGAATCCGACGTTCGCAGGACGCCGACGGGGTTCTCGGTCCACACCCAGCAGTAGGTGTCGATGCCGACTTTCCCCATGTTCCGGATGAGGGTCTTCACGGTCTCGATTTCCTCGTCTCTGCCCTCCTTCCCGAGGACGGTCTTCTCCATCGGCGGGCGGTCCTCGACGACGTCGAGGGTGAAGCCGTGGTCCGCGAAGCGATTGTACGTTTCCACGAGGTTCTCGTACGTCCACCACTCCTCTTGGCCCCAGAAGCGCACGACGGCGGTGTCCAATCCGAGCTGCTTCGCGATGGTCCACCGCCGGTCCGGCGTCGGCGGCAGCATGACGGTCAGGTCCATGGCCGCGGCTTGGTCGGCGGCGGGTTAAACGGTTCGGGGTTCCGGCCGAAGAACTAAGTCCCGCGGCAGTCCCTCGTTGTCTATGGAGGTCCTCTCCTTCCGTCGCTGAGGGCGTCGCGCGGGCGACGCTCGCCGACCGGCACTGTTCGCCGGCCACCTTCTCCTGCCCGGTTCCCCGGGGCCCCCGCGACCCCCACTTCCCGGGTGGGTTCGTCACGCGAATGTACACACAGCGACCCACACTCGAAGGCGGGCGCGCCGTCGTGGCCGCCCGCGAGACACACGCACAGCCCGATACGAACGAGATAGCTCGCCTCGCCGAGCGCGCAGGCTACGATGTCGTCGGTGAACTCACGCAGCGCCGCCACGAGGACCGCGGTACGTGGCTCGGGCCCGGCAAGGCCGATGAACTCACAGCTCTCGTCACGGAGACCGAGGCGGATGCAGTCATCGTAGACGGCGGCCTTGACCCGGGGCAGTACACCGACTTACTCGACACGCTTCCGCCCGGTACGGAACTGTTCGACCGCTACCGTCTGATACTCGGTATCTTCGCTGCCGGGGCGGGCGACAAGCGCGCGGCGCTCCAAATCGAGGCCGCCACACTCCGGTACGAACTGCCACGCCTGCGACGTCTGGTGGAGGTGTCGGCGCTGAGCCGCGCCGTCGAAAAGGGAAATCCGGTTCTCGACGCCGAGCGGCGCCTCGACAGTGTCGAGGGCAAATTAGACGAGTTGGCCGTGAAGGCGGCTGAACGGCGGGAGAACAGGCGTGCCGCCGGCTTCGACCTCGTGGCGCTCGCTGGCTACACCAACGCCGGCAAAACCACGCTGCTCCATCGCCTCGCGGAAGACCTCTCGCTCGACGGGGAGGCCCATCCGGATCTCGCCGACTCGGCACCAGTCGATGACGACCTCTTCGTGACCCTCGAAACGCTCACGCGCCGAGGAACGGTCGGCGAGCGGGACGTACTCTACACCGACACTGTCGGGCTCATCGACGAGTTACCCCACGACCTCGTGGCGTCCTTTTCGGCAACGCTGGACGAGACGGCAGCCGCGGACGTGGCCCTCCTCATCGTGGACGCGAGCGACGACCCCGACCGGGTCCGGGAGAAAGTCCGCGTTTCGCTCGACGAGTTGGGTGCTATCGAAGGAAAACTCATCTGCGTCCTGAACAAGGCCGACGCCGTCGCGGATATACAGTCCCGCCGAGAGGCGGTTGCGGACCTCGTCCCCGACGTGCTCACGGTGAGCGCGATAGACGGGTCGGGAATCGACGCGCTTCAGGAACGCATCGAACGGGCGCTTCCCACTGAAACGGCGACGTTCGAACTCCCGAACGACGATTCGACGCAGCGTTTCCTCGCGTGGGCCTATGACCACGGCGCCGTCGAAACCGAGTACGGTGGCACGGTGACGGTACGCTTCGAAGCTCGTCCCGAGATGGTCGAACAGGCCCGCGGACGGGTGACGGAGCTGTAGTCCCTACTCCAAGAACCCGTCCACGAGCCGGGTGAACCGGTCGAGGAAGCGCTCCGGAATCGAGGGCGAAATCTCGCGGAGCAACTCGCGCGTTCGCTCGGGGTGGGCCACGACGAGCGTCACCCGGCCTCGCTCGTCGCGTTCCTTCCGCACGACGTCGCGCTCGACGAGCCGCGAGACGTGCCATTCGAGCGTGCTTCGGGCGATGCCGACCGCGTCGGCGGTCTCGGCAGGGCTCGCCGTCCCCTCCGCCAGTAGGTGGCCGAGCACGTCCCGCGACGTCTCGCGGCGGAACAGCGCGAGCAGGCCCCGCTCCCAGGATTCGAAGGTGGGGTCGTAGTAGTGGGTCCGTCCGTAGAGTTGTTCCTCGACCACGCCATCCTCGGCCAGCAGTTCGCGGACGTGGTACTGGACCTGTCCGGGCGCGAACTCCAGCGAGCGGACGAGCTCGTTGAAATGGACGCCCGGGTTCCGGCGGATGTGGCGTTCGATGCGGGTTCGTGTGTCTGTCATGCGGGGTGCGGCGGTACCGTCGCTTCGTCCGTTCCGCTCCTATATCTCACGGTCCGCGGGGACCAGCAGTCCTATACGGCCGAGTGCGTACGTTCCGGTACGTCCGACCGCCATGACGTCCGTTTCCCCGTCCGGCACCGGTCCGCTCCCGCTCCCGCTCCACGCCGGCGTAGACACCGGCGGCCCCCTCCTCCTCGCGCTCGCCGTCGCGACGGCGTTCTCGGTGGTGGTCGTGCTCCTCTCGGTCGCCGCGTACCTCCGGCGGCGCACGACGTCGTATCTCTTCGTCGCGGCGGCGTTCGCGACGGTGCTGGGCAAGACGACGCTCGGCATCGCGTCCGTCACGGGATGGATAGACACCGGCACCCACCACCTCGCCGAACACGTTCTGGACGCGGCGATGCTGGCGCTCGTGCTCGCCGCCGTCTACTACGCTCGCGCCAGCGAGCGCTGACTACGCCACGACCGGCTGCGAGACGATCCACAGCGACAGGACGGTGTAGCCGACCA
>JBEQBK010000013.1:0-25394 GCA_041639855.1 Halobacteriaceae archaeon | reverse complement strand
ATGTCGAGTGCGTCGTCGCCGTCCGGGCCGACGGCCCCGACCAGCGCGGCGTCGGCACCGGCGCGGGCCGCGGCGACAGCCTGGTTCGCCCCCTTGCCGCCGACGGCCGTCGCGTCGACCCGGTCGTCGAGCTCGTCGGGCACGGAGTCGACGACCGTGGTGACACCCGGTTCGGGGAACCACCCGTAGCGGTCCGCGAGCGCCGTTGCCTCGCCCGCGTCGAGGTGGACGGTCCGGTCGACGTTGACGCTCCCGGCGCTCACGACGGTCGGCATACGCTCCACACCGCCCGCGTCGGGCTTGTACCTTATTGCTCGTCGCCCGCGTCGAGCACCTGGTGGAGGAGCTTCTGCTGGGCGGAGCGGAGATGCTCTTGGAACGTGGGCGCGGTGATGCCCATGGACTCGGCGACGGCCTCCCCCGTCGAGCGCCGCGGCCAGTCGAAGTACCCGGCGTGCAACGCGCTCTCCAGGGCCTCGCGCTGGCGGTCAGTCAAATCGAAGTTGATGCCGGGGTCCTCGCGGTCGCCCGTACCGTCGGTCGGCTCGCGGGTACGTTTGGCGCGGAACTCGACGCCGTCAAAGGCGTCGCTGACGGCCTCGACGACGGTTCGAGTGTCGACCGAGCGGGGCAGCCGCGTGATGACCTGTATCCCATCGGGCGTCCCGGCCACCGAGACGAGTTCGGCCCCGTGGGTCGCCAACACGTTCGAGAGATGGACCTCGGTGAGCACGACGGAGACGAGCCCGCCATCGTCGTCCGTGCGGACGACCGAGGCCTCCGTGGCGTTGCCGGCCGGCGCGACATCGGCGACCGCTTCGGCGTCACCGTCCTCAACGGAGAAATAGGCGAGATACCCTCCCTCTGAGCGCTCGACGAGCCCGTCGAGATGGAGCGTCGCGCCGGTCTCCGTGGCGGCCTGCGCCACGAAGAACTCGTCGTCGCGCACGAGGAACTCCACCTCGGTTTGGAGGTCCGTGATGAGGGCGTCGCGTCGTTCGAGCGCGTTCAACGCGTTGGCGAGGTTCTGTCCGAGCCGGGCGAGGACCTGCTGGACCTCCGCGGGGAAGGCGTCCTCGTGGCCGGCGTAGATGGTGAGTACGCCGTAGAGCCGGTCCCGATAGGAGAGCGGGATGGCCGCCGCGGACCGGAACCCGCGTTCGAGTGCGGCCTCACGCCACGGCTCGAAGTCGGGGTCGTCCGCGATGTCGTTGACCACCTGTACCTCGTCGGTCTCCGCCGCGCGGCCCGCGGGGCCCCGTGCGGTTTCCGTTCCGTCCGTCGTGACGGTGATGTCGTCGAGGTAGTCGGCGTGCTCGCCGCCCGAGGCCACGGGCGTAATGTCCCGCCCCGCCCCCTCGGCGACGCCAAGCCAGGCGAAAACGATGTCGTCGGCGCCCACGATGCGCTCACAGACGTAGCGCTCTATCTCCCCGCGCGACTCGGAGTCGACGACGTTGCTGATGACGTCCTGCACGACGGCGTCGAACTGCGCCAGAAGAGCGAGGTGGTCGCGCTGATGCTCGATTTCGCGTTTGTCCGCCGCGCGCTCGGCCGCACCCGCGAGCAGGGCCCCGACCGACTGCAGGAAGGTCGTGTCCATCCCGTCGAAGGAGTCGTCCTCGGTTCGACAGGCCACCAGCGCGCCCCAGACGCCGTCCGACTCGATGGGGACGCCGAGGCCGCCGCCGAGCTCGCAGTCCACGAGGGAGGCGATTCCCTCGAACTCTTCGGCGGCGACGTTCCCGTCGAGAAGGTCGGCGAAGCCGCCCGCGGCCGGCACCGTCTCGCCGGTGGCTTCGGAGCCGTGCGCCGCCCGCACCGTGAACTCGTCCCCTGTCGCCTCCAGTACGAAGACACACCGGGAGCCGAGCGTGTCGGCGACCTGCTCGGCCGTTTCGGCGAACAGGCATTCGAGGTCCGTGTTGGCCTCCGCCACGCTCGCGCGGCCCAAATCGGTGAGAACTTCCTGCTGTCTGACCCGGCGTTCGAGTTCCCGGGCCCGTTCGACCCGGTCGCTCACGTCCTCGAAGTAGACGGAGAGTCCGGACTCGGAAGGGTACGACGTGACCGAGAACCACGCATCAAGGGGCTCGAAGTACTCCTCGAAGGACGTGGTTTCCCCGGTCGCCATCGCGTGTTCGTACTGGGCCTGGAACTGCGTGTCCCGGGCCGCCGGGAACTCGTCCCAGATGAGGTTGCCGACGACGGCCTCGGGGTCAACGTCGATGAGTTCCGCGGCGTACTCGTTGATGTACGCGAATCGGAACTCGGAGTCGAGCGCGAAGAACGCGTCCGTCATCCGGTCGAGATGCTGCCCTACGTTGCCGCGGGGGTGTCCACCGTCGATGGCGTCGAGGACGGCCTCGTGAAGCAACTCGGAGGCGTTCTCGGCGTCCGGCGGAACGTAGCCCGCGATGCCCTCGAAGACGGCATCGTTCAACGCCGCGGCGTCGAGGTCCGTCGCGACCACAACGGGGATGGCGTGTGTCCGCAGCGTCGAGAGAACGTCCGCGAACCCGTCGTCGGTGGCGTCCCCGAAGACGACACAGTCGGGTGGGGAACCGTCCGTCACGTCCGAGAGGGACCCCTGCGAAATCACTACCGAACTGTCCTTCCGGATAGAACCGGACGAAACGCACTCTGTGTCCCCGATGAGGAGGACTCGACGACCACTCATGATTGTCTCCGGTGGCGGCCAGAAGCCGGCCGCCGCTGCCGTGTCGATTGGGTTGTGACTACCCCCATTTTACTGTTACTGTATAGGTCAGAAATCAAACCGCCGATGCGATGCGAACGAGTGGTTACGGAGCCATGTCGCCCGACGGTACGAACCGCGGCGCGCCCGAATACGGGGTTGTGAGTGTCGTCACCGATAATAGACACAACGGTGGGTCAGCGCCGATATCGAAGCCGGACCCGGAGGACCACGACCCCGCCGACGAGCACGAACAGGTACGGGAGTTGCATCCCGCGTCCGAACGCTTCGAGCGCGACGACCCCGTCGCCCCAGTAGGAGACCGTGCCCTCGGAGAGGGTCGGCGGGACGAGCCAGCCGACCCCGTAGCCCGTCTCCCAGAGCCAAATCCACGCGCCGGCCATCATGACCCCCCAGCGCACCCACGTCCTCTCGAAGCGGGCGCTCCCCCACATGAGGACGAGACCGGCCGTGGCGAGTGCCAACGGGGTCAGGAGGGCGTTCAGCGCCGGCGCCCCGCCTGGAGCGAGGCACGCGGCGAGACGCCCCTCGTGAACTGTGAGCGGTCCGAGCGCGCCACAGCTCCGGACCGTCCCCGCGGCGAGAGCGTTGATGCCGGTGTGGACGAGCTCGTGTGTGAGGGCTTCGAGCGCGATGAGGACCGTTGCGAGGGCGCCGGCGGCGGCTCCCCGACTGGCTCGTGACATGCTGATGATGATGCTGCGGCGTCGGTGCGGCAGAACCAACCGGCAGTTCGCTCTTAGAGCTTCGCAGCTTTGGTGCGCCCACAGGAACATC
The DNA here is from genome assembly GCA_041639855.1 of Halobacteriaceae archaeon. GTDB lineage: Archaea > Halobacteriota > Halobacteria > Halobacteriales > Halobacteriaceae > JBEQBK01. The sequence goes on along the minus strand of JBEQBK010000013.1, from coordinate 21,898 downwards.
GGCCGACCGAGGCAACAGGCCGAGCTCCGCGATATCGCCTATTCCAGCCACCAACACGCGTCGGACGCTGCGAAGGAGTTCCCGCGGTTGCCGTCGGCTTCGGGAGGTTTTTACCCCGCTGTGGAAGGAAAAACCACAAAACGGAGCCGTCGTCCACAGCACGCCGGCGCCGTCGCTCGGAGCACTGTAGTATCAGCCAGAGGTGCGATTTGAACGCACGAACTCCCGATTACAAGTCGGGTGCTTGGACCACCCAAGCTCCTCTGGCGCGGCCTACTCTTTCGCGCCGTCCTTTGAAGGCGTGTCGCTTTCCAGCGACCGCTCGAGTTCCACCCGGTGCGGTTCGTAGCCGTGGCGCTCGTAGAAGCGCCTAGCGGCCCCGTTCCCGGCGAGCACGGAGAGCGCGACTCGCTCGACGCCGCGCGCGTCGAGGGCGTCCTCGGCGGCACCGAGGAGTCGGGTGCCGATGCCCCGGTTCCGGTGGGCGGGCCGGACGTACACGTTGTCCACGAACCCCCGGTCGGTCGATTGGTCGTAGATGCCACTCTCGACGCGGAACTGAACGAAGCCGACCGTCTCCGCGCCGACCTCGGCGACGAAGACGTTGTTCGCCGCGACCGCCTGCCCGAGGAAGTCCCGGGCCGTCTCTCGATTGCCGTCGGCGAGCAGGTGTGCGCCGTGCTCGCGCTGTCCCGCGACGAGCTCAGCCCAGAGGTCGGCGAGCGCGTCGAGATCCGAGAGGTTCGCAGGCCCCACCTCGGCGTTCATACCACACCTCACTCGTCGGGGACGGTTAGTGGTTACACTTCGCGGCAGGCCGCACAGAGGAGTTTCCCCTCCGAGCGCGCCAGGGAGCCGGCGAGCGTGCCACAGCTCTCACAGACGCCCTGTTCGCCGTACTCGGTGGTGGGGTCCGGCGCCGAAACGCCCGGACCCGACTCGGAGCGCCCGACGCCGGCCGCCAGCACCTCCCGAGCGCCGACGACGCCCAGAACGTCCTCGCCGTCCGCCACCGTCGCGCGCCAGTCGTGCTCGCGGGAGAGCGCCAGCGCCGCCTCCTCGACGGGTGTTCCGGGGTCGAAGCTGGGCGGCGGGTCGACCATTACGGTCCGAACCGGCTCGTCGCCGTTCTCGGGGAGCGCGCCCAGCAGGTCCGACGCACGGACGCGCCCGACGGCCTCGCCGCCGCGCACCACGAGTGCGCCCTCGTTTCCCTCCTCGGCGAGCAGCGCCGCGGTCTCCGCGACGGTGTCGGACTCGGTCACCCCGACGAACGAACGGGTCATCGCGTCTCCGAGTGTGATAACATCCCGCATGATACTGGATTGGCTACCCGGTGGCTAAAAGCTACTCCCGAGAGGCTTAAGCGCCCGAAGCCCTGAATTAGGCTTTCGGGTGGAACCGCCACATCCCCTGTTCGCGCATCGCGTCGCCGACCGCGCGGTGGAACTCGACTTTCGTCTCGATGGTCTCCGGTTCGACGTGCTCGAAGATGTCCGCGACGCTGACGACCTTCCGGTAGTTGATGCGGACGGGGTACGCGCCGTACTCGTCGACGAACTCGCTCACGTCGAGGGGGAAATCCTCACCCTCCTCGGTGAACTTCGAGAGAACCGCCATATCGTATTTTCGGCCGCCCTCGCTACCCTTCTCGCCGTCCGGGTCGTGGGGCCAGTCGCGCCCCGACGGGTCTTGCATCTCGGCCATACTACAAAGGGGTGGCCCGCGAGTAAAAATACCCCCGGTTCGGGGAAGTGGTGTGGTTGTGGAGTCGGTCTCGAACGTCTCCCGGAACACTCCCTTCGGTCGTGTTCCGTTTTGCTCGCGGTTGACACCGCTCGCTTTTCGCGGTCGCCGAAGACGACTGCGCTTTTTCCCACGCTTTTGCTATGCAAGGGGCCGACCGAAGGGAGGACCGCCTTCATAGCAAGAAGAGGTTCACGGTGAGGCTGGGATTTGAACCCAGGAGGCCGGAAAGGCCAGTTGCTCTCAAGGCAACCACAATGGGCCGCTCTGTCACCTCACCACGCTTCCGCGTATCGCCGGACGCGTCTAAGGGCTGTCGGTTCCCCGAACCAGTTCCTCCCCTTCGAGGCCGAGCCCGAGGTCGTCTATCGCGGCGGCGAAGTGCACCGGAACCGCCCGGCCCGCGGCACGCCGGGCCTCAATAGCCCCGACGACCGTCGCGAGGTCCTCGCCCGTCCGCAACACGGGCTGGTGGGCGAGAAAGCCCGTCTCCAAGCCGCTGTCGGCGCACCGCCGGGCGAGGGTCGGGAGCGCGGGCGCCTCGAAGGCGGCCTCGAAGTCCGGCGCCGCACAGAAGCCGGCGAACGCGACCGACCCGCGCGGACCGGGCGCGAGGACGGCGTCGTCGCGGCGCAGCCGCATCGCGGCGCTGTCGATGAGCGTGTGTGAAAGCAGGGGCGCACGGCCGGCCAGCACGGCGGCGGAGGCTTCCGATTCCTCGCGTAGGACGTGGGTAACGGCGTTCCCCGCCCGCGCGGAGAAGGACTCCCCGACCTGCACCTCGAAGCGCGTTTCGTCCTCGGGCACGTCCTCCGCCCCGGCGACGAGGTCGCGAGCGAGCCCCTCGCGGCCTTCGGGGTAGTTCACCAGCAGCTCGCCGCCGGAGCGGGCCGCCGCGCGGAGTTCGTCCCGGAGCGACGCGCGGTAGAGGGCCGCGGCCTCGCTCTCGGAAACGGGCGCCGATTCCGGGAGGTCGGGGAGGGCCGTCGCCGGGTCCGCGACCATCGCAACGAGAAGGGTCATACCGGCGCTGGGAGCGGGAGGAGTAAAAGGACGGCTATCCCCGTCAGCGCTTCTGGCGGCCCTTCGTCTGGCGGTAGTCACCCGCCATCAGGGACTCGAAGTGGGAGACGAACGCGCGCAACTCGTCGTCCGTCGCCTCGCCGGGGTCGCGCATCGGAACGAGCGCGAACCCCCGACCGCGATTGGTCGTGGCGTGGTGCTCCTCGATGGCGAACTCCTCGGCGGGCGTCGTGGTGTACTCCACCGCGATCTCCGCGAGCGCCGCCGCGCCCACGGGCACGATGATTTCGGGGTTTATCATCCGGATTTCGGCGTTGAGGAACGGCTCACAGAGGTCGATTTCCCCCTGTTCGGGGTCGCGCTCGGGGTGTCGACAGCGGGTGAGGTTCGTGAGGTATGCGTTCTCCAACTCGGGCTGTTCGCTCGTTGGGAGGGAGTTGTTCAACCCGAGGAGCCCGAGGGCGTGCTGGAAGCGCTCGCCGCGCTCGTCGCCCGTGAAGGGGACGCCCGTGCGCTCGGCGCCCTCGCTGGGTCCCTCACCGACGAAGAGGAAGTCCGCGTCCACGTCGCCGTAGCCGTGAACGACGCGCTCGCGGCGCTCGCAGAGGTCGCAGTTCCGACAGGACTCGTCCATCCCGAAGGGGTTCGACCGGGAGCGCTGTGCCGCGTCCATACCCGTCGGTGGGACCGGTGGGCTTTAGACCTTACCCGGGCGCCACAACGCTTTCGGCCCCGCCGTCCCCCTTTCCGGCAATGAAGCGGACAACGGCACTCGAAGTGCTTCTCGTCGCGCTCGCGTGGGTCGTCGGCGCCGTCGCCTATCCCGTGGCGCCGGAGAGCGTCGCCATCCACTGGAACGCCGCGGGGGTCGCCGACGGCTACACATCCAAACTCCTCGGGCTGTTCTTCGTCCCCGCCCTCGCGGCGGTGACGGTCGGGCTCCTGCACGGCCTCCTCCGCGTGGACCCCCGAACTGACGGGATGCCGGAGGGTTCCGGCGTGATTCTGGTCGGTATCGCGGGCTTCCTCCTGTACCTCCAGCTCGTCGTCGTCGGCCTGGCGCTGGGCTACGTCGACTCCATCAACCGGGTTCTCTTCCCGGGCATGGGCGGCCTCTTCGTCCTCATCGGGCTCTGGCTCCCGCGGGTCGAGCCGAACTGGTTCGCCGGGGTCCGGACGCCGTGGACGATGGAGAGCGTCACCGTCTGGGAACGAACCCACAAAGTGACGGGTCGGCTGTTCGTGCTCGCCGGGCTCGTCACGATGGCCGGCGCACTCGTCCCCGGATACGCCGTCTGGCTCTGTCTCGGGTCGGTAACGGTCGCCGCGCTCGGTGGGGTCCTCTACTCCTTCGTGGACTACCGGCGGCGGAACTAGGGTGTCACACGCAGGTCATCAGCGCACCTCTCTATTCGACGCGCGTCTCGGCGTCCTCGGGGTCGTTTTCGGGACTCGACGGGTGGTACTCCGTATCGTACTCGCCGACGTCGCCGTCGAGTCGGTCCGGGTTGATGCGGCCCCCCAGCAGCATGAAGTCCAGCAAGGTGAGGTTGATCATCGCCTCGACGACCGGCACTCCGCGCGGCGGGAGGACGGGGTCGTGGCGCCCCACGACTTGGGCGGCCTTCTCCTCGCCGGTCTCCCAGTCCACGGTCGTCTGTTCCTTCGGGATGGAGGTCGGCGCGTGGAGCGTGAGCTCGCCGTAGATGGGCTCGCCGGAGGTGATTCCCCCTTGGATGCCGCCGTGGTCGTTCTCCGCGGGTTTGGGGGTTCCGTCGTCGTCGAACTCCCAGTCGTCGTTGCGGTCCTTGCCGGTGTACTCGCGGGCGTCCTTCCCGAGGCCGAACTCGAAGGCCGTCGCGGCGGGCACCGACATGAGCGCCTGGCCGAGCCGGGCGGTAACGCTGTCGAAGCGTGGCGCGCCCAGTCCCCGGGGCACGCCCTGTGCCTCGAAGTAGATGGAGCCCCCGATTGAGTCGCCCTCCTGCTGGTACTGGTCGATGGCCTCGCGCATCTCCTCGGCGGTTTCGGGGTGGGCACACCGGACCTCGTTCTCCTCGGAGTGTTCGAGGATTTCCTCGAAGCTCACGTCGGGCGCCTCGATGTCGCCGATCTGGTTGACGTGCGCTTTGACCTGTACGCCCTCGGTTTCGAGGATTTTCTTCGCAATCGCGCCGGCGGCGACCCAGTTGACGGTCTCACGAGCCGAGCTGCGCCCGCCGCCGCCCCAATTTCTGGTGCCGAACTTCGCGGAGTAGGTGAAGTCGCCGTGGGAGGGCCGGGGCGCCGTGATGAAGGGCTCGTACTTCCCCGAGCGCGCGTCCTTGTTCTGGATGGTCATCCCGATGGGAGTACCAGTAGTGTAGCCGTCCTGAATCCCCGAGTGTATCTCCACCTCGTCGGGCTCGCCCCGGGAGGTCGTTATCATCGACTGGCCGGGCTTGCGCCGGTCCAAATCCCCCTGGATGTCCTCCTCGGAGAGTTCGAGGCCGGCAGGACAGCCCGACACCGTGACCCCCATCGCGTCGCCGTGGCTCTCGCCGTACGTCGTGACTTGGAAGAGTCGCCCGAAGCGATTGCCGTTCATTACCAATCGGTCGGGGGCGGGGGCATTTAGACCTTACAGTCCGGTGGAACTCACAGCCCCAACTCCGCGACCCGACACGCCGCGAACGGCACCAGCATCTCGTCGGGGTGCAGCCCGCCGTGCGCACCTATCAAGTCGAGTTCGTCGCTGTCGTACCACATCGAGACCTCGCGGGGCGCACACACCAAATCGGGCTCGCGCTGGCGGAAGAGCTCACCTATGTTCCGGTCGCCGAAGAGGTTCCAGTCCCGCGATTCCTCCCTGGTGAACGTCGCGGCGTCGAAACTCTCGATGACCGCCTCGGCGTCGGGCCGTTCGCCGTCCTTCGTGTGCAACTGGAGGTTCCGCGGGCCGCCCATCGCCGGGCGGCGCAGGCGGTTCGTCAGGTCCGTCCCGAGGGCGATGTTCTCCTCGGGGTCGGTGTTCACCTGCCCGTGGTCGGCCGTGACGACCAGAAGCGTGCGCTCCGCTTGCTCCCGCGAGAGCCCCGACACCGCGTTGCGGACAGCGTTCGAGATTCGCATGACTGCGTTGTGGTGTTCCGGCGAATCGGTCCCCGCTTCGTGGCCCGCGCCGTCCACGTCGGGCGCGTAGGCCAGCGCGTACGTCGGGTGGTCCGCGTCCGCAACCGTCCGCCCCAGCGCGTCGGCGAAGTCCCGCTCGTTCGTGTAGCCGACGGACTCGGCACCCCGAGTGACCCGCTCCGTGTAGACGCTCCCCCGAGTGTGCTCGGGCTGGATGACACGGGTCGCGAGCCCCTCGCTTCCGGCCCGCTCGTACACTGTGGTCCCGGGTTCGACGAGGCTGTCGGCGTCGGCGCCGAGCGCCGACCCGGCGTGGCGGCCGTCCAGCGTCCGGAACGGCAGGCTCTCGACGACGCCCCCGTAGCCCGGCAGGAACTGATACCAGCCCAACAGGCCGTGCTCGGCGGGCTGCTTGCCGGTGTGGAGGGTCGTCATCGCGGCGGCCGTCTCGGAGGGATAGACCGACGTGAGCGGCGTGACCGTCCCGTGCTCCGCGAACGCGGAGAGGAGTTCCGAATCCCCTTGGGCCCGCTTGAACTGCCCCCAGCCGAGGCCGTCGGCGAGCACGACGATGACGTGGTCCACATCCGTTTCCACGCCGTCGAAGGCGTCCGGTATCGGGCGCCGGGCGTCGGCGTGGAGCGCGGCGAGCGCGGTGTCCGGAACGTTCGCGACGGAGTACTCCTTGTAGTCGGGGTAGACGTCCGGGCCCTCGACGCGCTCTTCGAGGCGGGCGGCGAGTTCGTCGCGGCGCATCAGGCGTTCCGCACGTCCGCGCCCAGTTCCTCCAAAGTCCCGAAGAAGCCGGGGAACGATACGTCGACGTGCTCGGCGCCCGCAATCGAGACGTCGTCCGCAACCAGTCCGAGGACGGCGAGCGCCATCGCGATGCGGTGGTCGCCGTGACTGGAGAGGTCCGCGCCGTGCAGGGAATCGCGGGAGCCGTGTACAACTAATTCGTCCTCGTACTCCTCGACGTCGGCGCCCATCGCTTCGAGCGAATCGGCCATCACGCTCACCCGGTCGGTTTCCTTGTAGCGGACGTGCTCGCAGTTGACGATGCGGGTCTCGCCCTCGGCGGCCGCGCCCAGCACGGCGATAGTCGGCAGGAGGTCGGGCGTGTCGCCCACGTCCACCTCGACGCCCGAGAGTTCGGAGTTTCGCACCTCGACTTCGCCGGCTTCCTCGTTCCACGCCAGTTCGCCGCCCATGCGCTCGACGATGTCAAGGATGGCCGTGTCGCCCTGCGCGGAGGGGCGTGCGCCCTCCACGACGACCGATTCGCCCTCCTCGGCGGCGAGGACGCCCGCGGCAACCAGATACGAGATGGAAGAGAAGTCGCCGGGGACGGCGTAGGTTCCCTCCGAGGGACGGTACTGCTGCCCGCCCGCCACGGAAAAGCCCGAATCGGTGCGCTCGACCGCGACGCCGTACTCCTCAAGCATCTCGACCGTGATATCGACGTACGGCGCCGACTTGAGTTCGGTGGTGAGGTTCACGTCGATGCCCTCCTCGGTGACGGCGCCGGCCATCAGCAGGGCCGTCACGAACTGCGAGGAGACGTCGCCCGGGAGGGAGACCTCGCCGCCCGCGATGGGGCCTTTCACGACGAGGGGTGCCTGGCCGTTCTCGCGGGTGGATTCCGCCTCGCCCCCCAGCTGTTCGATGGCGTCGAGTAGCGGGCCCTGCGGGCGCGAGCGGAGGGATTCGTCGCCGGTGAGTACCGTGGTCCCGTCCGCGAGCGCGGCGGTCGCCGTCACGAGGCGCATCGTCGTGCCGCTGTTCTCGCAGTCGATGACGTCCGCGGGAACCCCCGGAACCCCGTCGAACCCCGCGATTTCGAGGTCCGCCGTGCCGGCGTCGCTGTCCCGCGCCACGTCGCCGCCGTAGGCCTCGACGGCGGCCATCGTCGCCTTCGTGTCCGCGCTCACGAGGGCGTCCTGGACCGTCGCGCCGTCGGCGTAGCCCGCCGCGAGGACCGCCCGGTGCGTGTAGCTCTTCGAGGGGGGCGCGCTCGCCCGCCCCGCGAGGGCCGAGCGCCCGATGGTTACGTCCATACCCGGCCCTACAGGCGCCGGGGCATAACGCCACCGGAGGAATCGGCCGCGCCCCGGGTGCTTTTGCCACGGCGGCGCGCAGTGGGAGCCATGTACGACCCTACGCGACTGGACGACGCGCTCGCGGAACTGGGCGTCGACGGCTACCTGCTTGACGCCGCTGGCGACGACGCCGACCAGCGCTACCTCTCGGGCTTCGACGCGCCGGACCCCTTCTTCACGCTGCGCGCGGGCGGCGAGACGGTCCTCTTGGTGTCGGGCCTGGAGTACGGCCGCGCGAAGGAGGAGGCCGACGGGAAGGTCGAACGCCTCGCGGACTACGACTTCCGGGCGCGGGCCGCCGAGTCCGGACGCGGCGACGCGAGAAAGCAAGTGGCCGCCGAGTTCTGCGCGACCCACGGCGCCGACTCGGTGGCGGTTCCCTCCCGGTTCCCCCTTGCCACCGCCGACGGACTGCGCGAGGCCGGTATCGACGTGCAGGTGGACGAGGAAGACACCCTCCTGGAGCTGCGTGCGGTCAAGAGCGAGAACGAAATCGAACACATCGAGACCGCCCAGCGGGCCAACGAGGCCGCGATGGCCCGCGCGGAGGCGCTTATCGCGGAAAGCGACGTTCGCGAGGGTGTGCTCCATCACGGGGACGAACCGCTCACGAGCGAGCGTGTCCGGCGGGAAATCGAAACCGAACTCCTCAGACACGGCTGTGCGCTCGACGAGACCATCGTCGCCTGTGGCGCCGACGCCGCCGAACCCCATAATAGAGGAAGCGGGCCGCTCGAAGCGGACGAAGGCATCATCGTGGACATCTTCCCCCGGGACAAGTCGAGTCGCTACCACGCGGACATGACCCGTACCTTCTGCAAGGGCGACCCGAGCGAGGAGTTGGAGAGCTTCTACGAGGCCACCGAAGCCGCCCTCGACGCCGCGCTCGCCGAAATCGAGGCGGGCGTCACCGGCGACGCCGTCCACGCCGCAGTCTGTGACGTCTACGAGGAGCGGGGCTACCCGACGCTCAGGAGCGACGAGCGCACGGAGACGGGGTTCATCCACTCGACGGGCCACGGGGTGGGGCTGGAGGTCCACGAACGCCCCCGCTTGACCGAGGGCGCCGGCGAGTTGGAGGCGGGCCACGTCGTCACGGTCGAACCTGGACTCTACGACCCCGACGTCGGGGGTGTACGCATCGAGGACTTCGTCGTCGTCACCGACGAGGGGTATCGAAACCTGACCGAATACGAGCGCACGTTCCGGGTCTGAGCGGTCTCACTCCGCCCCGGTGCGAACGGAGACGACACCCGTCTCGTGAACCAGCCCGGATATCAGCGAGAAGCCGGCCAGGGTGGCGAGGGTGGTCGACAGCGACAGGTTAGCCGGTTGCAAGCGGAGCAGTATCGCGAACAGGACGGCGTGGCGGCTCGCGACGAACGCGAGTTCTGTGTTCCGTTTCACGGAGGGTGGATGAACCGCCACAATCGTATAGATTCTGACGCCGGGGGGCGGAAGCCGCCACAAGAGCTACCTCACGCGAGGGGTAGTGTGCGAAAGCATGCACGGAATCGCGGACAAAACGGCACTCGTCACGGGCGCCGGGTCGGGCATCGGGCGGGAATCGGCGCGGCGCTTCGCCCGGGAGGGCGCGAACGTCGTCGTCACCGGAAGCGGAGCTTCCGGTTGGCTAACGAGAACTGCGTTCTCGTGAACGTCGCGGATATCGACGAGGAGGGGGGCAAGGAAACGGTCGCGCTCATCGAGGACGCGGGCGGCGAGGCCTCGTTCGTCCGGGTCGACGTCTCGGACACCGAGTCGGTCGAACGGATGGTCGCGTTTGCCGTCGACACGTACGGCTCGTTGGACTTCGCGCACAACAACGCGGGCATCCTCACCGGGTTCGCCGACACGACCGACATCGAGGAAGCGGACTGGGACCGCATCATGGACATCAATCTCAAGGGCGTCTGGGCCTGCATGAAGGCCGAACTCCCCGTCATCGAGGAGGGCGGCGCCATCGTGAACACCGCCTCCGAAGCCGGCCTCGTGGGGATGGGTGGCCTCTCGAACTATTCGGCCAGCAAGCACGGGGTCGTCGGGCTCACCAAGTCCGCCGCGCTGGAGTACGCCGACCGCGGCGTGCGCATCAACGCCATCGCGCCCGGCCCGACGAAGACGAACATTCAATCGGGTCTGTTGGGCGGCGATTCGGCCTCGCTTTTCGGCCGAATCAAACAGGCTGTCGGGTTCGTCCGGATGGCGCTTCGTTCTCTCCGGTCGGGCATCGACACGTCCGCGATGCGCGACGTGCCGATGGACCGCATCGCCGACCCCGAGGAGATGGCCGGACCCGCCGTCTTCCTCTGTTCCGACGACGCCTCCTACATCACCGGGCACACACTGCCCGTGGACGGCGGGCAGGCCGCGGACTGAGACGCCCCGAAACGGCCTACCCGCCCGAATCGAACTCCCACAGCCCGTCCACCGAGTGTATCGTGAGATAGGTCCCGTCGGAGGAGGCGGTCACCGCGTCGTGGACCTGCACCCGGTTGAAGTTCTCGCGGGTCGTGGCGACGTTGAAACTCCCGACGTCCTCGCCGTCATCGGCCCAGTCGGGGCTCGTCACGCCGACAACATAGCGGACGGTGTCGAAGCGGCTGACGAGTTCGGCGTGGAGGTCGTCGGACACGACTGGGGCCCGGGGAACGGGGAACCGGTCGGCCCAGTCGTCGTGGAGCTGTGTGAGCTCGGGCGGTTCCCCGTTGGGTTCGAAGCTGGCACCGATATCGACTATCCGCACCGCCTCGGAGCGGCCGGGCTTCTCGTGTACACCGGAGACCGATTTGAACTGGACGTATCCTTCCGCACGGTCCGACAGTCCGAGGCAGCCGGCCGCCGCGATTCCGACGCCGGTTCCGACCGCGCCGAGGAGGGTTCGACGGGAGGGCATGGCACGGCGTTCACCCCGACTCCACGTATGCGTTCCGTCCGTGCGACACCCCACGACCGACGAACCCTTTAGGGCCCGCGCTGGACTCCGTGATATGGAGACGCTCATCGTCGGCGCCGGCGAGATGGGCCGGTGGTTCGGCCGCCTCGTCGGCGACCCCACCTTCGCCGACCGGGACCCCGCCGCGGCGGAGGCCGCCGCGGAGGCGGTCGGCGGGGACGCCCGCGCGGTGTCCCTCGATTCGACGGAACCCTTCGAGATGGTCTGTATCGCCGTGCCGATTCCCGCCGCGACGGCGGCCATCACCCGGCAGGCGCCCCGCGCCGAGCGGGCCGTCGTGGACGTGACCGGCGTGATGGAGCCCGTCGTCACGGCGATGGAGGAGGCCGCGCCGGACATCGAGCGCGCCAGCCTCCACCCGCTCTTCTCGGCGGCGGGCGCGCCGGGCAACGTCGCCGTCGCCGTCGAGCGCGGGGGACCCGCGACGGAGTGGCTTCGGGGCCGCCTCCGCGAGGCCGGCAACGAACTCGTGGACGTCACACCCGAGGAGCACGACGACGCGATGACCACCGTGCAGGGGCGGGTGCACGCCGCCGTCCTCGCGTTCGCGCTCGCAGCCGAGGACGTCCCCGAGGGGCTGGAAACGCCCGTCTACGAGGACCTGCAGGCCCTCGCCGAGCGCGTGACGGGGAACACGCCCCGCGTGTACGCCGACATCCAGGACGCCTTCGACGGCGCCAGCGACATCGCCAGAGAGGCGAACCAACTCGCGGAGGCGGACCACGCCGCCTTCGAGGCGCTCTACGAGGATGCCGGACGCTAAATCGACGGTCCGGGACACCGCCCGGTACCTGCGCTCGGTCCGCCCGCTTGACCCCGAGGAGATAGCCGAGTACGTCGAGGGGGGCGCTCACCCGGGCGTCGTGAAGCAGTACCTCCGGGAGCTCGCGGCCGAGCTCTCGCTGGTGGAGCGTTCGGACGGCACGTTCGTCCCGGCGCCGGAGGGCTCGCTCAACCCCGATTTCGCGGGCGTCGAACGCCTCCCCGAGGTGTGGTGTCGCGAGCTGGAGAACGCCCTCGTGGAGCGCCACGGCTCCGATTGGCACCGCGGCGAGAGCGGCGCCAACCTCGCCGGCCACATCCGCAAGCTGAAGCGGGACTACTTCCGCGGCGAGGACGTTTCCTACACCATCGACGCCGCGGAGGCGTACGCCCTCTACCATCTGGCGAACTACTACGCCGTCGGCGGGTACGTCCTCGACGAGCTCGGCGCCGATGGGCTCCTTCCGGCGGATGTGCGCGTGCTCGACGTGGGCGCCGGGGTCGGCGGCCCGGCGCTCGCGCTCCACGACTACTACTTCGGCGCGCCCGGGAACCGGGAGGGGTGGGAACGCGACGACGACTGGGGCTGGAACGCCGGCGGTAGCGCGGAACGGGAGGAACCGGAGCCCGGGACGCCCCCGCTCGTGGACTACACCGCCGTCGAGCCGGGCGCCGGCGCGGACCTGCTGGAACGGTTCCTCGGCGAAACGAGCGATAACTTCCACGCGGACATCGAGCGAACGGCCGTCGAGGCGTACGAGCCCGACGGCGAGTTCGACCTCGTCCTCTTCGGGAACGTGCTCTCCGAGCTGGACGAGCCGGTCGAACAGGCCACGCGGGCGCTGGAGTGGCTCGCGGCGGACGGCACCCTCGCCCTCGTCGCGCCCGCCGACCTGGAGACGAGCACCGAACTCCGTCGGGTCGAGCGCGAACTCGCCGACGTGCGGGAGGCGGCGAGCGTCTACGCGCCCACGGTCAGGCTGTGGGACGGCGAACGGCCCACCGACAGGGGGTGGTCCTTCGACGAGCGCCCCGACATCGAGGCGCCCGCGCCACAACGCACGCTGGCGGAGGCGAGCGACAACCCCGGCGAACTGCTGAACACGACGGTGAAGTTCTCCTACGCGCACCTCCGCCCGGACAGCAAAACCCGCTACGACCTCTCGCTCGACGAGGGGACGACCGCGAAACTCGGGCGCGCCGCGGAGTTCGTCGGCAACCGGATGACCGTCGTCGCGGCGAAGCTCAGCCGGAACCTCGCCGACGAGGGGAACGCCCTCTACAAGATTTCGGACGGCTCCGAGTCCGAGGAGTGTTACGCCGTCCTCGTGGAGGAGACGGCGCTGAACAGCGCGCTCGCGGAGTCGGACTACGGCGACGTGGTCGCCTTCGAACGGGCGCTCGTCCTCTGGAACGACGACGAGGAGGCGTACAACGTCGTCGTGGACGAGGAGACGCTGGTCGACCCCGTCTAGCGTATCTGTTCGAGGCAGTCCGTCACGAACGTCGCGAGGTTCTTCCCGGCTTTTGGGTCGAAGGAGACGATGATACCCGAGTCGTACTCCGGAACGAGTTGCAACACGAAGGCGTTCTCGAAGACGTACACGGAGGCCTCAGCCTCCCCGAGCATCCCGGCGTTCTCCCCGGCCGCGACGATGGTGCCGTGGACCTCGGCGGCGTAATCGAGGAGGCCACCGAGGTCGGACGGCGTGTAGTTCCCCCGGAGGTCTTCACGGGCGTAGACGAGGTTCGGGCTGTCCACGTTTCCGCCGGCGGTGTCGTAGACCGCGACGAACCGGAGGCTGTCACCGACCCGCTCCGCACAGTATCTGGCGAGCCGACTCGCGCGCTCTTCCATACGTCCAGTTCGCGTCTGTAAACAAAACCGAATCGGTCCCCAATTGGGCCGAACGGTGTGTTTTTCCACCGGCCACCCGAGGGTCCGATATGGCCGACGACCCCGAAATCCTCCTCACGAACGACGACGGCATCGACAGCCCCGGACTCGCCGCCCTTCACGACGAGCTGCGGGCGGTCGGCGATGTGACCGTCGTCGCGCCGGCCTCCGACCAGAGCGCCATCGGACGGGCGACCTCACAGGAGGTCGGCCTACTCGACCACGAGCTGGGCCACGCCATCGAAGGCACCCCGAGCGACTGCGTCATCGCGGCGCTGGGCGCGCTGGACTGTGACCCGGACATCGTCGTCTCGGGCTGTAACACCGGCGCGAACATCGGGATGTACGTCCTTGGACGCTCGGGCACCGTGAGCGCGGCCGTCGAGGCGGCCTTCTTCGGTATCCCGGCCATCGCGGCCTCCCTCTACCTGCCCCCGGAGAAGTTCGACGACGACCACAGCCTAGAGGACTACCGCGAGCCCGCGAGGGCGACGCGGTATCTCGTGGAACACACCCTCGCGACGGGTGTCTTCGAGACGGCGGACTACCTGAACGTCAACGGCCCCCTCCCCGTCGAGGGGGGCGCCGATATGGCCGTCACGACCCCCTCCCACGCCTACGAGATGGACGCGACCCACGACGGCGATAAGGTAATCCTCCACGACCGGATGTGGGACCGCATGGCCGAGGGGGACCTCCCCCCGGAGGACGGCAACGGGACCGACCGCCACGCCGTCGCGGAGGGGAAGGTGAGCGTCTCGCCGCTGACGGCGCCCCACACGACGAACCACCACGAAGCGCTGGACGGGCTGGCGGAGACGTACCGGTAGGCGGCCCCCGCGACCGGGATTCGCGCGACAGAGCGACAGGGGTTTACTCCCGGTCCGAGAACGGTGGGCGGATGAACGCCCGGCGATGGCTCCAGCGCCACCAGGTCTCCGTCTACGCCGTGTTCGTTCTCGCCGCCGTCGGCGTCGGCATCGGCCGTCCGGGGGCGGCACCGGTCTTCGAGCGGCTCATCGCCCCCGTGCTGGCCGTCCTGCTCTACGCCACGTTCCTCGAAATCCCGTTCGTTCGGCTGCGCCGCGCGTTCCGGAACGGGCGGTTCATCGCGGCGGCCCTGGGGATGAACTTCCTCGTCGTTCCCGTCGTCGTCTGGGGGCTCACTCGGTTTCTCCCCCAGCAGCCCGCCGTTCTCGTAGGCGTGTTCATGGTGCTTCTGACGCCGTGTATCGACTACGTCATCACCTTCACCGAGCTCGCGGGCGGGGACGCCGAGCAGGTCACAGCGGCCACGCCCGCCCTGATGCTCGTCCAGTTGCTGTTGCTCCCGGCGTATCTGTGGCTGTTCATGGGGGCAGCGGTCGCGGCGGTCATCGAGCCAGGGCCGTTCGTCGAGGCGTTCCTGACGCTTATCGCGCTCCCGCTGGCGCTCGCGTGGCTCACCGAGGTGTGGGCCGAACGGTCGTCGAGAGGGGTGACGTGGCAGGAGACGATGGGGTGGCTGCCGGTGCCAATGATGGGCGCGACCCTGTTCGTCGTTATTGGGTCCCAGCTCCCCCGCGTGCGGGACTCGTTCGGAGAGATTGCCGCCGTCGTCCCGGTGTACGTCGCGTTCCTCCTCGTCATGCCGGTGCTCGGGCGGCTCGCCGCGGGAACCCTGGAGATGGACGCCGGCGAGAGCAGGGCGCTCGTCTTCACGTCGGTCACCCGCAACTCGTTGGTCGTGTTGCCGCTCGCGCTCGCGCTCCCGGCGGCCTACCGGCTGGCGCCGGCGGTCGTCGTGACGCAGACGCTCGTCGAGCTGGTCGGCATGGTCGCCCTCACGCGGGTCGTCCCGGCGTGGCTCGTCCCGGAGCGGCGCTCGGTCTCGGGACTGCTGGGCCGCGAGTGAGGGACGCCGGTTCGGGAGTCGGATAGCCGAGCCTCGGGCTGGAACGACCCGGCGTTACGCGTCTATTGTATTCGCCCTCAACGGCTCTCGCGTTGTTCCACTTTGTTCAACTCGATGAGCAGCCGGAAAATCGCCTTCACGAGGTTGTCGTCCACGTCGAAGCGCCGCGCGAACTCGCCGGCGCGTTCCATCACCGCCTCCTCTTGGCCCTCGTCGGTCGTCGGGAGGCCCTCGGCCTCCTTGACCGCCGCGATGGACTCCGCGACGTACGTACGGCGGGCGATGAGCTCGACGATGTCCTGGTCGATCTCCCGGATTTCGGTGCGCAGTTCGTCAAGGTCCATCTCCTCTGGGTTCGTACTCATAGCGTTCGTGCTCCCTCGGTCTGTGTGCGTGTCAGCCACGTCGTTCCCTCGCGCTCGTCCCAGCGTTCCTGCACCTCTTCTAAGTTGTCGCGCTCGCCGACGGCGACGTAGCTCGGCCCCGTCCCCGAGAGGGAGACGCCCTCGACGTCGGGGAGCGCCTCCACAAGCGGCTCGGCCGGGCGTTCGAGCGCGCCACAGAAGGCGAAGCCGTTGACCGTCATCGCGGTGCCGTAGCGCCCGGCGAGCGCGAGTTCCCGAACCAGATCGGCCATCGGCGCGACCCGCGCGCAACGCTCGGCGTCCGCGTCGGCCGAGAAGGCCTGTTCTGGCGGCGTCCACACCAGCGCGTCCCAGTCGACCTCGTCGCGGATGAGGAGGGCGTCGGTGTCGTTTTCGGTGACCGTGAGCCCCCCGAGCATCGAGGCGGAGGCGTCGTCGAACGCGCCGGTGACCGTGACGCCGGCGTCGCGCGCGGCGTCGACGCCTATCTTCGCCGCGTCCTCGCGGGTGATGTCCTCCTCCTCGCCGAGCGCCGCGAGCGTCGCCAACACCGTGGCGTTCGCGGCGGCGGAGGAGGATTTCAGCCCGGCTGCCATCGGGATTTCCGAGTCGGTGTGTACCGTCCCGCCCGAGTAGGCCGACCCCCGGAGCACCGACTCGACGCAGCGCTCGATGAGCCGGGTGTCGGCATCGGGATGGCCCTCGACGGAGGCGTCGACGGTGCCGGTGTCGTCGACCGACACCGCCGCCTCCACGGTGCGCTCGATGGCGAAGGCGGAGCCGGTCCCCGTGGCGAGGGCGTTCAACACGGTGCCCGCAGCGGGTGCCTCGGCGCGGCCGTCCATGGCGGATACTGTCAGAGACGGTATTTACGACTGGCGGTAGCGCGGCCGTGGTCGGCGGGCTTTTGGCCCCCCGCCCGCTACCGCGGCCAATGAGCGCCCGCAACGACGTCGCCCCGAGCACCGTCGGTGTCGAGTTGGTGGAGGACGGTATCGTCGTGGAGTATCTCGACGGCCGGGAGGCCTACTACAACGGCGTGCCCGCCAAGGAAGAGGGGGCGGTCCGCTGTCGCCCCGGAAAGGACGTACAGGTGCTCGTCACCGACCCCACCGAGACGGAGGGCGTCCTGATGTACGTGAACGAGCTGAAGACGAACGACGAGATTCTGGAGGAGACCGGCGTGGGACGGGTCATTCTCGAACCCGGCGAGGAGGAGGACCTCTTCCCCGGCGTCACCGCCCGTGCCGACGGCCACGCCGTCGAGGTGGAGGCCGACCCCGAAGCCGCCGGGGGCCGGGTGTTCGTCTTCGAGGAGGACGAACTCGGCGAACGGTCCTTCGAACTCATATGAAAGCCGCGGACGCTGTGCACCCGTCGCCCCACCGTGGAACCCCGTGCGGGGCGCGGGAACCGCTCGCCCGAGAAGCACCGACAGACCTACCTTTCCGAACCGGCTCCCCTCACCCGTGCTTCCATGGGGTCACGCCGCCGTCGGCTATCTCGTCTACACCGCCGTCCGCCTCGGCCGTGACCGAACCGTTCCGACCGATTGGGGCCCCATCGCCGCGCTCGCGGTCGGGACGCAGTTTCCGGACCTGATAGACAAGCCGCTGGCCTGGGAGGTGGCGCTGCTCCCGACGGGCCGCTCGCTCGGGCACACGTTGCTCGTGCTCGTGCCGGCCGTCGCGGCGCTGTGGGCGTTCCTCCCCTCGCGGCGGCGCCTCGTCGGCGCCTTTTCGGTCGGGTGGGTCACCCACCTGCTGGCCGACGCGCGCCACCCGCTGATGGCGGGCACACTGGAGGGCGCGGGCTACTTGTTCTGGCCGCTCACCGCGCTGCCGCCCTACGACCCGAGCGGGCGGAGCATTCTGGCGTTCTTCCTCGAACTCCGCTTCACCCCGGAGGTGCGCTTCCAACTCGGACTGACGGCGCTCGCGGCGGCCGTCTGGCTCGTGGGGCGCTATCGGAGTGCCACGGGCTCGCCACGCTCGGCGGACTCGTAAATCGCCGCTATAATCTCGACGGCCTTGCGCGACTCCGCGCCGTCGAGCATGTACGGCTCGTCCGCTTCGACCGATGCGAGGAAGTCCCGGATGTTCCGGGTGTGATTCGAGACGTCGATGGTCATCGGGTCCGCCGCGCCGCCGTCGGACTGGCTGGCGCTGAACCGCTCCCGGAGCTCCTCGTCCCCGGCGCGCTCCTCGCGGAACTGCCAGGTGACGAGTTCGTCCTCGAGTATTTCGGCGGTGCCGTCCCTGCCCGCGACCTGCAGGCGCTGGAGCGAGCCGGGGTACATCGACGTCGCGCCCAACACCTGCCCGAGCGCGCCGTGCTCGTATTTCAGGACGGCGACCGCGGTGTCCTCGGTCTCGATGCTGTCGCCGTCGTGGGCGAGCGTGTCCGTGTAGGCGAACACCTCCTCGACCGGGTTGCCCTCGCTCTCGCCCGCGGCGCCGGCCATCCACTGAATCGCGTCGACGCCGTGGATGGACTGGCTCATCATCGCGCCGCCGCCGTCGAGTTCCTCGACGCCCTGCCACGCGTTGCGGTAGTACTCGTCGTCGCGCCACCACGGGACGTAGGCGTTCATCGCCGTCGTGCGCTCGAAGCGACCCTCCGCGACGGCGTCGTGGACGGTTCGGACGACCGGGTTGTAGCGCTGCTGGAAAATCCCCCCGAGGCGGACGCCAGCGGCCTCACAGGCGGCGATCTGCTCGTCGACGCGCTCAGGTGTGGTTTCGAGTGGCTTCTCACAGAGGACATGCACCCCGCGCTCGGCGGCGGCGAGCGTCGGTTCGAGGTGGGCGCCCGACGGCGTGCACACGGAGAGCACGTCGGGCTCCTCGGCGTCGAGCATCGCTTCCGTACTCTCGTACCACGCACAGTCGAACTCGTCGGCGAACGCCCGGCCGGTCTCCTCGGTCCGACACGACCCGGCGACTAACTCGGCGCCCTCGATTTCCCCGATAGCGAGCGCGTGCACCTCCGCGACGGCGCCGACGCCCGCGACCGCGATGTCGAAGTCGGTCATGGCGGCGAATCGGGCAGGAGAGCCGAAAAGCCTCCGGTACTCACAGGGTAAGTTTCGGGGGCGCCGCAATCCTTATTTGTGGCACCCGATACCACATCGTATGAACCGACTCGGCGGCACCCGGCTCACCTACGACATGGGTGAGGTGGTGCGAAACGAGGTCTGTCTGGCGGGGTTCTGCGCCCCGGAGGCGACCGTGCAGACCGCCGCCGTCCTCGTCTTCGGGCTCCTGACGGTGCTGGTGTTAGTCGGGCTGGCACACGTCTACGAGGCCCGCGACGCCCTCGGCGAGGAGCGCGAGCGCGTCGCCGCGGAGCGGGACGCCTTCCGGCGCTTCGCCGCAAGGGCCGAGACCATCACCGTGAGTACGGGCGCCCGCACCGGCACGGACGCCCCGGTCGCGGTCAGAACGAAGCCGCCCGACAGCGGCATGGGGACCGTCCGCGAAGCGTACCGCGAGACGGTGATGGGGGTTCCGCACTTCGACGACGAGTACGGGGAGGACCTCGTCACCAACGCCGCCGCCGAGCTCAGCCCCGAGGTGGCCGCGGCGCTCGCGGGGGACGGTCCGCTCACGCCACAGCTTCGGGACGCGCTCGCGACCCAGGGCCGCGAAGCCGCCGCGAGCAGAGAGAACCTCCTGGGCGCCATCGACGGCGAACGCGAGGAGATTCGGGAGGCGACCGACCGGCTCGAACGCCTCAAGCAGGACGTAACCGATATCGACGACGACTTCCTGCCCTACACCTACGCCGAGCTGGAGGCCGCGTACGACCGCCTCGGAAGCCGGCGCGAGGACATCGGGGATGTGGTCGAGAAGCGCCAGCGAGACCTGCGAGCGGAGAGCGCCGGCGCGCAGGGAATAGACGGCCATGACCTCTGTCGCTACGTTTACGGTGACCTCGACACCACGTATCCGGTGCTGTCGGACGCGGCGGAGCTCGTTGAGCGCATCGACGAGGTGGAGTCCCGAGTCGTCCGCTCGCTGTTGCGCCGAGCCTGACGTTTTTGGCCGCGGACGACGGCGGGGGTGTATGGAGAGCATCTGCGTCTACTGTGGCGCCAGCCCGGGCGACGACCCCGCCTACACCGAAGCGGCCCGCTCGTTCGGGCGGCTACTGGCCGAGCGCGGTCTGCGCGTCGTCTACGGCGGCGGAAAGGTCGGGATGATGGGAACCGTCGCGGACGCGGCCCTCGACGCCGGTGGGGAGGTAGTAGGGGTAATGCCCGAGGCGCTCGCCGAGTCCGAACAGGCCCACGAGGGGCTCACCGAGCTCCACATCGTCGAGTCGATGCACGAGCGCAAGCGGACGATGGCCGACGAATCCGAAGGGTTCGTCGCCCTGCCAGGGGGGTTCGGCACCTTGGAGGAAATCGTGGAGGTGCTCACATGGGCACAGTTGGGCATCCACGAGCACCCCTGTGGCTTCCTGAACGTCGGGGGCTACTACGACGAGCTCCTCTCCTTTTTCGACTACCAGCACGCCGAGGGGTTCGTCTCGGAGCGTCACCGCGGGATGGTGACCGTCGCTACCGACCCCGAGATGCTCGTCGAGCGCTTCGAAGCGTACCGACCCCCGCGGGTACGGGCGGAAATCGACTCTGACGAGACGTAGCGGAACCGTCCGGCGCCCACGAGCGCGGGCCGTATCGGAGCTCCGCGCGGCGGGAGGTTTTATGCCCGTGCCGGCGCCCCCTTCCGTATGGCACCGGAGATAACCCGCGTCGAGTCCTACGAGTTCAGCTACCCGCTGGAGGACGTCGGCACGGACGAGAACGGGTTCAACCTCGTCTACGACCCCGGCGAGGTCACCGAGCGGAGTCTGTTCGCCGTGAAGGTCCACACCGATGAGGGCATCACGGGCGAGTACGTCGGCGGGAACTCCCCCGCCGCCGCACAGTACAACACGTTCGCCGACTACCTCGTCGGGAAGAACCCCCTCCACAGGGAGCGCATCTGGAGCGAAACCAAACGGGCGATGCGCAAGTACGACCGGATGGGCATCGGCCCCATCGACATCGCGCTGTGGGACTTCGCAGGGAAGTACCACGACGCGCCCATCCACGAGCTGCTGGGCTCGTATCGCCAGGAAATCCCGGCGTACGCCTCCACCTATCACGGCGACGAGAACGGCGGCCTCGATTCGCCCGACGCGTTCGCGGACTTCGCCGAGGAGTGTCTGGAGATGGGCTTCGGCGGGTTCAAAATCCACGGCTGGGGCGGGAGCGACGCTTCAAGAGATATGGAGCGCGAAGTCGAAACCGTCCACGCCGTCGGCGAGCGCGTGGGCGAGGAGATGGACCTGATGCACGACCCCGCTTGCGAGCTCGAAACGTTCGCGGACGCGCTCGAACTCGGCCGCGCGCTCGACGAGCACGGCTTCTACTGGTACGAGGACCCCTACCGCGACGGTGGCATCTCCGCGCACGCCCACCGGAAGCTCCGTGAGCGCGTGGACACCCCGCTCCTCCAGAGCGAGCACGTCCGCGGGCTCGAACCGTTCACCGACTTCGTCGCCAACGAGGCGACCGACTTCGTGCGCGCGGACCCAGAGTACGACGGTGGCATCACCGGCGCGATGAAACGCGCGCACGTCGCTGAGGGCTTCGGCCTCGACGTAGAGTTCCACGCGCCCGGCCCCGCACAACGCCACTGCATCGCGGCGACGCGCAACGCGAACTACTACGAGCTCGCGTTGGTACACCCGAGCTGCGCGAACACGCCCCCACCCGTCTACAAGGGCGACTACTCCGACATGATCGAGGACGTGGCCGCGGACGACGGTTCCGTGCCCGTTCCCCAGGACCCCGGTCTCGGCGTGGACTACGACTGGGAGTACATCGAGAAGAACGCCACCGGAACCAGGGTGTACGAAGGGTAGCCGTCGGGACACGTTTATACGCCGGTGCGTTCTACGTCCGGGTATGAAGGACGCACTCGCGCGCAGACTCGCCCGTGCCCGAACCGCCGCCGTCGGCGCCGCCGTCGGTGCCGCCGTCGGGGGCCTCAT
>JBEQBK010000012.1:0-26006 GCA_041639855.1 Halobacteriaceae archaeon | reverse complement strand
CAGCCACCTCGCCGACCTGTGTCGCGCCGGTCGCCGTCGTGATGGAGGAGGCCTCGTCGGAGGAGACGGAGTCGAACGCGAGGATACCGGCCTTCGAGAGGCGGGCCGCCGCGCGCTCGTCGATGTCGCCGGTCGCGAAGAGCACGTCGACGCCGGCGTCGATGACGGCCTCGGCGTACTCCAGGACTTCCGTCTCTTCGGCCTCGATGGCGCCTTCGAGCTGGTCGGCCGACGTGATGTTGTACTCGACGTCGACGTTCGTCTCGCGGGTCTCGATGCCGCCGTCGAGCACGGCGACGTCGGCGTCCTCGACGGAGCGAGGCATGTCGTCGCGGACGGGGTCCTCGTCGACGACGACGCCCTCCACGAGCGAGGTGGCGCTGGAGGCGGCGCCGGTCTGCGCGTGGACGCTGATGTTGTCACGGTTGGCGCCCACCTCGTTCTCGACGTGGCGGACGGCGTCGACCACGACCTTCGCGAGGGTTTCGGCGTCCACGTCGCCGGTCCCCTTGCCGGTCATGGAGGACTGAGCGACCTTGCGGAGCAGTTCGTCATCGACCTCCTCGTCGAGGACGAGGTCCTCGACGGCTTCGAGGGCGATGCCCTTGGCCGCGGCGTACCCCTGCACGATGGTCGTCGGGTGGACGTCCTGTTCGAGGAGGTCCTCGGCCTGCGCGAGGAGCTGGCCCGCGAGCACCGACGCGGTGGTGGTGCCGTCGCCGACCTCGTCCTCCTGGGTCTGGGCGACCTCCACCAGCATCTGTGCGGCGGGGTGTTCGATGTCCATCTCGTCGAGGATGGTCACGCCGTCGTTCGTGATGACGACTTCCCCCGACGAGTCGACGAGCATCTTGTCCATACCCTTCGGGCCGAGCGTCGTGCGAACGGATTCGGCGACGGCCTTCCCGGCGGTGATGTTCATCGACTGTGCGTCCTTGCCGGAGGTGCGTTGGGAGTCCTCGTTGAGAATGAAGACGGGACGACCCCCCATTTGTCGCTGCGACATACGTACTGTTAGGAGTTTGCGGTTCTATATAAATCTTTTTTCTCCGTCCGTCCCGTTAGACCCCCACGAACGCGTGTGTCAGACCCTCACACCCGACCCGAAGAGTGAAACGGAAGGAATGCCATGACCTCTAATATATGCGACGTGTAGGGCTGATACTCGTGGTCGCCGCGCTGGCCACGTTGGGGGGGTGTGTAGGATTCGTAACCGGCTCCGAGCCGCTCAACGTGAGTTCCGAGCGCGCGGCGCTCGCACCCGACGCGGTCGAGGAGGCGGGCTACGAGATGTCGGGGAGCCAGACCAGGTCGATAAACGAGAGCTTTCGGATAGCGGGCCAGGAGCGCAGCGTGAACGCCCGGGTTCACGTTTCCTCCTACACGAGAGCCCCCGACGTCAGGAACACCCCCAAGGAGGTGAACACGTCGAGCGCCATAGAAGGCGCCGGGACGCTGACCGTTATCTCCGTGCCGGGGGTCGACGTCGCCGGGGCCTCGATGAACCCCCTCCGGATACTGCCCGACGACCTGCTCTTCGAACTGGCCGGTCAGCAGGGGGCCGACATAGAGGCGTCCGGAAGCACGAGCGTGACGATGCTCGGTGAACAGGTAGAGGGACGCACCTACAGCGTGTCGATGGACGGGACGAGCGTCACCCTCGAACGCGCCTCGGTGAGCCACGAAGGGGACCTCGTCATCGCCGTCGCAGCCTACCCTGAGGGCGGCGAGAGCCCCCGGGAGCTGATGGCCGCCGTCGAACATCCCGCCTGATGCTCGAACTGAACCACGACTTCCGTATCGTCGACGTACACGCCACGATGCACGCGGGCGACGAGGGGGGACGCGGCCGGAACGTCGGTGCCGAAGCCCTCGAACGCGAGATGCATCAGGCCGGCGTCGTACGGAGCGTGGTCTCGGCCGACGCACAGCCCGACGGAGAGGGGTATCTTCGAGCGAACAACGCCGTCGCCCGCCGCGCCGTCGAACGACCTTTCCTCGCCTTCGCCCGCATCGACGGCCCCCGCGAGACAGGGGCCGGCGCTGGCTCCCGCCTGCGGAACCTGGCGGGCGGCCGGGCGGAACACCACACCGACCCGGAGGACGTGGAGCGCTACGCCTACGACGACCGCTTTTATGGATTCAAACTCGACCCCGTCCGCGACGGCCTGCCGGACGCCGAAACCCTCGGCGCGTTGAGCGAGGTAGAACTCCCCCTGCTAGTCCACGGCGGTCGAGGCTTCTCGCCCGACGACGCTGCCGAGTCCCTGCTCGGCTACGACTTCCCCGTCGTACTGGCCCACTTCGGCGGCTACCCGCTCGACCGAGAGCTGATGGGCGACGCGGTGGACGCCCTCGACGCGCACGACGACCTCTACTTGGACACGAGCGCCGTGCGATACCGGGCGATACTGGAGCGTGCTTTGCGGGAACACCCCGACCGCGTGCTGTTCGGCTCCGGCGCGCCCACGGTCCACCCGAACGTGGCGACCATGGAGATACTCACGCTCGATGTCCCGGAGGACGCGATGCGCCGGGCCTTCTCGGGGAACGCCGCCCGGCTCGTGCCGGCGCTGTCTCCCTAGGCGTCGTGCTGTGAGAGCCCGTTCGGGTTGCGCGCCGGCGGCCCGCTCGCCCGGCGGGCCCGGAGACCGGCCACGACACCCGCTATCGAACCCGTCACCACCCGTTTTCCGTTACCGGCCCACGAGGAAGGCGTGCTCTCGCCCGTGGCGACCTCCCGGAGGACGCTCGCACCTTCCTGGCCCGCGTGACGCAGGAGTCTGGCGAGGATTCGGGGGTCCGCGCCGTAGTTCTTCACCAGCCGGTAGGCCAGCGCGCGGTACTTCGGCCCCCACTTGGGCGCGCCGGGGTCGCTTGCCATCCGGTCGGGCAGGTCGTCCGCGTCGGTTCTGAGAACGGCCATCCCCGGTGCCCACTCGACGCCGATGCTCGCCCCCGCGAGGCGATGGGCCATGTCGCGCGCACCGCCGGTGTCGAGGCCCTCGTCGAAGCCGTCCAAGCGTTCGAGTGTCGTCCGGGGGAACGCGACGTTCGCGCCGTCGAAGAAATGTATCTCGTGGCCCCGTATCGTCGTCGACTCAGGGGTCTCCGTCGTGACACCGCCGTCGACGGTCCGGTGGACGGGACCGGTGACGGCTGCCGCATCCCCGAGCGCCGTTTCCAGCGCCCCGGTCCATCCCGACTCGACCGCGGAGCCCTGACCGACGAAGGCGATCGTATCGCCCGTCGCGACCTTGACGCCGGCGTTGCGCGCGACGTTGAGATTTCGCTCGGGGAGTTCCAGTAACCGGTCCACGGCGTCGTGTTCGCGGGCCAGCCCGCCGGTCCCGTCGGTGGAGGGGCCGTTGACCACGACCACCTCCGCGTCGGGAGCGTGCTCGGCGAGTGCGTCGAGACAGTCGCCCAGACGCGCCCGGCCGTTGAGCGTCGGCACGACGACCGAGAGGTCCATTACCCGCCCAAGAACGTGTGGGGCTAAAAGCGCGACGCTCGCCGCGCTACACTTCGGCGTACCAGTAAGAGACGCTAGCGAGGCGGTTCCCGCCGGGAAGAGAGACGAGGTCCGCATCGACGCTCCGGAGCGGCGCCGCCATCCACCCCGGGACCTTCCGATAGAAGCCGTACGGGAGGACGAAATCGTGTTCGTCGTCCACGAGGCTGAGTCCCGTCTCGTCGAGCAGGCGTTCGACTTCGCCGCTGGTGTAGAGCCGCGATCCCATCGGGAGGAGGAAATTGTACAGCGAGCGCGTCGAGCGGGCGTTGAACGTATCGAAGAACACACCTTCCTTCGCGACGCGGGCCATCTCCGAGAGGAACTTCGCGGGCGTATCGGCGAGATGGAAAAACCGCATCGCCACGACCACATCGAAGTGGTCGTCGGGGAACGGCAGGCGGGCGGCGTCGCCGCGCATGAACTCCAAATGGTCGTCCACGCCGGCCTGTCTGGCCTTCTTCCGACCCTCGCGGAGCATCGCGCCCGAAATGTCCAATCCGACGATATCGGCGCCGCGCTCGGCCATCATCACCGTGAACCGACCCGTGCCACAGGCCACTTCGAGGACGTTCTTCCCCTCGACGGGGCCGACGGCTTCGAGGACAGCGCGCTTCTCACGGCGGTCGATGAGCCGGCCGCCCCGGGAGAAGCGTTTGTCCTCGTAGGACTGGGCGACCTCGTCCGCCTGATACCACTCCTGTCCCTTCACGCGTTGTTCGTTCAGGCGAAGGAATAAAACCGTACTGAAAGCCGCGCCGGAAAGGAGGCGCCGACGAAAGCCCGGGCAGGTCATCCAGCACGGCGGCCACATACCCTAAATGAATATTAGGAACTATACCTAAAATATAGACAACCTTTACCTCAGTCCGCCCCGGCGAGTATTGCCATGAGCACGACTCAATCGCCGATGGAAACCGAGGAGTTCCGCGAGCGCCTCCGCGAGCTGCCGCCGAGCGCGAAACTCGTCGCGAAGGTGTTAGAAACCGACGGTCCTCTCCCGCAGGGCGGGCTGGCGGAGGAGAGTCTCCTACCCGACCGGACGGTCCGCTACGCCCTGAACAGACTGGAGGAAGAGGACCTCGTGGGGTCGCGCTACAGCTTCCGCGACGCGCGCAAGCAGGTCTACTTCCTGGACGGCTAGGTCTCCCACGTACGTCAGTCGTGGGGGGACGGCTGAGTCTCCCACGTACGTCAGTCGTGGGAGGACGGCTAGGTCCCACACAGGGCCCCGCGGCGCGACCTTTTTCCGCGCGTCGCCCTCAGCGAGCGTATGGAGAGCCTCGAAGACGAACTCGCGAGGGCCCGCGCGCTCGACACGGGCACGCTGGCCGACGCCATCGAGGAGATCGGCTTCGAGTGCACCCGCTGTGGCGCCTGCTGCAAGTCCGAAGCCGAGGACCCGCACACGGCGACGGTCTTTCCCGAGGAAATCAGGGAGCTACAGGCGTCCTCCGGGGGAGAGTGGCGTGACGCCGCCCGCCCCATGCCCTACGGACTGGTTGACGGGGAGGGCGAGACCTTCGAATGGGCCCTCCAGACGGACGCCTGTGGCGACTGTACCTTCTACGAGGAGGAGGACGGAACCGGAGCCTGTACCGTCCACGACGACCGCCCGCTCATCTGTGAGACCTACCCCTTCAGCGTCGCGCTCGGGGGGACGAGCCAGCCGATGGGCGAGGCGGTGGACGAATCGGGGATGGTGCGCGCCCACGAGTGTGAGGGGCTCGGGCGGGATATTTCCCGGGCGGACGCCGAGGAGCTCGCCGCGGCACTCAAGGAGCGAGCGGTCACGGAGCTCGAAGAAGCCATCGGCGTCCGCGATTCCTACGAGCCCGTCGACGCCGAGGGCGTGGTGGTCCACGACTCCGAGGGGGCGAAACGGCCCGACGGAACCCCGCTGTGAGCGACAGGTCTAAGGTACATTCGGGTGATACCCCCATGGAGGAGTCGAATCTTGGAGATCTCTGATAAACTGCTGTGTCTGTTCAACGCGGAAGTGTCCGAGCGCGACGACGAGTACGTCGTCCGCGTCCCGAAGAGCGAGGTCGAACACGGCGCCGTCGAGCCGGGTGAGATCTATCGCGTCGCACTCATCGGCCGGGAGGAAGCCGAAGGCGAGAGCGGCCAAACGGCGGCCGCGAGCGCCCCCGACGAGCCCCAGCCCCCCGTCGAGCAGGGCGAGGTCCGCTACGTCGAAATCGAGGACCTCGGCAAGCAGGGCGACGGTATCGCCCGCGTCGAGCGGGGCTACGTCATCATCGTTCCGGACGCCGAGGTCGGCGAGCGCGTAAAGATCGAGGTGACCGAGGTAAAATCGAACTTCGCCGTCGGCGAGGTCATCGAGGAGGAACCGTAGCGCGACGGAAGACTCAATCGGCGCGAACGGCGGGCGCGACGAACTCGACGGCGTTCACGAGGTAGTGCGCGACCGCCGGCACGAGCAGGCTCCCTGTGACGACGAGCGACGCCGCAAGGACGAACCCCAGCCCGGCGGCGGCCCCGACGCCGACCGCCCCCTGTGCACCGTGCGCGACGCCGAAGACGAGACTAGCCACGAGGGCGAGGAGCCACGGCGACACCGGGAAGCCGGCGGCGAGCGCGGCTACCAGCGCGCCCCGGAACAGTAGTTCCTCCGCGACGGCGACGAGCGGGAGCACCCCGAAGAGGAGCGCAGCCCAGCCCGGGAGCGTGCCGGGCGTAAGCAGCTCGCGGAGCTTTTCGGCGTAACTGAGGTCCGCGGCGTCCACGACCTTCGAGAGCGCGGCGTTCGCGCCCGCGAGGACGAGCCCGAGCCCGACGCCGAGCCCCAAGTTCCGGGGGGTGAACCCGCCGATTCCCAGAGTCGAAAGCGGGACGCGGGCCATCCAGACGCCCCCGAGCGTGAGGAGACCGAACAGGGCTTGCGAGAAGGCGGCGTTCGCGACGACGACGCGCCACGGGAGTGCCGCGAGTTGCTCGTTCTCGACGTCCTCACCGTGCCCGAGCGCGGCGACGACGAGTGCGAGGACGGTGACGACGGCGGCGAAGAGACTCCAGTTAGTCGGCACGCGCGAACGCAAAACCCGCGGGTAGAAAAAGCCGAGTGTCCCGCTTCGGGCAAGTTAGCCCTCGCTTGGCGAGCACTTCAGGCCGGTCGGCTGCCGCACGACCGGCACTTTCAGGCCCCGCGGCTGTCGCACGCGGGGCACTTTCGCTTACTGTGGGTTCGGGTTGCCGGGCGTGCCGCCCTTCCCGACCTTCTTGTCGAGGGCCTGCCCCGTGATTTCCTTGAGACGGTCGACGAGCGAGCCCTTCTCGACCTCGCCGACGAGCGCCACGTCGAGCACCTCGCTGATGTGGCTGACGGGGATGATCTCGATCATGTCCCGGTACTCGTCTTCGATCATCACGTCCTGCTCGTTCGCCTTCGGGATGATGACCTTGTCACAGCCCGCCTTCGCGGCGGCCTCGATCTTGTGCGTGACGCCGCCCACGGGGAGCACGTCGCCGCGGACGGAGAGACTGCCCGTCATCGCCAGCCGCTGGTCGATGGGGGCGTTCTCCAACGCCGAGATGACGGCCGTGGCCACCGTAATCGAGGCGGAGTCGCCGTCGACGCCCTGCTGACCGGCTTGGACGAACTGGATGTGGATGTCCTTCTGGGAGATGTCCTCGTCGGAGAACTTCTTGATGATGGCGGAGACGTTGTCGACGGCCTCCTGTGCCATCTCCTTGAGCTGGCCGGTGGCGATGACCTGGCCGCCCTCGCCCTGTCTCTGGGTCACTTCGGCCATCACGGGGAGCATGATACCGGAGTCGCCACCCATCACGGCGAGCCCGTTGACGCGACCCACCGCCTCGCCGTCGGAGACTTTGAGTTCGTAGTCCTTCCGGCGCTCGATGTAGTCGTCCGCGACCTGCTGTTCGATGGACCGGGAGCGCTTCTTCGCGCGGAGCACATGGTCCCGGGTCGTCATGTCGGCGTCCTCGGCGCGGGCGATGTCGCCCGCCACACGCACGAGACCACCGAGCTCACGCAGTTTGAGCGTGAGCTGGCCCTTCCGGCCGGAGCGGCGCTTGGCTTCGAGCATGACCTCCCGCACGGCGTCGGGCTCGAAGTCGGGGAGGCGGCCGTCCTTGGCGACCTCCTGTGCGACGAAGCGGGTGTACTTCCGGCGCATCTCGGGGGTGTCCTCGATGGTGTCCTCCATGTACACCTCGTAGCCGTACCCCTTGATACGGGAGCGAAGCGCCGGGTGCATGTTCTCCATCGCGTCCATGTTCCCGGCGGCGATCATGATGAAGTCACAGGGGACGGGTTCGGTCTGGACCATCGCGCCCGAGGAGCGCTCGGACTGACCAGTGATACTGAACTCGCCCTCTTGAATCGCCGTCATCAGCTTCTGCTGGGAACGGACATCGAGGGTGTTGATTTCGTCGAGGTACAGCACACCCTTGTGCGCTTTGTGGATGGCACCCGCTTCCACGCGGTCGTGGGAGGGCGTCTCCATCCCGCCGCTCTGGAACGGGTCGTGGCGGACGTCGCCCAGCAGGGCGCCGGCGTGCGCGCCGGTGGCGTCCTCGAACGGCGCCGAGGTGTTGTCGGCGTTGTCGATGAGGAGTTTGGGAACCACAGCATCGGAACCCCGCGAGGAGTAGCGGAACGCGAGGTAGATGACGCCGGCCGCGAGGATGCCGATGAGGATCTGTCCCTGGAAGATGGAGTAGCCGATGACGACGGCCACGATGATCCACATCAAAAAGGAGCGCATCTGGTTGCGCTTTCTGGCCTCCTCCTTGTGGGCGTCAACGATCTGTTCGCCCTTCCCCGAAGGAACGGTCCGAACCTTCGGTTCGTTGGAGTCGTCCGGGTTGTGGTAGACCAGAACGTCCTGAAGGTTTTCCTGAGGGAGGAGCTCGGACATCGCCTTCGCCAGCATCGACTTCCCCGTCCCCGGGGAGCCGATCATCATGACGTGTCGGTGCTGTTTGGCTGCCTTTTTCACGATATCGCGGGCCTCGTCCTGCCCGATGACCTGGTCGACCAGGCGCTCGGGGATGGACATGTCCGCGGTACTGTCGATCTGTAGCCCGCCGATGAGGTCATCCTCCTCGATGTCCTCGTCGACTTCGGCCTCCACCTCGCTGCCGAGGTCCTCGAACCCGCCGTCGTTCGGGTCCTCCGAACGCGGCGATTCCTCCGGTCGCTCGGTGGGTGTGTCGAACCCTTCGTAAGGCTCGTCACCGGCCTCGTCGGGCGGTTCCCCGTCGCCCGCGCGGGGCGGGGGGCTCTCGGTTGGGTCGTTGCTCATAGAACGTCTGCGCTACGTAATCCTAGAGCGTGGGGCGCTGATATACTTTCTCCCCTCGGTAGCGCACGTCGGGAAAAAACGCCGGACGTGGACTTCTCCCACTCGCTTCGCCGTGTGTTGAGGGAACCCGCCATCATTATAAAGGCTCCGCCCACCGAGACGTGCATGCGAGGCTTCTTCATCGGCCGCTTTCAGCCCTATCACCTGGGCCACCACCAGGTCGTCCAGCGGATCGCGGAGGAGGTGGACGAACTCGTGCTCGGCATCGGGTCGGCGGGCGAGTCGCACAAACCCGGCGACCCCTTCACGGGCGGGGAGCGGGTGATGATGCTCACCCGCGCGACCCAAGAGCTCGACATCGTCACCTACGCCGTCCCCATCGAGGACATCGAGCGCCACGCGGTCTGGGTGAGCCACGTACAGAGCATGTGTCCGGCCTTCGACGTGGCGTACTCGAACAACCCCCTCGTCGTGCGCCTCTTCGAGGAGGCCGGCGTCGAAGTTCGAAACTCGCCGATGCACAACCGCGACCTCCTGGAGGGAACGGGCATCCGCGAGCGGATGATAGCCGGCGAGGAGTGGAAGGAGCTCGTGCCCGAGGCCGTCGCGGAGGTCATCCACGAAATCGACGGCGTGAACCGGATTCAGGAGGTCGCGGCGAGCGACTCCAACGGGGACTGAGAGGGCCAACGGAGACAGTCGGGAACCACAGGACTGTTATTCAGCTGTCGCAGCGGGGAGACCTACGTCCTCCCACGACTGACGTACGTAGAAGACCTACAGGTACTCCTCGTCGGCGTCCACGCCCGGAACGCGCTTCTCGACCAGCGAGCCTTTGAAGTAGAGGAGCTCGACCAGTAGGACCACCGCGGCGATGGCCAGCACCGCCCAGAACACGTCGGGCTGGCGCCGGAAGCGACTGTACAGGAGGAGGACGAACGCGCCGCCCGTCCCGACCATCCCGAGCGCGGGAATCACGCCGTTGATGCTCTCTTCTTCGCGCTCGCGAAAGGCGAGAAAGCACATCGCACCGAAGACGGCGATGAAGGAGAGCGACCCGAAGGAGGTGATGGCGTCCAGACTGCCGGAGGCTGTGAACACCGCGGCGAGCGTGCCGAGGACGAGAACCGTCTTTGTCGGGGCGCCGTCGGCCCCCGCCCGCCCCACCGTGTCGGGGAGCAACCCATCGGAGAGCATCCGCTTAGCGAAGTTCGCACTGGAGAAGAGCGTCCCGTTGATGGCGCTCCCCGTCGAGAAAATCGCGGCGACCGAAACCACGAGGAAGCCGACGCTACCGACGATTGGTTCGACCGCGAGCGCCAGCGCGCGCTCGGGGTGGGCCGCGATAGCCTCGAAGGGCGCCAGGCTCGTGACGATGACCGCGATGAGCCCGTCGATAACGATGGTGATGAGGATGGACCAGTACACCGCCTTCGGGAGGTTCTCCTCAGGGTCCCGTATCGAGTCCTGGTCGTACATCAACAGCTGCCATCCCTGGAAGGAGACGAATGAAACCGCGGTCGCCATCACGACCGGCGAGACGTCCCGGACGTAACTGAGCCCGAGTTCGAGACTCGTCCCGGCCACGCCGTCCCCGGCAACGCGGACGGCGTACCAGAGGCCGAGAAGGCCGAAGGCGAGGAGGACAGCCACCTTCACGACGACCAGCGCGACTTCCGAGCTCCCCGTCGCCTGTGCGCCGAGGACGTTCAGCCCGACGAAGAGTCCCACCGCGAGCACCGAGTACACCGGGCGGAGGAGCGCCTCGCCGAGCGGCGCGGCTTCGATGAGCGTGGGTGGCGTCAACGCGACGGCGAAACTGCCGAAGGCGTAGGCGTACATCGCCATCGCCCCGACGTAGCCGAAGAGCAGCGTCCAGCCGACCATCCCGGCGACCGTGTTGTTCTCGACGTACTCCTCGAACTGCGAGACCGACCCGCCACGGTTCTCCCCCAGCGCGTTGAGTTTGAGATAGGAGTAGGCCGCACACATCGAGACGGCACAGGCAAGCGTGAAGGCCAGCCACGCCGCGCCGCCAGCGATACGCGCGACGACCCCGAGGACGGCGAACACGCCGCCGCCGATCATGCCGCCGACCGAGATGGCGGTCGCTCCCCAGAGCCCGAGTTTCGCGTCTCCCATGGCCGCGGGTTTTCCCGGGCGCTCGGAAAGGGTTGTGGCCGGTGGAGCGCTCGCCGTGCTCCCTAGAGCTCCTTCCACTCGCGCCCGCAGGAGCCACACCGGCGCAGGTCGTACACCTCGTCGGGGTCGTCCTCGGTGGCGAGCGTCTCGCCACACTCCGCACACGAGAGTCGGCCGTAGTTGTCTTTCTCCAAATCCCCGGCCCGGAGTCCCTTGCGAACGGAGTCCATACCACCTTTCGGTGGTGTGCCCCCAAAACACCTGTGGCAATCCGAGTTCGCAACGTTCGTCTACGGGGCCCCGTCACGTCCGCCCGTGTTCCGCCTCTCGCGGCGCGGGCAGGTCTTCGGCTCCGTCTGTCTGCTGAGCTTCCTGGTGAACTTCGGGCGGGTCGGCTTCGCGCCCCTCGTCGACCCGTTCATGAGCATCTTCCACGTCGGCGCGGGCGCGGCGGGCGTCGTCGCCTCCGCCGTCTGGGTCGGGAGCGCCCTCACCAGGATTCCGACGGGGTGGCTCCTCACGCGGGTGTCGCGCCACGAGGCCATCCTCGGGATGGGGGTCTTCCTCGTCGGCGCGGCCGCGTTCACGGCGCTGGCCCCCTCGCTCACCCTTGTGGCCATCGGCGCCCTCCTCATCGGCCTCGCCTCGGGTGTGTTCTACGTCGCGGCCAACCCCCTGGTGAGCGAACTCTACCCCGAGCGCCCGGGCTGGGCGGTCGGCATCCGTGGGATGGCTTCCCAGCTGGCTGCGACGGCTGCACCGGCCGTCATCGCCGCCGCGCTCGCCGTCTCGCTGGACTCGTGGCGAGCGGTCTTCTGGGCGCTCGCCGGGTTGAGCGGGCTCTCGGTCGCCGTCCTCGCCGTCGCGGCCCGCCGCGCGGAGATGCCCGAGGCGGGGGCCGCCGACCGGGACCTCTGGGGCGCCGTGCGCTCGGAGTGGCGCCTCGTCCTCACGGGCATCGTCCTCCTCGGAACGACGGGCTTCGTCTGGCAGGGCACGTTCAACTTCTACGTCTCCTATCTCACCGCCGCGAAGGACCTCCCCCGCGGCGCGGCCTCCACCCTGCTCACCGTGGTGTTCGCCGCGGGCGTGCCCGCGTTCTTCCTCTCGGGGCGGCTCGCCGACCGGTTCCCCCACGTCCCCTACCTGTTGAGCGTGTTGGCGGGCTTTCTCGTTCTCCTGGCTGCGCTCACCTACACCTCGGGCTTCGCGGCGCTCGTCGGTGTCTCCGCCGTTCTCGGCTACGTCATCCACTCGCTGTTCCCGGCGGTCGACACGTACATGCTCACCAGCCTCCCCGACGAGACGCGGGGGAGCGCCTACGCCGCCTTCAGCGGGACGATGATGCTCATTCAGGCGCCGGGGAGCGCCGTCTTCGGCGCTCTCGTCGAGGCGGGCGTCGGCTACGACGCGGTGCTCCGGGGCTCCGCGCTCGCGCTCGCGGCCGTCGTGGCCGGCCTGGCGCTCGCCCACCGGGCCGGCTGGCTCCCCGAGGGCGAGTGACCGGGCCGGATGGGCTCCTTTTAACGGGGTTCGGTCCTTGTCGTACGCGCATGGACTACACGCAGGAGCGCGTCGCCACGCTCCACGACTACGGGGACGCGGACCCCCCCGCGCCGCTGGGGGAGACGACCGTGGTCGTCCCGATGACCGAACGGGAGTTCAGCGCGCTCGCGGCGGAGGGTGTCCTCGAACGGGTCGCCGCGGCCGGCCCGGCCCGCACGCTCGTCCCGCTACGCGCGAGCGCCGAGCGGGCGCCCGAAATCGCCGACTGGCTCCGCTCCTTCGACGCGGACGTCGACGCGCTCTGGTGTCACGGCCCCCGCGTGGAGGAACGGCTCCACGACGCGGGGCTGAACGGCACCCGCGGGAAGGGCCGGGACATCTGGCTCGCGCTCGGGCAGGTGGAAACCCCCTACGTCGCGCTCCAGGACGCCGACACGGCCTCCTTCGAGGCCGCCGACCTGCGCCGGCTGTGTCATCCCCTCGGCGAGGGGTACGCGTTCGCGAAGGCCTACTACGCCCGCGTCGAGAACGAACAGCTGTACGGCCGGCTCTTCCGGCTCTTCTACGGCCCCCTGGTCCGCGCGCTCGCGGAACACTGTGACGACGAGCTCGTCGCGTTCTTCGGCGCCTTCCGCTACGCGCTGTCGGGCGAGGCGGCGATGACCCGCGAGCTGGCCCGCGAGCTACGCCCCCAGCGTACGTGGGGGCTGGAAGTCGGCACCCTCGCGGACGCCTTCGCCCACGCGGGGTTCGCCGGGAGCGCCCAGGTCGATTTGGGCACCTACGTCCACGACCACCGCGCGGTCACCGGCCCCGCCAGTCTCACGGACATGAGCGAGGGCGTCGGCGCGGCCGTCCTCCGGGCCGTCGCGGAGCGCGGCGTCGAACTCGACTACGACGCCCTCCGCGCGGCCTACCGGGAGCGCGCCGCCGAGCTGGTCCGGGCGTACGCCGCCGACGCCCGGTTCAACGGGTTCGAGTACGACGCCGACGCCGAGCGCGACCAGGTCGAGTCCTACGCCCCGGCCGTCGCCGAACCGGGGACCGACGACCGCCTGCCGGCGTGGAGCGAGGCACCCCTCGACGCCGACGCCGTCCGGGAGGACGCCAGACGGGACCTCGCGGAGGCACAATCCTCTTGAGCCGGCGAACGTAGAGCGGGTATGGAGTTCGACGGCGACGAGCTGGCCGGCATCGCCGACCTCTTCGGTGGGCTCACTCGCGGGGAGCTGGAACGCGCCTGTTCGGAGCTCGCCTACCGCGAGGGGGGCGACGCCGACGCCGTCGAGGCCGACGTCGAAGCCGCCGAGCGCGCCTACCGGCTAGTCGCCGTCGAAACCGAGGGCGAGAAACTGCTGGTCCCGGGGCCGACCGCGTTCCCGGCGCTCCCCTCCGGTGCGGAGGACCTCCCACACATGCTCGACGCCGAACGCCGTGAGATACCCGAAGCCGCGGCCCTCGAAGCGGCCGAGGAACGGCTCCGGGCGGACGCCGCCCGGGCCGTCGAAGCGGGCGACGACGAGCGAATCGTCGAGTTGCTCGATGCGACCTACGACGTCGAGGCGTGGGCGGCCGGAGCGGACCTCGCGGGCGTCCGCGAGCGCCTGGAGCAGTAGCGTTGCCGGAAGGGAGAATTGTAAAGCGCGGGGAGCGTAGACCCAATATGAACCTCCGCCGCGTCGCCGGCCACGAGCCTCGGCGCGTGTCCGGCGCGGAGCGGCGGGCCGCGGTGCTCGTTCCCGTCTGCAAGCGGGACGGCGAGCCACACCTCCTCTTCACCAAACGCGCGGACCACCTCGGCGAACACCCCGGACAGATGTCCTTCCCCGGCGGCGGCCGCGAGTCGGCCGACGACGACCTGTGGGCGACGGCGCTCCGCGAGGCCGAGGAGGAAATCGGTCTGCGCCCCGGTGAAGCCGAGTTCGTCGGGCGCCTCGACGACATCCACACCGTCACCGGCTACGCCGTCTCGCCGTTCGTCGCGAAGGTCCCCGACCGGGTGTACGACCCCGACGAACGCGAGGTCGCGGAGGTCGCAGTTCTCCCGCTCGCGGGCCTGCTCGACGAGACGAACTACGAGGCCGAGCGACGCGAACACCCCGAGTACGGCGAGGCGCTCGTGGACTTCTTCCACGTCGGCGGCTACACCGTCTGGGGCGCCACCGGCCGCATCCTGGTGCAGTTCCTCGAACTCGTCGCCGGGTGGGAGCGCCCCGGCGTCGGGGGAGTCATCGACCCCGAGGACCCCTGACCCGACACGCTTTTCGCCGCCGGACGGGAAACAGATGGCATGACAGGCGCGCTCGAAACGGCCGGCATCGGAACCGTCGCGCTCAAGCCGGCCGAGTGCGACCCGGCCCGCGCCACCGAACTCCCCGGGGGCGTCGGCGTCGTCTTCGACTGGGAGGGGGAAGCACACCTCCCCGACGCCGACCTGCTCGAAACGCTCGCTGCCGAGCGTCCGGTGCGCGTCACCACACCGGTGCGCTGTGACGGCTTCGACCCGGAAGGAGACGACTCGCTCGCCCGCGCGCTCCCCGACGCCGTCGGGCGGGTGCTCGTCGCCGGCCACGGCGCCTATCTCTCCGAAGAGGAAGGGAAACGGCGGGTCGCCCCGCGCATCGCCGCCGCCGCTGAGACGAGCCCGGAGCCGTGGGTCGGCACCGAGGGCATCGAACGGGTCGCGCTGGCGACGGGCGCAACGCAGTTCGAACTCCTCTCGCGCCGGACCGAGCGGGACCTCCGCGACCTGCGGGTTGCGGGCTTCGAGGGCGAGGTAGCGCTGTACGCGCCGGCGGTCCTCACCGACGACGAGGACGACATCCTCGACGCGCTCGGCGAGTACGTCGCCCGCCGCGGCCCCGTGAGTAGGGCGCTCCCCGAGGGTGCCGCGACCGACGCGACCGCGACCGGCCGGGCCCGGGAGGTGTTGCTGGCCGCGGCCTCGGACTACGCGCTCGTCGGGACAGTCAGGGATGTGGCCGACCGTGTCGAAGCCCTTCGAACGGCGGGCACCGACCGGGTCGTGGCCTACCCGGCCCGGGGCGTCGAGGAACTGCTGTGACGCGCGTCGCCGTCGTCGGGGGCGGCGCCGTCGGCGTCACGGCCGCCCACGACTTGGCGGTCCGGGGCGCCGACGTAGTCCTCTACGAGCGCGAGCGAATCGCGGGCGGGAGCACGGCCCGCGCGGCGGGCATCGCGTACGACGCTTTCGCGGAGGACATCGATGCCGCCGTCGCCGAGCGCTCGCTCCAGCGGTTCCGCGCGCTCGCGTCCGCGAGCCGCTTCCAGTTCAACGACACGCCGTATCTCTTCTTCGCCACCGAAGCCGGCCCCGAAGTGGACGCCATCCGGGAGTCCGCCGAGCGGATGCGCGCAAACGACCGTGACGTGTCGCTGTGCTCAAGCGCCGACGTTCGCGAGCGCTTCCCCCAACTCGTGAGCGAGGACATCCACACCGCCGCCGTCGCGGAGAACGCGGGGGTCGCGGACCCCGAATCCTACGCCGAGGAAATGGCCGGGCGCGCCGTCGAACTGGGCGTCGACATCCGTGAGGGCGTCGAAGCCGCGGTCCGGACGGACCCGCCCCGCGTGCTCGCCGACGGGGAAGAAACGACGTACGACGACGTGCTCGTCGCAGCGGGACCGCACACTGACGCGCTGCTGTCCGACGCCGGCGTGTCGGTCGCGCTCGAAGCGTACCGCGTACAGGCCGTCCGTTCGGGCGGGCCGGCGATACCGACCCTCTACGACGCCACCGAAGGGTACTACGCGCGGCCAACCCGGACGGGGATACTGGCCGGCGACGGGGCCGAGTCCACCCCGATCGACCCCGACAACTGGGAGACGGCGGCGGACGAGGGGTTTCCGGCGACGATGGCCCGCCGGCTGCGCGAGCGCCTGCTCAACTTCGAGGGGCGCCCCGGGTCGGGGTGGGCCGGACTCTGCACCGCGACGCCGGACGCGAACCCGCTGCTGGGCGAGGCGGGGGGACTGTACGTCGCCGCCGGGTGGCACGGCCACGGCTTCATGCGGGCGCCGGCGCTCGGGGAGGCGATAGCGGAACAAATCCTCGGCGGGGACGGCATCGCCGCCTTCGACCCGACCCGCTTCGACGGCGACGAGGCGTTCGACATCGTCGAGGGAATGGCCCTCGATTAGGCGTCGTCCGCGACGGTGCCGTCGGTGGCGTCGTCGGCGTCCGACTCGTTCTCCGTGTCCGATTCGGCCTCGCTCTCGGCTTCCTTGCCACCGACCTTCGGGAGATACACCTGGAGGGTGCCGTTGGACTGCAGTTCCGCGCGGGCCGCGTCCGGGTCCACGACGGCGTCGTCGGGGAGGTCGACTCGGCCGTCGAGCTGGAGGCCCCGGCCCGGGAAGCGCATCTCGAACCCGTCGTTGAACTCCCGGAAGCGGTCGACGCTCACGGCGACGGCGCCGTCGACGTAGCGCACGCGCACGTCGCTGGGCGTCGCGCCGGGCACGTCGATGACGACGAGGTACTCCGTCTCGCTCTCTAGGACGTCCGCCGGGAGCGCCGTCTCCTCCTGGAGGCGGGCGGCGACTCTCCCCACTCGCTTGAGCGCCGCACGGGCGACGGCCTTCGGGAAGTCGGCGCCGGGGCTCATAGCTCGACCTCGCGCAGGTCCTCGACCGTCCCGCAGTAGGGACAGTCGAAGTCCTCCACGCCTACGTCGTCAGGCATCTCGTAGGTGTAGTGGAGCTCGAACATGTCGAGTTCGCAGTCCTCGTTTTCACAGACGACTTCGAGCGTCGCGGGCATAGGGAAATGAAGGTCCGCGCGCGTCTTATAATCCCCGGCGTCGGTCGTATCCGTCCCGAACGCTTAGCCCCGGGGGACGCGTCGGGTCGTCCATGAACGTCCTCCCGTGGTTGTTGAACTGGCCGCCCTCCAAGCGGCAGGTCCTCCTCGTGCTCGGGGTGAACGCGCTCCTTCTCGGAGGGCTCGTCGCCGTCGGCGCGCCCTTTCTCGCGGCGATGGACACCGAAGCGAGCGTCGAGTCCGCGAACCTCACACTCGAACTGAACGACGAGTGGGACGTTCCGGACACCGGAAACGGCACCCGAACGTGTCTCAGCGTCGGCGTTCCCCCGGACACCCTGCGGCTCACGGGCAGCGTGACGGTGGCGAACGCCTCGGACGCGGGAACCCTCGCGCTCTCGCTTCCGGAGACGGGGGACCGGACGATGACGCCGATAGCCGGGGGCCGCGAGCGCGTCTCCGCGACGTTCGCCGACGACGAAACCCTCGCCGTCGGCGACCGGACGGCGGTCGTGGCCCGCGTGCTCGCGGACGGCAAGCCCGTGGCGAACGCAACGACGAACCTGACGGTCGAGAACGGGACCTACGAGCTGCGCGACTGTAGCGCCGCGTAAACGTTCCACTCCGTTCCGAACGGCGTCGGAACTACGGAGTGAGATTGTCGGAGAATCGGAAGTTGTCCCTGCTACCGGTCGCAGGGCGCTCTACCGGTGTTTACAGTCGCTGCAGGTTCGACGCGCGCGGGCCCTTGGGGGAAGACTCGATGTCGAACTCCACTTCCTGCCCTTCTTCGAGGTCCGGACCGCCAACGTCCTCCATGTGGAAGAACACGTCCTCGTCCTCGTCGACAGCGTCGTCGTCAGTCGAAATGAAACCGTAGCCGCCTGTGTCGTTGAAGAAATCAACCTTACCGTTTGCCATTACAAACAACTGTATGTCCGTCTCAGGGATAACGGTTGCGAGGGTCGGGTTACCACGGCCCGTCGGGTGGCATCCGCCGTCAGTCGGCGGTCGAACCGCCTGCCGGCGGGCAAAACACCGACTTCAGGAGCAGTTGTTCTGGAGGAGGTCTACCTCTCCAGATGGGTCAATTCCGATGATGAGAACCTGTTCATCACAACTGTTCTCCCAGATGTAAGTCGGATGCTCAACCGGCTCTCGATTCTGGAAGCCACTAACGCGGATATCAACAATATACGAACCCTGTGGGACGACATCTTCGCGGACCCTAAAGACGGCGTTCGTCGGCTCAATCTCGATTTGCTTGTCGTACACCGTTTCCGGATTGGACAAGAGCGTGTCTCGGGTCGAGACTTCGACATCAAGCTGGAGGGTC
The DNA here is from genome assembly GCA_041639855.1 of Halobacteriaceae archaeon. Taxonomy (GTDB): domain Archaea; phylum Halobacteriota; class Halobacteria; order Halobacteriales; family Halobacteriaceae; genus JBEQBK01. The sequence continues at coordinate 7,431 of JBEQBK010000012.1, read as the reverse complement.
TGGTCCGTGCGATTCGCGATCTTGATATCTGCAGTTGAGGTCTCTGACAGGGTGCTACAGCCCGCTCCGAACACAGAAAGCAGTCCAATCTGGAGAAACTTTCGTCGGTCCATAGTGCCGTTCTGATTTAGATTTTATACAATCCTTAACTTAGGACTGTGCTATGGAGACGTACTCTTCGGCTTGGTACTCTGGTGTGCTACTATACACAATGGTGTCCCCGTAGGGGCACGACACAGAGATATTAAATAAGTAGTCATGTTCCCAGAGAGTCTTCATATAGACAGACGGAGCGTCATCAGGGATGTTCTCGGCGCTGAAATCAAATCTAACACCGATTGTATCTTCTATACCGGTCGGAACGTCTGTCGTTCCGATAGCGCCGTAATCAAATTTCCATGAGACATGGTCATATGAAACATGATCAAAATCGGTGTCGGGGAATATAATCTCAGAGAGATCTGAGGAAACTGGTCCAAAGCTTGGTGAAATAGAAAACGTCTCACTGCCGGCCGTCGTGTCTCGATTAGGATAGTGGTCTGTGGTGTGTAGTATGTCTTCTTCGCCCTGTTCTGGGAATGAGACAGAGAAGTTTGCCTCCATTCCAAGCGGTTCGAGTCCATGGTGGCAAAGCGGTTCCCGTGGCCCCGCGTGCGTTTGAGCGACGGGACTGAACCGACCGCCTCGATAGCCGAGCTTTTACGCTCCCGTGCGTATTCGTCCCTATGACCGACCCCGCCGCGCTGGACGTGACGCTCGTGGACGGCTACGTCGACGAGCCGGCGCATTTCGGGGTGCCGCCGTACGTCTCGACGTACCCCCGATTCACCGCCGGCGCGCTCGTGGACGCGGGCGTGCCCGAATCCAACATCACCTACCACACCATCGACGAACTCCGCGACGAGCGGGGAAAATGGGCCGACGTGGCCGACGCCGACCTGATGGTGTACATCGGCGGGATGACCGTCCCCGGGAAGTACGTCGGCGGGACGCCCGCCGAACCCGACGAAGTGAGAGAGTTGGCGTGGACCGCCGAGGGGACGAGCCTGATGGGCGGGCCCATCCGCTTCGGCGTCGGCGACGAGAACGCCGGCGCACAGGAGATGGAGCGCCGCGATTTGGATTTCGACTTCGTGGCGAAGGGCGACGTGGAGGCCGCGGCCCACGATTTGGTGAAAGAGGACCTCGGCGGCTTCGGCAACCGCGTGCGGGACAACGCCGAACTCGATACGTGGGCCCACCTGGGCGCCTTCGTCGTGGAGCAACACCCGAACCACCCCGACTACCTCATCGCCGAACTGGAAACGTCGCGGGGGTGTGCCTACCGGTGTTCCTTTTGCACCGAGCCCCTCTACGGCGACCCGGACTTCCGCTCGGCCGCCTCGGTCGTGAAGGAGGTCCAGGCGCTCGCGGACGCCGGCGTGAAGAACTTCCGCCTCGGCCGGCAGGCCGACATCCTCGCCTTCGGCGGCGACGGGGAGGCACCCAATCCCGACGCCCTCGAACGCCTCTACGGCGGGATTCGCGAGGTCGCGCCCGACCTCGAAACGCTCCATTTGGACAACATGAACCCCGTGACAATCACGGAGTACCCCGAAGCGTCGAGGGAGGCAATCGAAACCATCGCCGAGCACAACACGCCCGGCGACACCGCGGCCTTCGGCCTCGAATCCGCGGACCCCGAGGTCAGGGAGAAAAACAACCTGCTCGTCTCCGCCGAGGAGTGTCTCGAAGCGGTTCGGGTGGTGAACGAGGCCGGCGGCTGGCGGCCCGACGGGAATCGCCTGCCAAAGCTTCTGCCCGGCATCAACCTCGTCCACGGGCTGGAGGGCGAGCGTCCCGAGACCTACGAGCACAACCGCGACTTCCTCAGAACGGTCTTAGAGGAGGGGCTGATGCTCCGCCGCGTGAACATCCGGCAGGTGATGGCCTTCGAGGGGACCGAGATGTCCGAGACGGGCGCGGACATCGCCCTCGACCACAAAAAGCAGTTCAAATCCTACAAGCGCGAGGTCAGAGAGGAGATCGACAACCCGATGCTCAAACGGGTGGCGCCGCCCGGCACCGTCCTGCCCGACGTGCACCTGGAGTACCACCAGGACGGGAAGACCTTCGGCCGGCAGCTGGGCACGTACGCCCTGCTGGTGGGGATTCCTGGCGAGCGCGAGTTGGGGAAAACGGTGGACATCGCGATTACGGACCACGGCTACCGGTCCGTCACCGGCGTGCCTTATCCCCTCGACGTGAACGCCGCGTCGATGGACGAACTCGAAGCCCTCCCTGGTATCGGCAGCCAGCGCGCGGGCGACATCATCGTCAGTCGTCCCCACGACGCGCCGCCGGAGATGGACGGCGTCGACTTCGATTCCTTCACCGTCGCGCGGCACGCGGGCGGCGCGGATTAGTTCAGTCGGCGAACGCCAGCGCGCGCAGCGTTCCCACGGCGACGGCGGCGCCGACGACGGCCGCCACGAGGAGCGCCACGGCGAACGGTTCCAAGTCGGTCGTACTCGCGACCGCGGCGCCGACCGCGGCGCCGACCCCGCCCGCGAGCGGGGTGCGCTCGGTCATCAACAGGTGTGCCACCCCCCGTCAACGTGCAGCAGTTCGCCCGTCGTGTAGCCCGCGTCCTCGCTGGCGAGGTAGAGCGCGGCCGGCGCGATGTCGGCGGGATAGCCCTCCCTTCCCAGGGGGATGGGCTTGAGAAAGCCGTTCTCCGCGGCGTTCTCCTGCATCTCTTCTGTGAGGCCTTCGACGAACTCCGTCGCGATTTGGCCGGGCGCGACCGCGTTCACCCGAATGCCCTCCGACGCGAGTTCGAGCGCCGCGCCCCGAGTTATCATCCGCACTGCCCCTTTGGTGGAGTCGTAGTGGACCTGGCCGTGCTGGGCGAAATTCGAGGAGATGGAGGCCGTGTTGACGATGGCGCCCGGGTCGTCGCGCTCCATCATGTCCTCGGCCGCGGCCTGGGTGCCGAAGAAGACGCCGCCGACGTTCACGTCGTGGATTTGTCGGAACTCCTCGGGCGAGAGCTCCGTGAATCCGGATTCGATGTAGAGACCGGCGTTGTTCACCATCACGTCCACACCCCCCAACTCGCGTGCCGCCTCGACGACGGCCTCGACCTCGTCGGGGTCGGAAACGTCCGTCTCGACGTATCGGCCCTCGCCCCCGAGCTCTTCGACGACCTCGTGGGTCGGCACGTCGGCGTCGAGGTCCTTGGGGTCCTCCCGGATGTCCGCGACGATGACGTCCGCGCCGGCCTCGCCGAAGCGCAACGCGATGGCGCGCCCGATACCGGAGGAGCCGCCGGTGACGATGACCGTCTCGTCCGCGAAGTCGAACTGTGTGGAACCCATAGCCGGAGAGGGAACGGCAAGAGCGAAAAAACTACTGCCGAAGGTGCAGGACGTGTAACAGCCGTTCTGTCCGGAGGTCTCGGTCGTGCGACAGTCGACCGCGGACGAAGGTGCGGGACATGCGACAGCCGACCGTCTCCGCAGACAGCCCTACGCTTCCGCGAGACCGGCGACGCGCAGGGCCTCCTGAGGCGTGGCGCCGTCGTGGATGGCTGCGCCGACCGCGCGGGTGATGGCTTCCGGGCGCTCGTGTTGGAAGACGGAGCGGCCCATCGAGACGCCGGCAGCGCCGGCGTCCATCGCACCGCGGACCATCGAGAGCGTCTCTTCGTCGGTGCCCTTCGAACCGCCGGCGATGACCACCGGCAGCGAAGTCGACTCGGTGACGCGCTCGAAGGAGCCGGCGTCGCCGGAGTACGCCGTCTTCACCACGTCGGCGCCCAACTCCTCCGCGAGGCGGACGGCGTGGCCCAAGGCCTCGGGGTCCTCGGAGTTCGCGTCGTGGCCCCGGACGTAGGCCATCGCGAGCACGGGCATCCCGTACTCCTTCGCCTCGGCGGTCACTTCGGCGAGGCCCTCGATTTGCTCGCGCTCGTGTTCGTTGGCGACGTTGATGTGGAAGGAGACGGCGTCGGCGCCCGCGCGGACGGCTTCCTTCACCGTGCCGGTGGGTCGTTTGTCGTTCTCGTCGGGGCCGATCGAGGTCGAGCCGTTCAGGTGGACGATGTAGCCCGCGCCGTTCTTGTTCGGATGAACGCGGCCGGCGACGCCCTTCTGTGTGAGGACGGCGTCGGCGCCCCCGCGCGTGACGGCGTCGACGGTTCCCTCGAGGTCTACGAGGCCGTCGACGGCACCGAGCGTGAGGCCGTGGTCCATCGGTACGATGAGGTGGTTGCCCTCCGTCCCGATGCGCGCGAGACGCGCGGCGGTCCCGGTGTTCATGTGTGTGCAGGCATAGCAAACGTCCGGTTATGTCGTTTCCGATTCGGGCGCCTTCCCGGCTCCCGCGAGGGCGCCGGCCTTGAGTTCAGCCGCCTTTTCCTCCAGCTTCGCGGCCGTTGCTTCCGTGTCCGCACCGCCCGCCGCGATGATGTCCACCAGTGCGCTCCCGACGATGACGCCGTCCGCACCGGCCTCGACGACCTCCTTGGCGTGGTCGTACTCGCTGATGCCGAAGCCCACGGCCTTCGGGACGTCCCAGCGTTCGAGTTTCCGCAGGCTCTCGGCGGTCTCGCCGGACACGTCCGAGCGCGCGCCCGTCGTGCCGAGCCGCGCCTGCACGTAGACGTAGCCCGAAACTTGGTTCATGATCGTCTCCAGGCGCTCGCCCTCGGTGGTGGGCGCGACGATAAAGACCAAATCCAACCCGAACTCGTCGCAGGCGTCCCGGAGGGGGCCAGCCTCCTCAGCGGGGAGGTCCGGAACAACAAGCCCCTCGATTCCGACCTCGGCGGCGCGCTCCACGAACGGGCGGGGGCCGCGCTCGTCGCCGTAGTGGTAGATGAGATTGTAATAGGTCATACAGACCAGCGGCACCGAGACCTCCAGTCGCTCACAGAGGTCGAAGTAGTCGTCGGGCGTCGTTCCCCCCTCTAGCGAGCGGACGACGGCCTGCTGGATGGTGGGCCCCTCCGCGATGGGCTCCGAGAACGGCAGTCCGAGTTCGATGACGTCCGCGCCGCCGCGTTCGAGGGACTTCACGTACGCTTCCGTGGCTTCCATCGACGGGTCACCCGCCGCGATGTAGGGGATGAACGCCGGACCATCCGAAAAGGCGTCCTCCAAGCTCATTCGTTCACCTCGCGGAACACGTCCATGTCCGGCGCACCTTCGATGTCCCGCTTGGAGGTCTCCTCGATGACCGCGTCGAGGTCCTTGTCGCCGCGCCCGGAGACGGTCACGACCGTCGTCCCCAACTCGCGGTCGGTCTCCTCCAGGAAGGCGAAGGCGTGGGCGGTTTCGAGCGCCGGAATAATGCCTTCCGTACTGGAGAGGCGGTGGAACGCTTCGAGGGCCGCGTCGTCGTCGACGTTGACGGGTGTGACCCGCCCCTCATCGACGAGCGCCGCGAGCTCCGGGCCGACGCCGGCGTAGTCCAGTCCCGACGAGACGGAGTGGGACTCCATCACCTGGCCGTTCGGGTCCTGCAGAAGCTTGGTGCGCGCGCCGTGGAGTACGCCTTCCTCCCCCGTCGAGAGCGACGCGGAGTTGGGCGCGACGCCCGCCTCCGTGTCGACTTCCAGCGAGGAGCCACCGGCCTCGACGGCGAACAGGTCGGTCGCCTCGTCGGGAACGAAGTTGTGGAAGCTCCCCATCGTGTTCGACCCGCCGCCGGCACACGCCACCACGGAGTCAGGTCGTCCCCCGACCTTCTCGTCGAACTGCTCGCGGGCCTCCTCGGAGATAACCGCTTGAAAGTCCCGGACCATCACCGGGAACGGGTGAGGGCCCACGACGCTCCCGATGACGTAGTGGGTGTCCTCGACATTCGTCGCCCAGTCGCGCATCGTCTCGTTGATGGCCTCCTTCAGCGTTCCCCGCCCCGTCGAGACGGGATTCACCTCGGCGCCGTTCAGGCGCATCCGGAAGACGTTGGGCCGCTGGCGCGCGATATCGCGGGTGCCCATGTACACCTCACAGGGCATGTCGAGGTGGGCGGCCGCCATCGCCGTTGCCGTGCCGTGTTGGCCGGCGCCGGTCTCGGCGATGATGCGCTCCTTGCCCATGTACTTCGCCAGCAGAACCTGCCCGAGCGCGTTGTTCAGCTTGTGCGCGCCGCCGTGGAGCAGGTCCTCCCGCTTGAGATAGACCGGGTGGCCGTAGCGCTCCGAGAGGCGCTCGGCGTGCTGTAAGGGCGTGGGGCGCCCACCGAAATCCGCCAGTCGACGGCGGAACTCGTCCAGGAACCCGTCCTCGTTGTCGAGGACGTAGCGCTGATAGGCGTCCTCCAACTCCCCGACCGCGGGCATCAGGCTCTCCGGTACGTACTGTCCGCCGTAATCGCCGAACTTCCCTGTGTCAGAGCTCATGCTGTGTCAATCGCCGGGTGTTCTCGTACACGTCGCCGTCCATGATGGCCGAGCCGATAAGCAACGCGTCGGCACCGGCCGCGCGCATCCGCTCGACGTCGTTTTTCGTGCTGATTCCGGACTCGGCGACGCGGGTCACATCCGACAGTTCGGGCGCCACACGTTCGAAGGTTTCGAGGTCCACTTCCAGTTTCGAGAGGTCGCGGTTGTTCACACCGACGAACGCGGCGCCCGCGTCGAGGGCGCGCTCGGCCTCCGCTTCGGTGTGAACCTCCACGAGCACCTGAAAGCCGCGCTCGCGGGCCGCTTCAAGCATCGGCTCCAGATCGTCGCCCAGGAAGCGCGCGATGAGCAACACGACGTCAGCCTCGACGGCGTCGAGTTGGTCCTCGGTCAGGAGAAAGTCCTTCCGGAGCACGGGCACGTCGACGGCTTCGCGGACCCGTTCGAGAAAGCCGGGCGACCCGCCGAAATGCTCCGGTTCGGTGAGCACCGAGAGCGCGGCCGCGCCGCCCTCGACCATCGCCTCCGCGAGTTCGACCGGGTCGTCCTCCCGGGTTCCCTCCGTCGTCGGGCTGGTGGGCTTCACCTCGGCGATAACGGGGACACGACCGTCTCGTTCGGCCCGCTCGAAGGCGTCCGCGAGCGAGCGGGGTTCCACCGAAACCCGCCCCTCCGCGCCGCCGCGCCCACGGGCCGCGTCGAGTATCGAACGGACCGCAGGGTCTAGTTGCCCTTCATCGTCCATTATCGTACTTTGATGTGCTAATATGTTCATAAGGCTTGCGACGCTCGCCGGGGTTTAAGTGCGCGCGGGGGGACTGAGCGGGTATGGAAGGCATCTACGCGCGGGAGTCGTCGTATCTGGGCCGCCACATACAGGTCGGGGTGGCGGGCGAGAAGCTCCTGAGCGTCTCCTTCCCCGTGGAGGCGGACGCCGACCCCGAGCACGACCTCTTGGACCGACTGTTCGCCTACCTAGAGGGCGTCGAGGACGACTTCCGCGACGTGAACGTCGCGCTGACCGTCCCGACCGCCCACCG
>JBEQBK010000011.1:4480-26644 GCA_041639855.1 Halobacteriaceae archaeon | reverse complement strand
AACGGACCCACGGTGATCGGCTGATGGAGATACACCGATTCGAGAAGGGTTGGCTGTTCGCGTCGGTCCTCCTCATCGTCGGCTTCGTCGTGACCGTCACCTACGGCGGCGTGGTCGGCGGCGTCCAGATGGTCGACGACGCCGGCGGACAGGTCTTCACCGAGAACCCGGTGAACTCCTCGAACTTCGAGGAACCCGGCGTCTACCGGAGCGGCCCCGACTCCTACGATGTGTACGTCGTCTCCAAGCGCTTCGCCTTCGAGCCCGGGACGGAATCGCCGATTCGCCTCCCGGCGGGGAGCAACGTCACCTTCCACGTCGCTAGCGCCGACGTGGTTCACGGCTTCGAGGTCGTCGGGACGAACATCAACACGATGGCGATTCCGGGCCAGATAGCCGAACTGGAGGTCCGATTCGACGACCCCGCGGAGTACGGCATCGTCTGTCACGAGTACTGCGGAGCGGCCCACCATGAGATGGCGGGCCAGCTCCACGTCGTGCCCGAGGACGAGTTCGACGGCGGGAACGTCACGGAGGCACCATGACGTTCGTCGACGACTACCCCGCGGCCGCCAAACTAACGCGCTGGCAGTTCCTCGTCGCCTTCGGAGCGCTCGGCATCGGCGGGCTGTTCGGGCTGATTCAGGCCCTCCACCGCACGGGCGTGTTCAGGGGCTTCGTGAGCTCGGGCGACTACTACACCATCCTGACGGGCCACGGCGTGCTGCTCGCCTTGGTGTTCACGACGTTCTTCCTCTCGGGGCTGTTCACCTGGGGGGTCACCAGGAGTCTGGAACGCGACCTCGCCAACCCGACCCGGACGAAGCTCTGGTTCGGGATGCTCCTCGCCGGGACGGTGCTCGCCGCGGTCACCGTCCTGGGCGGACTGGTTCCCTCGATGCCCTTCGAGGCGGACGTGCTCTTCACGTTTTACGCGCCGCTGCAGGCGCATCCGGCCTTCTACGTCGGGCTCGTTCTCCTCGTCGTAGGGTCGTGGCTCGTCGGCGCCGAGTGGATACTGACGTTCCTTGAGTGGCGCTCGGAGAACCCCGACTCCAGAATCCCGCTCCAGACGTTCATGGTGCTGGCGACGATGCTGCTGTGGTATCTCTCCACGCTCGGCGTCGCGGTGGAGGTGCTCGTCTTCCTCCTGCCGTGGTCGCTGGGCCTCATCGAGACGGTCGACCCGCTTCTCACGCGGACGCTGTTCTGGTACTTCGGCCACCCGGTGGTGTACTTCTGGCTGATGCCGGCGTACTTCGTCTGGTACACCATCCTCCCGAAGCTCTCGGGGGGGCGGCTCTTCAGCGACCCCCTCGCCAGAATCGTCTTCGTGCTCTTCTTGCTCCTCTCGACCCCGGTGGGCTTCCACCACCAGTACGTCGACCCCGGCATCCCGAGCGGCTTCAAGTTCCTCGCGATGACGAACACGATGTTCCTCCTGTTGCCCTCCCTGCTCACCGCCTTCACCGTCGTCGCGAGCATGGAGCACGGCGCCCGCCAGCGCGGCGGACAGGGGAGACTGGCGTGGCTCAAATCGCTCCCGTGGGACAACCCCGCCTTCGCGGGCTGTGCGCTCGCCGGCCTGATGTTCGCCGCCGGCGGCTTCTCCGGGATGATAAACGCCGGGATGAACATCAACTACCTCATCCACAACACCCTCTGGGTGCCCGGTCACTTCCACCTCACCGTGGGCACCGCCACGGCGCTGACGTTCATGGCCATCAGCTACTGGCTCGTGCCACAGGTCACGGGCAAGCGCCTGCGCTGGCGGCCGGTCGCGGCGATTCAACCCTACGTCTGGTTCCTCGGCATGGGGCTGATGTCGAACGCGATGCACCGCGCCGGGCTCGCTGGCGTCCCCCGACGGACGGCCGAACCCCAGTACGAAACCGTCGAGTTCGGCGGGCTCGTGGGTAGCATCGGCGAGATGCGACTCCAAATCGCCCTCGGTGGTACCCTCCTGTTCGTCGCGCTCGCGATGTTCCTCGGCGTGATGGGCGCGACGTGGCTCGGCCACCGCGGCGGCACCCTCCGAGTGAACGGGTCGATTCCGGAGCCCCTCTCGGGGCCCGAGCACGCGCCGACGATTCTCGACAACTTGCGCCTCTGGCTGGCCGTTGCGGCGGTTCTCGTCGTCATCGCTTACGCGCTCCCGCTGTGGGGGCTCGTCAGCGACGGTCTACTCGCGCCCGGGAGCTCGCCGGTGCCCGTCTCGATACTGCCGTAGTCCCGGCCCCCAGGGGTTCCAAACTTTGAAGTTCGGAAAACACGCGGTGCAACGCTTCTACCCCAAAGGAAGAACTTACAATTCCCCCGACAGTATCCACAACCAGGGAGTTCGATGAACCGATACCACGGCCGACGGAGGGGGTGTTGATGGACGGTAAAAGCGACCACGCCGAGGCGTTCGAGGACGACACCGTGCGCAGCGGCGACTACCTGCTCGCCGCTGTCGAGGCCGAGCTCCACGCCGACGCCACGGAGGAAGTCCTCGACGAGGAGACGGTCGAGCGCGTGGCCGAACGGGTCGAGGAGCGCCTCGGGCTCCCGGTTCGGCTGGCCCACGAGTCCGAGGTCGACCCGTCCTTCGAGATGAGCGTCTACCACCGCGGCGACGGGGAGTTCCCGGGGCTGTTGCTCACGACGAGCGTCGCGCTCGACGACACGGAGGCGTCGGCAGCACTCGAGGAACTCAAGCGGCGACGCGACACACTCTCGCGGCTCTGCGAGGACGCCGACTTCAGCGCGTCCGTCGTCGACGGTGAGGACCTGGCTGCGCGCATCGAGCGCCGCCAGATCGGGTGATTCAGAGCGCGCCCAGCAGTTCGAGGGCATCCACGACGACGATAAAAACGATCAGCGCGCCGACGAGCACGAACATCGCCTTCAGATACCACGGGAACCCATCGCCTTCCGTCGCGGCCATACCCGGTCCGCCGAGTCCCGACGGTAAACGACCACCGGTTCCTCTCAGTTCGTGGGAGTATCCAGTACCGCGTCCAGCAGCTTCGACTGTGCGGCCGCGAGGTGCTCCCGGAACGTCGAGCGGTTGATGTCCAGCTCCGCGGCCACGTCGCCCGCGTTCGCGGTCGGCGGCGCCGCGAAGTAGCCCATCCGGTAGGCCGTCCGGAGCACCTCGCGCTGGCGTTCGGTGAGCTCGGCCCGGTCGACGAGCACCAGTTCCCGCTCGGCGGTCTCGCCGCCCGTGCGGAAGAGCCCGGAGACCGCTACGTCCCAGTGCTCACGGAGGTCGTTCACCACGTCGCTGAGCGTTCCGTGGTCCGCGGCGTGGAACGCCAGACGCAGGTCGCCACCCTCGGTGCGGACGTCGAACACCGGACAGCCGTGCTCCTCGATGGCTTCGCAGGGACAGCCCCACTCGTCGTCGCGCTCGAAGCGGTAGACGCTCCGGTCGTCGTAGTCGAAAACGCGTTCGAGTTCGGCGCTCGCGGCCTCGGGGTCGGCGTCGCGCCCGAGGACGAACTCCTCTGTGACGGTGTCCTCGGTGACGCTCCGGGCCATCGAACGCACCGGCCCGTCGTCCGTCCCGGCCTCGGCCACCGGACACCGCGGTTCCGGGAACGTCAGTTCCGCTCGTATCCCCTCCATACGTGGAGGGGTAGATACTCGACGCCTGTATCGTTTGCCCCCTTTTGAACTCCCCGTATATGGCGGGTCGGAACACCTCCGAGCGAGGGCGTTAACTCGACCATGGACACGAAGGGAGTGACGCGCGAACTCGCGAGCCCGGACCCCGAGGACGTTCTCGACGCCCTGAGCGACGACGACAGCCGCCGCATCCTTGCGGCCTGCGGCGACTCGCCACACACGGTCAACGAGCTGGCCGAGGAGTGTGAGGTGCCGCTCTCCTCGGTTTATCGGAAAGTCGAGACGCTCGTCGAGAACGGACTGCTCGAAGAGCGCGTCCGCCCCCGGAAACGGGGGCGCCACCCCAGCGAGTACGGGCGCGCCACCGATGGGGTCTCGCTCCGCTTTACCGACGACGGCGTGGAACTCGCGCTCGACTAGCCGAACAGACTCAACAGCACGAACAGCGTTCCCAAGGAAGCGAAGGTGGTGAGAAAGACGTTCAGCGACGCGAACTCCGCGTCGCCGCCGAGTTCGCTCGCGTAGAGGTACGTCGAGACGGCCGTCGGCATCGCCGTCATCACGACGCCCGCCGTCAGCGTCGTCGCCGTCGCGCCCAGCGCGGAGAAGACGCCGAACGCGGCGAGCGGCATTCCGACGGTCTTGAGCCCGACCACCGAGGCGACGGCGGACACGTCCACATCGCCGAAGTCGAGAATGAGCGAGGCACCCACCCCCAGAAGCGCGGCGGGCAGCGCCAGCTCCGCGAGGACGTTCAGAACCGCCAGCGGGGGGGCGGGCACGCCGATGCCGAAGCGTGCGAACGTCAGTCCAACGACGAGCGCGATGATGACCGGGTTGGTAACGATGCCCTTCGCCTGGTTCCGGTAGGAGACGGCCGCGTTCCCCCCCGAGACGAGAATCGAGACGGTGACGAACGACTGGATGAGCGCGCCGATACCCAGGAGGAGGCTGGCCTTCGCGGTGATGAGACTCCCCGAGCCGAAGGTAAGCGCCACGACCGGCACTCCGAGATAGCCGAAGTTACAGTGGTAGGACTGGACGACCGCCACCCGCCGGGCCGGGGGCGCGGTGACGACACCGTGGACGGCCCAGGCGACGCCGGCGACGCCCAACAGAACGATGACCAGTCCGGCGACGAGGGGGACGGAGACGACTTCTCCCAGCGAGACGGTGTACGTCGAGGTGAAGACGACGGCGGGGAGCGCGAGGTAGAACGCGAGTTGGTTGAGGCGGTCCCGCCGCGGCGGGGTGAGGACGCCGACGTAGCGGGCGCCGACCCCGAGGGCGAGCATCGCCAGCATAAATCCGAGGTTCGACAGCAAACCCATTCGGACGCCGTAGGCCGGGCGTGCTCTTGTGTCCGACGGTCCCGGCTATCGCGGCAGCCGGAGCGTCACCGTCGTCCCGTTCCCCTCGGAGCGCGACAGCTCGCCGCCGTGGGACTCGACGATCCAGCGCACCAACCAGAGGCCGAGTCCGGTGCCGTGGCTGAGCTGGGTTATCTCTCGGCCGCTGACGACTGTCCCCCACTCCGACTCGGGGATGCCCGACCCTTCGTCGGTCACCTCAATAACGGCCTCGTCGCTCTCCGCCCACGCCCGAACCGAGACGGGGGACTCGCCGTGCTCGACGCCGTTCTCGACCAGCTCGGCGACCGCCTGCGCGAGGTAGTCGTCCGCACCGACCGTCGCGTCGGGGTCCTCGACGGTCGCGTCGACTTCGGCGTCGGGGTGTTCGGCCCGCGCCGTCGCCATCGCCTCCTCGAGCACCGCCGCCAGCTCTCGGGGGCGCTTCGCCGCTTTCTCGGCGCCCAACACCGCCTGAATCGTCTTCGCGGTCTCCGAGAGCGATGTGAGGCGCTCGGCCGTCTCCCGAATGCGCTTCGCACGGAGCGCAGTGCCGCCCTCCTCAGTCCGTTCGAGCTCGTCGGCGTAGCCCAACACGACGTTCAGGTCGTTGCGGAGGTTGTGTCTGAAGACGCGGTTCAACACCTGAAGGTGCGTTTCGCGTCGCTTGAGCGCGGTTACGTCGGTGAAGACGACGAAGGCCCGCTCGACGCCGTCGAGCGTGTAGGAGACGTTCCGCAACGCGTAGTGTCGGGTGTTCTCCCCGCCGACGGCCACCTCCACTTCCACGTCGGTGAGGTCGGCGTCCCCGACCCGCGCGAGTTCGTCGGCGACATCGTCGTTGGGGAGCCGTTCGCGGAGGTCGGTCACGGCCGTGCCGGCGACGTCGTTGCCCTCGCACACCTCGCGGAAGGCGTCGTTCGCGCCGACGACCGTGGGGGGCCCGTCGAACTCGATTTCGACGACGGGGTCGGTGAGGTTGTCGAAGAGGTTGATGAAGCGGTCGCGCTGCCGGGTCGCCTCCGCCCGCGCGGAGAGCAGGTCGGAGATGTCGGCCAGCGCGACGACGGCCCCCTCGAAGTCGGAGCGTCGAACGGGGGCGACGCTCGCGCGGACCGGGAAGGCGTCGCCCTCACGGCGTTCGAGCTCGCCTTCGCGGACGACGGACTCGCCCGCGGCCGCCGCGTCGAGAACGGTTTCGAGGAAGGCCCCGCCGACCTCGGAGACGTGTTCGCCGAGGAGCTCATCGCGCTCGTAGCCGAGCGCCGACGCGAACGGTTCGGTGACGATGCGGAGGACGCGCTCTTCGTCCACCGCGAAGGCCATGTCGTCGACGGCCTCCACGACGGCCTCGTAGCGGCGGAGTTCGCGCCGTCGCTCCGCGCGGTCGAGGGCTGTCGTCGCGATGGAGGCCAGCAGTTCGGCGAAGTAGCGGTCTTGGTCGTCGAACCCCTCGTCCTTCGTGCCCAGCGTTACGGTGCCGTGTGCTCCGAGCGGGAGGTAGAGCGCGCCCGCCACGGCGCTGCGGTCGCGGTCGTCGTCGATGTTCCCGGCCTGCCGGAACAGCGCCTCTCCGTTCGTGAACGCCTTGCCGACCGGGCCTTCCGCCGCGTCGTAGACAGGCCGTTCGGGGAGCACCGACTCGGCGGTGGGGCTACTCACGACCGGCACGAGCTCGCCGTCGTCGAAGAAGCGGACGGTCGTGAGCTCGCGGTCCAGTGTCTCGGCTGCCGTCTCGACGATGGTTTCCGCGATGTCGCGGGGACGCTCTGCTCCCATCATCCGCTGGGTCGCGTCGATGAGCCCGCCGAACATCTCTTCACGGCGCCGCTGGGCGGTGACATCCCGCAGGGTCCCGACCGTGCCGCGGAACTCGTCTTCGGGGGGAAGCAGGGTCATCCGGTCCTCGCAGGGGACCCGCTCCCCGTCGGCGGTGATGATGTCCACTTCGAGGGAAACCTGCTCCCCGGGCTCGCCATGGAGGAGTTCGCGCAGGGCGTCTTCCGCCTCCTCGACGGTCTGTTGGTCCTTGATGACGCCGACATGGGTGCCAAGCAGGTCGTCCTCGGCGAGCCCCGTCAGCTCGCACATCGACTCGTTGACGTACGTGAACCGGCCCCGGTCGTCGAGGGCGTAGACGGCGTCGCCGATGGTGTCCATCAGCTGTTCGTAGCGGACGAGCGCCGAGTCCCGCGCCCCACCGGCGCCCTCAGGCTCGGTCAGCCCGCGGACGGCAGCGGCGACGAAGGGAAGGGTCTCCTCGCCGGTCCAGTTGACGAGCCGCGTGTCGGGCCGTCCGGCGAGGGCGTCCGCGACGGCGGGTGACGCGGTGACACAGACCGTCGGCGCGTCGTCGAGCCCGTCGAGCGCCGCGGGGTCGTCGCTGAACACGACGCGGACGTCGCTCTCCGCGGCCACCCGGAGTTCCGTCCGCTCCCGGATAGCCGCAGTCAGCGCCGCGCCGTCGTAGCCGTCCCCCGCGCGGACGGTCACCGTCGTCTCCCTGTCGCGTGCCGCAGTCATCGTTTTCCCCTGGGGTCTCGCCCGACATGAATACTGTCCCCAATCGGGGTCAATGGACGGTCCGGTCGTCGCCGTCGATGGGCTCGATGGGCTCTGTGTTCCCCTCGCTCAGCTCGGGTGCGTCGCCCGGTGCGACCCACTCGCAGGCGTTCCGGAGAACCTGTCGGACCGCCTCGTCGTGATAGATGGGGTAGGTCTCGTGCCCCGGGCGGAAGTAGAACACTCGTCCCTTCCCGCGGTGGTACGCACAGCCCGAACGGAACACCTCGCCGCCCTCGAACCACGAGGTGAAGACGAGCGAGTCGGGCTGGGGGATGTCGAAGTGCTCGCCGTACATCTCCGTCTCGGGGAGTTCGATGTACTCGTCGAGCCCGTCGGCGACCGGGTGGGCGGGGTCGGTGACCCAGAGGCGCTCCGTCTCGCCCGCCTCGCGCCACTTCAGCATGCAGCCGGTGCCCATCAGTTCTCTGAAAATCTTCGAGAGATGGCCCGAGTGGAGGACGACGAGGCCCATTCCGTCCAGGACCCGCTCCTTCACGCGCTCGACGACCTCGTCCTCGACCCGGTCGTGAGCGGCGTGGCCCCACCATGTGAGCACGTCCGTCTCGGCCAGAACGTCCTCGGTGAGCCCGTGCTCGGGCTCCTGGAGAGTCGCGGTTTCGGTATCGAAGCCGCCCTCTTCGAGGGCGTCGGCGATGGCGCCGTGGATGCCATCGGGGTAGATTTCGGCGATGGATTCGTGTTCCCGCTCGTGGATATGCTCGTTCCAGACTGTGACGCGGACCATGCGGGCGGGTCGGCGTCCCCCCTAATGGTAGTACCGGGAGCGGCAGGCTGCGGGGTTCGCGGCGCTCCGTTGCGGCCATTCTTAAGTAGCGCCTCGCCGTCCGCCCGGTATGCGCCGGAACCGGGTCGTCGCGCTCGTCGTTGCCTTCCTCCTCTTGTTGGTGGCAGTCCTCTCGCTGTCCTACATCGTCGTCAGCGCTCTGGCGTACTTCGGGTAGCCAGCCCCCAGAACTAACGCCCTCCCATACGGAGTCGGCACATGGCAGTTATCGAGGCGGACGGCCTCCACAAAGCCTACGGCGACGTGCGCGCCGTCGACGGCCTCTCGCTGGCCGTCGAGTCGGGAGAGCTGTTCGGCTTTCTGGGCCCGAACGGTGCCGGCAAGACGACGACCATCGAAATGCTCACCGGGCAGACCCGCCCGGATTCGGGCCGCGCCGAAGTGCTGGGAACGGACCCCGCGGCGGAACCGGTCGGCGTCCGCGAACTGGTGGGCGTCCTCCCCGAGCGCCACGCGCCGCCGAGCTACCTGACGCCCCGCGAGTTCTTCGAGTTCGTCGCCCGCGTTCGCGGCCTCGACGCCGAACCCGTCGTCGAGCGCGGCGAGGAGTGGGCCGACCGTCTGGGGTTCGCCTCGAAGCTCGACACGCTCACGGCCGACCTCTCGCGGGGCCAACAGCAGAAGGTGATGGTCACCCAGTCGTTCCTCCACGAGCCCGAGGCGGTGTTCATCGACGAACCCCTCGCGAATCTGGACCCACTCGTCCAGGAGCGGGTGAAGCGCGCGCTCGTCGAGTACACCGGTGCGGGGAATACGGCTCTCCTTTCGACGCACAACATCGACGTTGCCGAGGAGCTCTGTGACAGGGTCGGGGTCGTCACCGACGGCCGGCTGGTCGCCACCGAGGAGATTACCGGGGAATCGGACCTGATGGAGACGTTCCTCGACACCGTGGGCGAGGACGCCCGGGACACGCCCCGATGAGGGAACTCCTCCTCCCGCTGGCCCGCGAGGAGTTCCGCCTCCACAGCGACCTCTTCGGCGGGCGGCGCTTCGCGCCGTTCCCCCTGCTGGTAGCGGCCGTCGCCGGGGCCGCGGTGTGGGCGCTCGACGTCGCGGGCACGCCCGTCGGCGACGTCCTGGCGGGGACGCACCTCGTCGTGCTCGGATTCGGCCTCTACACCGGAACCGCCGGGCTGGTTGGCTCGGACCTCATCGAGCGCGTGCTGGGCGAGCGCTCGCTGCTGCTCTCCTCGTCGGCCTACCTGCCGGTTTCGAAGCGGGACCTGCTGGGCGCGTTCATGCTCAAGGACGCGGCCTACTACGCGGTGTTGTTCATCCTTCCCGTCGGCGCGGGCTTCGCGCCGCTCGTCGCCTCGGGCGCGCTTTCCCCCTTCGACGTTCTGGCGCTCTGGTACTCCCTCTCCCTGCTGTTCGCCGCGGGAATGACCGCCACCTTCGCGCTCATCGCCCTGCGGACCCGCGGGGTACCCGCACCGGCGCTGGGTATCGGGGCCGGCGCCGCCGTCGCCGCGGGCTGGTACGCCGGGCTCCTCGCCCCGATATGGAACGCGCTCGTCGTTTTCGACGCGCCGCTCGCGGCGACGGGCCTGGGAGTGCTCGTCGGCGTACCAACCGTCGGCGCGCTCGCGCTCCGGCTGTACGACCCGACGTACCGCCGGCCCGCGCGCACCAGAACCGCGGCGTTCGAGCGCTGGCACCGCCATCTGCCCGACGAGCAGGGCCTCCTCACGCGGACGCTCCTCGATTTGGGCCGCTCCTCGGGCGGGTTCGCCAAGCCCGTCGTCTCCGCGGGCGTCCTCCTCCTGCTCACCGTGTTCCTCGACTCGGTGGCCGCAGCCGTCGTCGGCGTCGAGGCGGCCCCGGGGCTGTTCTACGGCTCGGTGCTGGGATTGAGCGCCTTCACCACCTACAGCTGGCTCACCCAGTTCGACTCGCTCGACGAGTACCGACCGTTCCCGGTCGGTGTCGAGGCGGTGTTCCGCGCCAAGCGGGTCGCCTTCGTCATCGTCGGTCTGCCGCCCGCGCTGCTCGCGTACGCCGTGGCGCTCGCCTACGCCGGCGCCGGCGCCGTGGACGCCGTGCTCGGGCTCCTGCTCCTCCTCGGGCTCTCGGCGTACTGCTTCGGGCTGACGGTGTATCTCGCGGGGTTAGACCCGAACGCCTTCCTCTTCGATACGGTCCGGTTCGGGCTCTTTACTGTGGGTATCGCCGTGCCCGTCGTGCCGGCCGTGCTGGTCGGGTTCGTCGCCGGGGCGGGTTCGCTCTCGACGGGGCTCGCCGCGGGCGTGGCCGTCGGCGCGCCGCTACTCGGCCTCGTAGGAACGGTTCTCGCCCGCCGGGCCGGCTCCAAGTGGGCGGCCTGACTCAGACGCCCACGGCCGCTCGCTCGTCGTACGCCGCGTAGACCGCCGCGCCGGCCGAAATCGCCGCCATACAAACGTTCGCCGCCGCCAGCGTCGTGAGCTCGCCCGCCGAGTCGAAAGTGTCCCACGCCATCGTCGCCCAGACGACGGTCAGGAGGAACAGGGAGAGCGAGGCGCCGTGCTCCCGGAGGAACGCGAGGACCGACATGCCCGAGCGTTCGACCTTCTCGGGCATAAACTATCGCCCACGACCCTTGATTAGCCACATTTATAACCAAGTAATATTCTAGGGTGGTGTATGCCCACGCAACTACAGCGGGCCCGGAACGGCGAGATAACGGAGGAGATGGAGCGCGTCGCCGAGCGGGAGAACCGCGAGGCCGCGTTCGTCCGCGAGAAGGTCGCGGCGGGCGAGGCGGTCATCCCGGCGAACCACTCTCATGGGAGGCTGGACCCGATGGTAATCGGCGAGGCGTTCTCCACGAAGGTCAACGCGAACATCGGCAACAGCGAGGACGAGAGCGACCCCGAGGCGGAGCTGGAGAAGCTCCACGCGGCGGTTCACTACGGCGCGGACACCGTGATGGACCTCTCGACCGGCGAGAACCTCGACGCGGTCCGTGAGGCGAACGTCGACCACGCGCCCGTTCCGGTTGGGACCGTGCCCATCTACGGCGCGCTAAAACGCGCCGACGGCGCCGAGAACCTCTCGGCGGAGCTCCTGCTCGACACCATCGAGAAGCAGGCGAAACAGGGCGTCGACTACATGACCATCCACGCGGGCATTCTGCTCGAACACCTCCCCCTCACGGACGGCCGGAAGACCGGCATCGTCTCCCGAGGGGGCTCTATCCTCGCGCGCTGGATGGAGGAACACGGCGCGCAGAACCCCCTCTACACCGAGTTCGAGGCCATCTGTGAGATATTCCGCGAGCACGACGTGACGTTCAGCCTCGGCGACGGCCTCCGTCCGGGCTGTATCGCCGACTCCGGCGACGACGCCCAGTTCGCGGAACTCGATACCCTGGGAGAACTCACCGAAATCGCACAGGGAAACGGCGTGCAGGTGATGGTCGAGGGCCCGGGCCACGTCCCGATGAACGAGATCGTGGGGCAGGTCGAGCGCCAGCGGGAGGTCTGTGACGGCGCGCCCTTCTACGTGTTGGGCCCGCTCGTGACGGACATCGCGCCGGGCTACGACCACATCACCAGCGCCATCGGCGCGACCGAGGCCGCCCGGGCGGGCGCCGCGATGCTCTGTTACGTCACACCCAAAGAGCACCTCGGCCTCCCGGACGCCGAGGACGTGCGCGACGGGTTGGCGGCCTACCGCATCGCCGCCCACGCCGGCGACGTCGCGAACGGGAGGGAGGGCGCCAGCGACTGGGACGACGCGCTCTCCGAAGCCCGGTACGCCTTCGACTGGCGCGAACAGTTCGACCTCGCTTTGGACCCGGAGCGCGCGCAAGCGTACCACGACCAAACCCTGCCGGGGGACAACTACAAGGAGGCGCGCTTCTGCTCGATGTGCGGCGCGGAGTTCTGCTCGATGCGCATCGACCAGGACGCCCGGGAGGGCGAGGGCATGGAGAAAATCGCCGACGAGACGGAGCTCGACGAGTCGCCCGCGGCAGAGGTGAATCTGCCGCCCGTCGGTACACACGGCCCCGGTCGGGACGCGTCGGAGGACGAGCGTGCGGAGTCGCCCGCCGACGATTGATAGCTGCCCGTAGGATTTTATCACATCCCGGCCAGGTTCGGGTATGGCAGACAGCAAGCGGGACACCGTTCTCGCCGACCTGGAGATGACCCGGGCGCTCACGATACAACTCACGCTGGTTGGCTCGCTCGGCTTCTTCCTCTCGCTGGGCGCGTTCGCCGCGCTCTTCGGGGCCATCACGGGTGAGGCGCCGCGGCTCGCCATCGAGGTCGTTGACGCCGGCTGGTGGAACGGCGCGGTCTCCGCGCTGCTCTTCCTCGTGCTCCTGACCGTGGTTCTGGTCCCTCACGAACTCCTCCACGGGCTCGCCATCCGCCATTACGGCGGGGACGCGCGCTACGGCGTCGGGCTCTCGCATTTCATCATGCCGTACGCCTACGCGACGACGGACCACTCCTTCAGCCGAAACCAGTTCCTGGTCGTGCTTCTCACGCCGCTGGTCGCCATCACCGGGGTCGGCGTCCCGCTCATGTTGCTCACGGGCTGGGGCTGGCTCGTCATCCCGCTCGCCGCCAACGCCGGCGGCGCCGTGGTGGACTGCTGGATGGCGACGGAGATGGCGCGCTTCCCGGACCACGCCGTGATTCAGGACCACAAGGACGGCGTCAGAGTGCTCGGCTACGCCGACGACGAAGTGAGCGGGTTCTCCCCGACGGGGTGGGTCTGGGACGTCCTCTCGGGCGCCGCCGCAGGCTCGGTGGGCCTGCTGGTGCTGTTCGGCATCCCCGGCCCCTTCGTCCTCTCGGCGCTCGGCATCGAGTCCCTGACTATCGGGACCCCCGGAACGTTCACGTATCTCTTTTCGTTCAGCGAAACCGCCACGGAGATTTCCTACGGCGTGGGCCCGGCGACGATTCTGCTGGGCACGCTCGCGGGGGTCGTCTACGCGTTCCTCAAGCGCCGCTAAAGCTCGCGGACGACGGGCGTCTCACAGGACTCACAGAGCAGGGCGTCGGTGTCCTTGTACGTTCCCGGCGAGAGGTCGCCGTCCTCGCATTGGGGGCACGTCTCGCCGTCGAGCATCCGGATGGGGCTGTCGGTCATATCAACGTCTGTGCCGTTTCGCCGTAAATGTCTGTTGGTGGTTCTCCTCACCACGCGGCGCGCAACACGTCCTCGACGGCCTCGGGGTCGACCGAGACGCCCTCGGGGCGCGCAGCCATCAGGCCGTCGTCGACGATTGCCGCGGCGACGCCGGGGAGCGCGCTCTCCTCTAGCCCGTCGACGTCACGCAGGCGGGCGGGGAGCCCGAGGTCGTCGCGCACGGACTCGACGCCCGCGACGGCCGCCGCGGCGAGCCCGTCGTCGTCCAGCTCCCCGACGGGGGCGCCGAAAGCCCGCGCGAGCGCCGCCCGGCTCCCGTCGACCTGTTCGAAGACGAAGCGCAGCACATGGGGTGCGACGACCGCGTGAATCGTGCCCTGGTGGACGTCGTAGTCGTGGGAGAAGCCGTGGCTGAAGGCGTGGATGATGGAGGCCTTGTAGCGTCCCGGGGTCGAGATGCCGTACTGCGCCAGCACGATGCCGTCGACAGCGTCGCTCAGGGCATCCAAGTCCGGGTCCTCGGCGGCGAGCGCCGCGGCGTTCTCGTAGAGCAGGCGCGCCCCCTCCGTCGCCGTGCCGTCGGTGACCGGCGTGGCGTACGGCGAGTAGAGCGCCTCCACCGCCTTGTCGAAGCCGTTCATCGCCGACGCTGTCAGAAGTCCGGTCGGGGTGGCCGCGAACAGCGCCGCGTCATAGCACAGCACCGTCGGCATCAGCCGCGAGTCCGAGACGGAGCCGTTGGGAATCTCGTTCTCCGGACGCGGGTCCTCGCGGTCGAGGGTGAGCTTCGACCCCGCGATGACCGAGAGGTCCGCGCCCGCGAGGGTCGTCGGGACGGCCGCGATGGGCAGGGGCTCGCCGTCGTCCGCAACGGGCACGTCGCCGGCCTCGACCATCCGCTCGGCGGCGCTCCGGATGTCGTCGTAGGAGGAGAGCGCGGCCGTCGCCTTCGCAGTGTCCAGGGTGCTCCCCCCGCCCGCCGCCACCAGCACGTCCGCGTCGAGCTCCCGGGCGCGCTCGGCGGCGGCGAGCGCCGTCCGCAGTCGCTTTTTGGCGCTCGTCTCGTCGAAGACGCCCGCGAGGGAGTCGCCAAGGCCTTCCTGCAGAGGGTCCATCACTTCTGATGTCGACCCCACGGTGGAACCACACATCACGAGGGCCCGCTCCAGCCCCTTCGCCGTCAGTTCCGCCCCGATGCGGGAGACGCAGTCCACGCCCCCGACGATTTTCCCCGGTTGGTAGTCGAACTCGTACTCGCTCACGTTCGGCCCGTACGTGGGAGAGAATCATAAGGCCACACCTGCCGGCGGGACTCATCGTCCGCGCTGGTCGGGATGAGCGAGGGGATGGTGGCCGACATGACGAGCGCCTTCCTCGACGTCTACGGCGCCGGGTCGGAGGACCGCTCGCGGGTCGCCGTGAGGAACCACACCGACGGCGTCAAAAGCAGGAAGGCCCGACGACGCGGAGAAGAACACCCGGGCCGGACCGCCGTCGCTATCGCTCGCCGTCGTACGCCGCGAACCAGCCCTCGACGGCGCCCTTCAGCGCGCCCGTGGTGCTTCCCAGATTGAGCATCTGATACCCCGCATCGACCTTCTCGTTCACGTCGTCCATCCCGAAGCCCAGTCCGCCGACGGGCACGTCGGCCTCGACGGCGGCCGCACGGACCGTCTCGACGGCTTCCTGCACCTCCTCGTGGTTCACTTCCCCGGGGTGGCCCAGCGCCACCGAGAGGTCGAGCGGGCCGATAAAGACGAAGCCGAGCTCCGGAACGGCGAGGATATCCTCGATGTTCTCGACGGCGTCGACGGTTTCGATGGTGACGCCGACCATCGTCTCGTCGTCCTCGCGCTCGACGTAGTTCTCCTTGGTGCCCCAGCGCCGCGCGCGCGGCGAGGCCATCCCGCGCTCCCCGGGGTCGCCGTCGTACTCGAAGCGGGCCGCGCTGACGGCCGTCTCCACTTCTTCGGCCGTGTCGACCCGCGAGAGGAAGACGTTGCGTGCGCCGTTGTCGAGCGCCTTCCGAATCAGGCCGGGCTCCGTCGTCGGTAACCGGAGGAGGGCTTCCGTCCCGGAGCGCTCGGCGGCGCGCAGCAGGTCGCTCATCGACTCCCCGTCCCACGGGCTAGGGCCGCCGTGCTCGAAGTCGAGCCAGACGAAGTCCATCCCCAGTTCGCCGTAGAACTCCACGAGCGTGGGGCTGTACGCGCTGTCGAGGACGCCGAGGGCGACGCCGCCCGATTCGAGGGTCTCCCGAAGGTCGTTCGTCATATCGGGTCCACGACTGCCCACGCGATAAGCGTGTGGGCGAATCCGGCAAAAGCGCCCCCCTCGTCGAAGAGTTAAGCCGGGGCGGGGGTTTGCTCCGGTATGTCCGTTCCAACGCAGGAGCTTCCGAGCGGCGACGAACTCCCGGCGGTCGGCGTCGGGACGTGGAACATCGGCGGCGAGACGGTCAAGGACTCCGTGCGCACGGCCCTCGACGCGGGCTACACGCACATCGACACCGCCGAGGGGTACATGAACGAAGGGGAAATCGGCGAAGTCATCGCGGAGTACGACCGCGAGGAGTTCTTCCTCACCTCGAAGGTGCTTCCGAAGAACCTGGACTACGAGTCGGTCCTCGAATCCTGTGAGGCGTCCCTCGACAAACTGGGCACCGACTATCTGGACCTCTACCTCATCCACTGGCCGAACCCCGCCGTCTCGTTGCGCGAGACGCTCTCGGCGATGGGGAAACTCAAACGCGAGGGCAAAGTGAAGAACATCGGCGTCTCGAACTTCTCGGCCTACCAGCTGAGCGCCGCCCACCACGTCAGCGAGGAGCCCATCGCCGTCAACCAGATCGAGTTCCACCCGTGGTTCCAGCGCCCCGAGTTGGTGGAGTACTGCCGCGAGACGGACACTACGCTGGAGGCCGCCGCACCCCTCGCGCGCACCGAGGTCTTCGGGGACGAGACCGTTCAGGACATCGCCGACGCGAAGGGCGTCCATCCCGCCCAAGTGGTGCTCCGCTGGGCCGTCGAGCGCGACGTGGTCGTCCTGCCGAAGTCGAGTTCGCCCGAGCACGTCCGCGCGAATCTGGAGCTCTTCGACTTCGAGCTCTCCGAGGCGGAGCTGGCGCGCATCGACGACCTGGACAGAAACCACCCCGTCTACGACCACCCCGCGCGGGACTGGTCAAGCGACGTGTACGGCATCAGCCAGTAAACAATATCAGCGACTCGCGCCGCCGAACCGGCCTTTAAATCCGCGCGCGGCCTTTCGGAACCATGCTCTCGGACACGCCCGGCGTTCACCACACATCCGGGATGGTCGGCGACGCCCAGCGGAACGTCGACTTCTACGCGGGGACGCTCGGCCTGCGCTTTCTGGTGCGGACGGTGAACTTCCAGGACAAGTTCAGCTACCATCTCTACTACGGCGACAGCAGGGGAACCATCGGAACGGTTCTCACCTCCTTCGTCTACCCCGGTGAGGTCGCGGGCCGCGACGGGAAACCCGCCATCAGCGCCGCGCACCTCGCCGTGCCCGCGGGGAGCCTGGACTGGTGGGAGGCGCGCCTCGCGGAACGGGGCGTCGAAACCGGCCCCCGAGAAACCCGCCTCGGGGAGGATTCGCTCGCGGTCTTCGACCCGGCCGGCACCCGTCTCGAACTGGTCGAGCGCGAGGTCGACATCGACGCGGACCCCTTCACCGAGCGCGTCCCCGAGAACCGAGCGATTCGCGGGATTGCGGGCGTTTCGGTGCGTTCCGCGAGCCCCTACGTCACCGCGAGCCTGCTGGAAACGCTGGGTTTCGAGCACGCCGGCGAGGAGGGCGAGCGCGTGCGCTATCGCGCCGCCGAGCGGGACACGGCGGTCGATTTGCTCACCGACGCGGCCGAGTACGGCCGGGAGGGAACGGGCTCGATTCACCACTTCGCCGTGAGCGTCGGTTCACTTGAGGAACTGGAGGCGTGGCGCGACCTGCTCGACGAGCGCGACTTCGACGTCTCGCGGGTGAAGGACCGCCACTTCTTCCACTCGCTGTACGTCCGTGACTCCGGGGGGATTCTCGTCGAGTTGGCGACCGAGAAACCCGGATTGGGAATCGACCCCGAGAGCCGCCCGGGCGACGAACTCTTCTTGCCACCGTGGTTCGAGGAGGACCGCGAGATGATCGAACCGCAGCTACCCGAGCTGAACCCGCCGTGAGCGACCCGCACGCGAACCAGCCGGTCGAGACGGCCGGCGCGCCACCCCGAGTGGCCGAGGCGGCGCTCGTGCTGTGTCACGGCCGCGGCGACTCGGCGAAGCGGTTCCTCCGGCTCGCGGACGACTTCCACCGCCGGGGCGTGCTCTATCTCGCGCCCGAAGCCGCGGGGAAGGCGTGGTACGCCGGACCACCCGAGGAGCCCCCCGAGGCGAAGGACCCGTATCTCGAATCGGCGTTCTCGCTCGTCGAGCGCACAGTCGGGATGGCCGCGGACGCGGGCGTTCCGCCCGAAAGCGTCGCCTTCATGGGCTTCTCGCAGGGCGCGACGGTCGCCGCGGAGTACGTAGCCTCGAATCCCCGGCGGTACGGCGGGCTCGCGGCGCTCGCGGGGGGCCTGCTGGGGCCCGCCCCATCGGAAACGACCCACAAGGGCGATTTGGAAGGGACACCCGTCTACCTCGGCGCCGGTGGGGCCGACGAGCACTTCGACGCCGGGCGCGTGGAGAAATCCGCCGAGACGTTCCGGCGGCTGGGCGCCGACGTGCGCGCCGAGACGTATCCCGAACTCGGGCACGCCATCAACGACGAGGAAGTGGAGGCCGTCGGGCGGATTCTCGATTCAGCGCTCGCTTAGAGCTCCGCGACCGTCGTCACCTCGATATCGCGTTCCTCGGCGCCGTCCAGCACGTACGCCAGGCGGGCCTCAGTCACGGAGTCCCACGAGCTGTGCCCGGCGAGGATGCCCGTCCTCCCGTCGGCGACGCTGTCGAGGTAGTCGTCGATTTCGGGGTCCGTCAGATGGCTCGTCTGGAGGTAATACCGACGGAGGTTCGTCTTCTCGGTCCCTTCGGGGTTCGGCAGCGAGCGCACGCCGGCGTTCGGGATGGCGTCGTAGGTGTCGCTCGCCAGCTCCCAGGCCCGGGGACTCGCGGCGTCGTAGGGGAACACGAAGGAGGAAACGGCGTAGCCCATTTCCTCCAGCGCGTCCTTCGAGTCGACGACCTCCTCGCCGAGCGTGGGCTCGTCGGGGTGGACGACGGCTTCGTCGGCCGCAAAGTCCCCCCTGATTTCGTCCTCGAAGACGAGCTGTGGGCCCGCTTCGCCTTCGACGGTCTCCGCGACGACGTGCTCCTCCACTCGGTCGCCGTCGGTGAGTTCGAAGCCGTCGCCGTCGAGGACGGCGTGGCCCTCCCCCGGCGAGACGTGGCCCGAGACGGTGACGGCGGTGTCGCCGACGGCGGCATCGACCGTCAGACGGCGCGCCCCCAGATAGCGGTGGCCGACGCCGTGGGCGGCGACCTCCCAGCCCGCGTCGGCGAGGTCGTCGAGTTCCGCGTTGCTCAGGTTGCCCTCGCCGCCGAGCCAGTCGGGCACGATGGCGAGCGTGGCGGGCGCGCCGTAGCGCTCAAGGATGGGTTTCACGAGGTCGGCGTCCGCGGCGTAGCCGTCGTCGAAGACGAGCGCCAGCTGGCCTGTCATGTGGGAGTTCGCCGCGCCCGCAGAGATAAGTCTACTCCTCGACCCAC
This sequence comes from Halobacteriaceae archaeon, assembly GCA_041639855.1. Classification (GTDB taxonomy): domain Archaea; phylum Halobacteriota; class Halobacteria; order Halobacteriales; family Halobacteriaceae; genus JBEQBK01. The sequence goes on along the minus strand of JBEQBK010000011.1, from coordinate 7,496 downwards.
TCCCACGCCCGCTCCTCCTCGTCCGGGTCGAACTGCCGGATGTCGATGTCGAAGACGGTGTCCTCGGCCTTGGCGACCCACTCCGTGAGCGTCCCCTCCGAGACGACGGCGTAGCGCTCCACGTCGTCGATGTGGTCGAAGCCGTAGGCGATGTCCTCGACGACGGCCTCCAGCTCCGGGCGGGGGATACCCTCCGAGAAGCGCACTAACAGGCGGACGTCGCCGTGTTCGGCGATGAGCTGGTCGAGGTCCGACTCGATGGCTTCCATGTCGGCCTCGGTGAACGTCTCCTCCAGCTCGATGCCGTAGACCGGTCCCTCGCTGCGTTCGAGCTTGCGGTACATACTCGCGGGGTGTGCCGACAGGGGCGTAACGCTGACGGCCCCTACAGCCCCCAGAAGTAGGCGATGCCGAGCGTGGTCACGACCGAAAGCAACAGTTGGAGGGGCGCCCCGACCCGGATGTAGTCGCTGAACTTGTAGCCGCCCGGCCCGTAGACGAAGAGGTTCGTCTGGTAGCCGACCGGCGTCGCGAACGCCGTCGACGCGGCGAACGTCACGGCCATCACGAAGGCGAAGGGGTTGGCGGGAATCGCGGCGGCGGCCTCGACGGCGACGGGAATCATCAACACGACGCTTGCGTTGTTCGAGATGATGCTCGTGATGACGCCCGTCGCGACGTAGAACACCCACAACACGGCGATGGCGGGGAGGACGTTCGAGCTCGCGGCGACGATGTCACCGAGGAAGGCCGCACCCCCCGTCTGCTCCAAGGCGATACCGAGGGGGATGACGCCCGCGAGCAGGAAGATGACGTCCCAGTCCACGGAGTCGTACAGCTCGTTTGGCTGGAGAACGCCCGCGACGACCATCGCCACCACGCCGGCGAGCGCGGTGACGACGATGTTGAAATCGAGCGCGGCGAACGCCCCCACCCCGGTCAGCGACGCGACGGCCTCCCACGGCACCGCGACCAACCCCACGACGCCAAGGATGATGGCGATGGCGTACGGTATCTTCTCGGTCCGGTAGTTCGGCTCGTCGGGCTCGTGCGCGAGGATGAAATCGGGGTTGTCCGAGAGGCGTTCGACGCTGTCGGGGAGCGCCTGAATCAACAGCGTGTCGCCGGCGCGGATGCGGATGTTCTCCAGCTGTTCGCGGACGAGTTCTCCGCGCGAGCGGAACGCGAGCACGTTCGCGTCGTAGCGCTGGCGAAACGAGGAGCTCCGGAGCGTTTCGCCGACGAGCACTGAGCGCGCGGGGACGACCAGCTCCAGCAGGGACGGCTCGTCGTCCTCGGCGTGGAGGTCGTCCTCGGTCCGCGGTCCGCCGGCGAGGTTGAACCCCTCCTCGTCCATCAGCCGTTCGAGGTTCGCGCGCCCGGTCCGTATCTGGAGGCGGTCGCCGGCCCGGAGGGTCTTGCGCGCTAGCGGCTCGCTGTAGTGTTCGCCGTCGCGGATGAGCTGGAGCACGTCCGCGTCGTAGAGTTCGGATTCGACCACGTCCGCGATGGTCCGCCCGACGACGGGCGAGTCGACGGGGACCTCCAGCGCGGAGAGGTAGTCCTCGATTTCGTACTCCTCGATGTAGTCCTCCTTCGCGGGCACCCGCTCGGGGATGAGCCGGTGGCCGACGGTGAGCAGGTAAATCGAGCCGACGACGAGAACGATAACGCCCAGCCCGGTGAACTCGAACATCGAGAAGGCGTGGAGCTCGGGGTACTCCGCCGAGAGCCGTCCGGCGATGTCGCTCGCCAAAATGTTCGTCGACGTGCCGATAAGCGTCAGCATCCCGCCGAGCATCGAGGCGTAGGAGAGGGGTAACAGGAGCTTGGAGGGCGAGGTGTTGCCCTTGTGGGCCACGTCCGAGATGATGGGCACCAGCATCGCCACGACGGGCGTGTTGTTGATGAACCCCGAGGGGGGGCCCGCAACGCCGATAGTCGCGAGCAACTGTCTGAACTGGTTGTCGCCCGCGAACGCCGAGAGGCGCTTGCCGAGCGCCTGGACCGCGCCGGTCCGGGTGATGCCCGCCGAGAGGATGAGCATCGCCAGCACGGTGATGGTCGCGCTGTTCGAGAAGCCCGAGATGCCCTGGGTGACGGTGATGTCGGTGAAGGGTTCTAGGACCATCAGGAGAACCATCACGAGGATGGCCGTCACGTCGATGGGGAAGTATTCCGTGACGAAGAGGAAGAGCGCGAGCCCGACGATCCCGAACACCACCAACATGTTCGGGGTCACGCTCGCGACGGAAACCGACATACAGGGAGAACCAGCGACGGGAACTTTACCCTTCCGTCGTCGCGACGAGGGTCCCTTCGACGTACTCGCGGGCGGTGCCTCGGGCGCGAACGAGCGCATCGTCGTCGTCGAGCACGACGTACCGGGACCACCCGCCGTCGGCGATGGTCAGCAGGGAGCGTGCCGCGCTGCGGGCGTCCACGTCGCGGAACGCCCCCGCCTCGATGCCGTCCGCGATGGCGGCCGCAAGCAGGTCGAGGGTGTAGTCGTCGCGTTCGACGAACTGTTCGCGGAAGGCCCCGTTGTGGGGGGCCTGCGCGCGCATGTCGGTCATCGCCACGGTAAAGCCCTCGTCGTGGGGCTCCTCGGGGAGGAGGCTGTCGAGCAGGGAGGAGAGCCGCTCGCGGGGTGGGTCCTCCGGGTCGGCCTTGAGCCACTCGTCCATCCCGTCGAGCAGGTATTCGAGGAAGGCGACGAGCAGCTCGTCTTTGGTGTCGTAGTGGTAGTGAATCGCCGCCGTGGACTTCCCGAGCTCCGTGGCGATACGCTGGACCGTCAGGTCCGCGTAGCCGTGCTCGCAAAGGGCCTCGTAGGTGGCCTCCATGATTTCCTCCTCGGGCCCCGAGCGGTCCTCCGAATCACCCATCGGGTAGTAGTACGACGAGCGGGCGAAAACAGTTGTGGTTGGGTTCGCGACGAAATCCTTTTGCGGGCTGACTAATTAGTCAGTCAGTATGCCAGAAGAGAGGGGCGACCCCGACTCGGGGGCGCCCG
>JBEQBK010000011.1:0-4470 GCA_041639855.1 Halobacteriaceae archaeon | reverse complement strand
GACCTCGTCGACGGAAAGCTGTTCAAGCCGCTGATGCTCCTCTCGGCGCCCATCGTCGCCTCCCAGCTGATGCAGGTGGTGTACAACCTCGCGGACACCTACTGGGTTGGCCAAATCGGCCCCGACGCGGTGAGCGCCGTCTCCTACGCCTTCCCCATCGTCTTCCTGCTCATCAGCTTAGGCGGCGGGTTCGCGGTCGCGGGTACGGCGCTCGTTTCCCAGCACAAGGGCGCGGGCAACGACGAGCAGGTCGACCACGTCGCCGGCCAGACCATCGCGTTCACGATGCTCGCGTCGCTGGTGTTCGCGGCTCTCGGCTACGTTCTCGCGCCGACGCTCGCCGGACTCATCGGCGCGCCCGCCGGGAGTGACATCTACACCTGGACGGTGGAGTTCACCCGGACGATGTTCGTCGGGGTGTTCTTCATGTTCGGCTTCTTCATGTTTCAGGCCCTCCTGCGCGGGTGGGGCGATACGAAGACGCCGATGTATCTGATGGCGTTCGGCGTCGCGTTGAACATCGTTCTCGACCCCTTCTTCATCTACGGCTTCACGGACAACCAGCTCTTTCAGCTGTTGGGGATGGGCGCGCTCCAGGACACCCTCTACGCGATGACCGGCTTCTCGGGCTTCGGCGTGCAGGGCGCGGCCATCGCGACCGTCCTCGCGCGCGGAACCGGCGCGGTCGTCGGGATGGCCGTCCTGTTCACCGGCCGCGTGGGCATCCACATCAGCCCCGGCGACCTGTTGCTCCGCGCCGAGACCGTCAAGGAGATCGTCGCCATCGGCGGCCCCGCGAGCATCGACCAGTCCACGCGGGCGCTGGGCCAGACCGTTCTCACCGCCATCGTCTCGCTCGCCGGCCCCACGGCGGTGGCGGCGTTCGGCATCGGCAACCGCCTCAACTCGCTGGTGTTCCTCCCGAGCATCGGCCTCGCGCAGGGGACGACGACGGCGGTCGGGCAGAACCTCGGCGCCGACCAAAGCGAGCGCTCCGAGCGCGCGGTCTACTACTCCTCAGGCGTTATTACGGCCGCCCTGGCCTGCCTGAGCGTCGTCGCGTGGGTGTTCGCGGAGCCCATCGTCAGCGTCTTCGTCGGCCCCGGCGCCGAGCGCGCACAGGTCATCGAGCTCGGGGTGTCTTACCTCCGCATCATCGGGCCGACGTTCCTCTTCTTGGGCGTCTTCCGCATCGTCGCCTCCGCCTTCCGGGGGAGCGGCAACACCCGGACGGCGATGGTGTTCACCATCCTCTCGCTGTGGGTGTTCCGCGTGCCGCCGGCGGTGTTGCTCGTCACGGGGCTCTCGGTGACGCTCGGCGGAGTCAGCCTCACCGTGCCCGCGATGGGCGCCACAGGAGTGTGGTACGCCATCGCGTTCTCGAACGTCGCCACGGCGATACTCGCCTTCCTCTGGTTCCGCCGCGGGACGTGGAAGTCTGCCGTCGGCGGCGTTCGCGACCCCTCGGCTGCGGACTGAGCGTCGATAGCCGCCCTTCTCCCCGGGCGAGCCGATGTGACGCGAGTCGAGCAATCCATGTGGGCGCGTACACGACGGTCGAACGGATGCGCCACCCCTCGCCCGGATTCGCGCCGACCCTCCTGGGGAACCTGTTGCCCCTGGTCGGCACTCTCGCGTTCGACTGGCGCGTCACGGAGCTCTTCGTCGTGTACTGGGCTGAGCTGTGGGTTTTTCTGTTCGTGTACGCCGCCCTCGCCGCGTTCGCACGACGCCCGGTGGTCGCCGCGGACCGGCATCTCACGCTCCCGGGGGTGAGTCGAGCCGCGGGCCGGAAGGAAACGCGATGGACCGGCGACCCTCGAACGGTTTCGCTCCCGTGGTTACCGCCCGTCTACACCCGGAACCTCCCCCTCGTCGGACACACGCTGGTCTGGGGCGCCGGCCTGCTGACGGTTCCCGTTCTCGCCTCCGGCTACGGCGAGACACTCCTCGGTGCCGTCTCGTTGCCGCTCGCCCTCGCTCTCGCGGGGATAACGCTCTCCCGGCTGTTGGACGCCCGCACCTTCCTCGGGGCCGGCCGCCACGAGACGATGTCCGCACACATGGTGCTCGAAATCCCGGCCCGTGAGGTCGCCTTCGCCTTCTGTTATGTCCTCTTCGTGCTCGCCTTCGGGACGTTCACGTTCGTCGGTGTCGCTCTCGTTCTGGGTGGGTCGCCGGTCGGCGGAACGGTTGTCGTCACGCTGTTCGTCGGCGCGCTCGTCCTCGGACGAACGGCCATCGACTACTCCAGACACCGCGCCGAGCGGGCGGACGACCCGAGCGGCTTCGCGGCGTGGTTCGTCCCCGAGGACCCCGACCGCCGGGGCGCCTGACGCCGGCGGACCAGCCGCGCTCGCCGGCCCAAGCGACTATAGTGGCATCACCCCACGTAGGCGTATGGCGAACGAACGGAGCAGGCGGGCCGTCCTCGCGGGGGGCGCGGCCCTGTTAGGGGGACTCGCGGGCTGTGGCGCGCCCAGCAACGCCGGGGCGAGTGTAGCGGGGACCGCTCCGGAGGGCGAGAGCCCCTATACGCAGGTGTATCGGGACACCGTGGACTCGGTCGTTCTCGTCCGGACGGGGGCGGGTCAGGGCACCGGCTTTCTCTACAACGACACCCACATCGTGACGAACGCACACGTCGTTGGCGACGCCGAAACGGCGAACGTCCGCTTCCGCGAGGGCCAGTGGCGCGCCGGGACGGTCCGCGGGAGCGACCCCTACGCCGACCTGGCGGTTATCAGGGTCGACGGCGCGCCCGGAAGCGCCGAGACGCTCCCGCTCGTCCCCGAGGAGGCGCCCATCGGCACCGAGGTGGTCGCCATCGGCAACCCCTTCAGCTTGGAGGGAACGGTGACCGCCGGCATCGTCAGCGGCGAGGACCGGCTCATTCCGAGCCCCGGCGGCCTGCGCATCCCCGACGCCGTCCAGACGGATGCGGCGGTGAACCCCGGGAACTCGGGTGGCCCGCTGGTCACGCTGGACGGCCGGGTCGCGGCGGTCATCAACTCCGGCGGCGGCGAGAACATCGCCTTCGGCATCTCCGCGGCGCTCACCCGTCGGGTCGTCCCGTCGATAATCCAGACGGGCGAGTACACCCACTACTACGTCGGCGCGACGTTCACCAACGTCACGCCGGCGGTCGCGGCGGCGAACGACATCGAGACGCCCCGGGGGGTCCTCCTCGTCCAGTACCGCCCCGAGTCGCCCGCGGCGGGCGTGCTCCGACCCTGCAACCGCCTCGCGGCTGTCGAGGGCCAGCGGGTCCCTGTCGGGGGCGATGTTATCCTCTCCGTGAACGGCAACGACGTGCGCACGCCGGAGGACTTCCGGAGCTACCTCGCGCTCAATAGCTCGCCCGGCGACACGGTGACCTTCGAGGTACTCCGCGACGGCGAGGTCGGCGAGGTCGAGTTCGCGCTCGGCGAGCGCCCGCCCCCCGCGGTCTTCCAGGACACGGTCGACATGGAAGGGCAGTAGCCGGTAGCGGCGTCGGTGTGGCCCGAAGCGACTTCCTCACCGCCGACCGTGTGTGGGTATGGTTCTCCCGCTGGCGATGGGGTGGCGACACCTCCTCTTCGAGCACTGGCCCGTCGACCCCGCGGTGATGGACGCCCATCTGCCGGCGGCCCTCACCCCGGATACGTACGACGGGTCGGCGTGGCTCTCGGTCGTGCCGTTCACCAACGTCGCCGTCCGGCCGGCGGGCGTGCCGGCGCGCTTCGGCATCCGGCTCCCGGAGCTCAACCTCCGGACGTACGTCACACACGACGGCGTCCCCAGCGTCTACTTCTTCACTCTCGACGCACAGGGCATCGCGAGCGTCGTCGGCGCGCGCCTCCTCCACCATCTGCCGTACCACTACGCGCGCATCTCCCTGGACGTCGACGACACGCGGGTTCGCTTCGCCAGCCGCCGCTGTCATCCCGGGGCACGCCCGGCGCGCTTCGAGGGGACGTATCGCCCCGACGGCGAGCCGTTCGCCGCCCCGGAGGACCCGCTCGCCGAGTTCCTCGCCGAGCGCTACCGCTTCTACACGGAGGCTCAGGACGGAACGCTCCGGTACACCGACGTGGAACACGACCCGTGGACGCTGTATCCGGCCGCCGTCGACATCGAGGCGAACACTCTGTTGCGGGCGCACGGCTTCGAGCGCCCCGATGCCGACCCGGTGTACCACTACAGCCCCGGCCTCGACGTGGTCGCCTCGGTCAGCACGCGCGCCGAGCGCTGACTCACCGGAGCGCCAACAGCGCGGGGAGCGCGACGACGGCGATGACCGCCTCCGCGCCCCCGACGACGAGGAAAGCCTCGGGGTAGCCGTAGGCGTCCGCAACGAACCCGCCGACGACCACGCCCGCGAGGAAGCCCGCGCTCCCGGCGACGTTGAAGCCGCCGATGGCGGCACCCCGGCGCTCCGCGGGTGCGAGGTCGGTCACCAGGGCCATCGTCGCGGGCGACAGATCG
>JBEQBK010000010.1:0-28302 GCA_041639855.1 Halobacteriaceae archaeon | reverse complement strand
TCACCTACGGCGGCGAGCACGACTCCATCGCCACCCTTCCGGGGATGCGCGAGCGGACGGTCGTCTTCAACGGCTTCTCCAAGGCCTACGCGATGACCGGGCTGCGACTGGGCTACGCGATGGGGCCGTCCGACGCCATCGACGCCATGAACCGCATCCACCAGTACGTGATGCTCTCGGCGCCTACCACCGCCCAGTACGCCGCCATCGAGGCCCTCGAAAGCTGCGACGACCAGGTCGCGGAGATGACCGCGGCGTACAACCGCCGCCGGAACTTCGTCCTCTCGCGGTTCTCGGAGATGGGCGTCGAGTGTTTCGAGGCGAAGGGCGCCTTCTACGTTTTCCCGGAATGCCCGACCGACGACGCCGAGGCGTTCGCGGAGGAGTTAGTCCAGGAGGAGGGCGTCGCCGTCGTCCCCGGCAAGGTGTTCGGCGAGGCCGGCGAAGGACATCTCAGAGTGTCCTACGCCTCCGGCATGGACGAGTTGCGGGAGGCGCTGAACCGCTTCGAACGGCACGTCAACCGAATCACGGCCTGAGTCATGCACACCCGTCGCCGCGTCCTTGCCGGCCTCGGAACCGGCCTGTTCGCCGGCTGTTCAAACCCCTTCGGCGGCGAGTCCGCCGATTCGTGGGCACTCACCGTCCGGAACGTCACGAGCGAGGCCCTCGCCGTACGGGTCGTCGTCCGCGGCGGGCCCTCCGATCTGAGCGGCCCCGTTTTCGGCCCGGAAACCCGGACCGTCGCACCGGACGAGACGTGGGCCGTGACGGAGCGCGAGCGCCCGGGCGTCTACGCGGTGGAAATCGAAACGAGCGGCTACTACGACCTGTCGGGGGAGTTCGAGTGGGTCACCGACCGGGGGTCGCTCGCCGTCGACATCCGGCGGGGGCGAAGCGGACAGGTGGGACTGATAGCGAGCGACTGAGTCATCGGCCCAACAGGAGGGCCAGCCCCGCCAACAGCGGCACGGGCACGAGCATCGCCGGGCCGATACCGGTTTCCGCGGCGAGCGCGCCGACGAGTGCGGGGAAGACGAAGAAGCCGACCTGCCCGGCGGTCATCGCGACGGCGTTCACCGGCCCGGCGTGCTCGGGGATGGCGTCCGTCCCGTAGGCGACGATGGTCGGAAACATCCCCGAGACGGCGAAGCCGATACACACGGCCGGCACGAAGGCGAGGGCTCCCGTCACGAACTGGAGCGCCGCCACGGCGACGGCACCGACGGCGGCGGCGGCCGCCACGAGCGTCGTCGGGCGGAACGCGCCGGCGGCGCGGGCGAAGGTGTAGCGGCCCGGGATGTACGCCACCAGATACGCCGTGAGGAGCAGATTGGCGGTCCCACGCTCCAGGAACGTCGCGCCGTACGTCGGGAGCCAGGTGAAGAAGGTGCTCTCGGCGCCCACCACCAGCACGAGCGCCACGACCATCGTCCGGACCGACGGGCGCTCCAGTAGGGCACGGACCTCCGAGAGTTCGAGGGGCTCCTCGGCTCCGAGGTCGGGGTCGTCCAACAGGAGAAACGCCAACAGGAGCGGGAGCGCCAGCAGCGCGAGCAGGCCGTACACGTCGGTCCACGAGCCCCGCGGGAGAACTACGGTCACGAGCGCCGGCCCCGCGGCGGCCCCGACGGCCCACGCCATCGTCTGGAGGTTGAATATCCGCCCCCGCTGTTCGGGGTAGAGGTGGCTCAACACGGGCCGGTCGTAGGCCCGGACCATTCCAGTTGGTATCATCCGGAAGGCGAGCGCGCCGGCGAGAAAGAGGAAGGACTCGGCCGTCCCGACGAGCGCCAGCAAGGCGCCCGTGCCCGCCGTCCCGACGATGAGGACCTTCCGGACGGGGATGTGGCCCGCGCGCAACCCGAAGACGAGCACCGGCACGGTGTAGCCGAGCGTCCCGAGGGGCGCGATGAGCCCCAACTGGGCTTCGGTGACGCCGAACTCCGTCACGAAGGTGGGGAAGAGCGCGCCGCGAACCTGCAGGGCGAGGCCGGTGAGCGCAGCGAAGCCGAACAGCGCCGCGGTCCACCCTCTACGTCCCATACTCGAAGGGGGCCCGCCGTGGGGAAAGCGCCGTCGGTCCCGGTAGGTGTTTGTCGTCGCGCGCCGAAAAAGAAACTATGAGCGACGTCAGCGACGCGCCGGGCGGGCCCGCGACCCGAATCGTCGTCTCCTACCCCGAGGGCCTCTCCGAGCGGACCCGCGAGCGGGTCGGACAGGCTTACTACCGGAAGTACCTCCTCCGCACCCACGAGCGTGCGGCCGTCGGCGACGTGTGGGAAGAGTTCACAGACGTGGGCTGTTGTGGGAGCCAGATACACATCCCGTTCCGCGTGGAGGAACTCGAGGGCGGACCCGAGTTGCGCGCGGGGACGGAGCTCGAATACACGGCGCGCTCCGAGGGCGACATCGAAGGGGGCTGGAGCGTCCAGAACGAGATCGACTAAGGTTTCACGGGTTCGACGCCGGAGACGGTCCGCCGGCCGATCCACGCGATTATCATCGGCGGAACCGCGAGGGTGCCCGCGGCGACGAACAGCGTCGGAGCCACTTCGGGAACCGGCACCGACGTCACCGACCCGAGCGCAATACCGGCGGCGGTGAGAACGGCGAGGAAGGCGAGCGCCATCCAGAGCCGGTCGAGCCACACGACGATTCGCGCGGCGTCGACGCCGGCAATCTCCCGTGCCATACGGCCCCATCCGTGCGGGGCGAACCTAAAGACACCGGTGGGCATGTCACCCCATCTCGAACGTCGAGACGGCCCGCGCGGCCACCCGGTAGCCCGCGTAGCCCGCGACGGCGCCGAGGCCGAGCGTGAGCGCAGTGCCGGTCGCCTGCACCGTCCCGACACCCGCGCCGTAGGCCCCGCCCACCACTACCCCGCTCAGGGGGACCCCGACGGCGACGCCCGGCAGCGCGGCGAGCACGACCACGAGCGAGTAGCCGAGGAACGCCCAGGGACTCGGGAGGACGGCCTCCCGCCCGCGGAACACCTCCGAGGAGTCCGTGTTCGGGAGCGTCGCGCCGAAGCCGGCGGCGACGGCGGCCGCCGCGGGACAGAGCACCGACACGATGCCCGCCAGCGCGACGGTCGCGACCGCCGAAAGAGGGGAGAGGAACCCCAAAACGAGCGTCGCGACGACCGCGACCGGCGTGCCGGGAATCGCGCCGGCCAGGATTCGGCCGAGCGCGTAGCGCCGCCCACCGACCCCGCTCGTGACGGTCGCCGGCAGGACGACCCCCTCGTCGCCGAGCGGGTTGAGCGTGAACGCCGCGCCGACCGCCCACGGCGCGTACAGCGACGCGACGACGGGAAGCGTGGTCGTTACCCGCCCGGCGGCGAGGCTCTCCGCGATGGGGGGTGCCACGAAGAACAGCGGGTAGGGCACGTAGACCAGTGTGATGGGCGAGCGCCGCCCCCGGCGCCAACACCGGCGGACGACCGCGGCGGTCGGTCGCGAAATCGGAAGGTACGTCTCGACGCCGGCTCCCGAGGATTCGACGCTCGTCTCGTCCGGCTCCTCCGCCGGCAGCGGGTCGGCGTGCCAGACGAGGTCCGCGAGGCGGAGCGCAACCGCGGCGAACAGGGGCGTCCCGACGGCGGCGACGGCGAGCGACGCCCCGCCGCGCAGGGGGTCCCCGCCGAAGGGAAGGAGCCCGAGGTGGGCGAACCAGCCGGCCGGGGTCGCCGCGAGGGCGTTCAACACGGGCTGGAGGACCGTATCGAACTCCCCGCTGATGGCGACCCACATGTAGGCCGCGAAGGCGGTGGCGCCGATGAGTCCCTTCCGGCGGGCGAGCGCCGGCACGCGGGCGAAGGCGTACTTCGCGGCGTGGACCACCGCCGTCCACAGCGGAACCGCGAGCGCCCACGCCGCGACGGCCGCAACGAACACCGTCAGCCCGGCGAGGGGCGACCCCGCACCGAGGGCGAACGCCCCCGCGCCGAGGACGACCAGCGGGACGAAGATGAGCCCGGTGATGGCGTACTCGACGACCAGGTAGCCCGCGGCAAGCGTGTCGGCGGCCACCGTCGTGAGATGGCCGTCCAGGGCGGGCGACCCGCCGCGGCTCATCTCCCGGACGACGATCAGAAAGCCGACGAAGAGCACGAGGGCGGCCCCGACGAGCGCTGCGGGCCCGAGTGGGTCGCCGACGTTGCCGTTCGCGATGGCCCCGCCGGCGAAGTACGCGGCCGCCGCGCCGCCCAGCACGCCGAGGAGGATGAACAGCGAAGTGAAGGCCATCGCGATGAGCTGTTTGACGTCGTCGGTCACCGCCCGGTAGCGCCGCCGGAGCTCCGCGACGGCGACGCGGCGGGCCTGCCGGCGGTTCATCGCTCGCCGGTGCCGCCGGTCACTTCGAGGAACACGTCCTCCAGCGTGCCGCCCCCGCCTTCCTCCGCTCGGGCGGTGAGCTCCTCGGGGGCGCCGCTCGCGACGATGCTCCCGTCGTAGAGCACGCCCACCGTGTCTGCGAGCTCCTCCACGACCGGAAGGATATGCGTCGAGAGGAACACCGTGGTGTCGGCCGCGGCGAGCTCCGCGAGCGTCTCGCGGACGGTTCGCGCCGCCCGGGGGTCGAGCCCGGATGTGGGTTCGTCCAAGAAGAGCACGTCGGGGCGGTGGATGATGGCCGCCGCGATGGCCGTCTTCTGTTTCATCCCCTTGGAGTAGCCGTCGGTCCGGCGGTCAGCGGCGTCGACCAGCCCGAAGCGGGAGAGCAGGTCGTCGATGCGCGCGTCAGGCTCGTCGACGTCGCGCAAGCCGGCGTAGTATTCGAGCATCTCGCGGCCAGTGAACTCCTCGAACAAGGGGGGTTCTTCCGGGAGATAGCCGATGTTCGAGACTACCGCGGGACGGTCGCGCACGTCGGCGCCCGCGACGGTCGCCTCCCCGTCGGTGGGGGTGGTGAGCGTCGTGAGCATCCGCATCGTCGTGGTCTTTCCGGCGCCGTTCGGGCCCAAAAACCCGAAGACGGAGCCTTCCTCGACTGTGAGGTCGAGGCCCTCGACGGCGGTGGTGTCGCCGTAACGTTTGGTGAGGGCGCGGGCTTCGATTGCGGGAACCATATCCCCGGCACTCTCGCGCGAGGGTAAAATACCCGGCGGAGACCGCGCGTTCCGTCCGGCCGTGTGCTCCCACCGTCGTTCGCCGGGTCGGATGCCTTTAATTATCCGGGGAGAAAGGGGCCGAGTATGTCCGCCTTCACCGACTTCGAGTCGTTCGCGGAACGCGATTGGGACACCGGCGCCGACGGAACCGTCCGCTTCGCCCTCGTCGGGCTCGGCTCCTTCGCCGCGAACACCGCGCTCCCGGCCATCGAGGCGAGCGACTACGTCGAGGCGACCGTGGGGGTGTCGGGCGACGCCGGCAAAGCCGCCGCGTTCGCCGACGAACACGGCCTCGAATCCGGTATCGACTACGACGCCTTCCATGAGGGCGAAGCGAGCGAGAAGTACGACGCCGTCTACATCGCGACCCCGAACGCGCTTCATTTGCCCCACGTCGAGGCGGCCGCCGAGTTGGGGAAGGATATCCTCTGCGAGAAGCCGCTCGAAGCGACCCCCGAACGCGCCGAGGAGGCCGTTTCGGCCGCGGCGGACGTGACGCTGATGACCGCCTACCGGATGCAGTTCGACCCCGTCGTGCGCCGGGTGCGCGAGCTCATCGAGGAGGGGTACATCGGCGAGCCCACCCAGGCCGAGGGCTCCTTCGCGTTCACCATCATCCGGGAGGAGAGCGACAAGGACCAGTGGCGCCTGGACGCGGAGCTCGCGGGCGGTGGCTCGCTCTACGACATCGGCATCTACCCGCTCAACACGCTGCGCTATCTGCTCGACGCCGCGCCAGAGCGAATCCAGGGAACGCTGGCCAACCCCGACGACGGCTTCGAGGAAGTCGACGAGCACGCCGCCTTCCTCGTGGAGTACGCCGACGGCACCCAGGCGCTCTGTCGCTCCTCGTACGGCTCCGCGAGCGGGAGCCGCCTCCTCGTCGAGGGAACGAAGGGCCGCGTCGAGCTGACCGACATCTTCGGCCCGGGCGGCGACCGGACGGTCGAGCTCTCCCGGTACGGCCAGTCCACGCGCTACGAGGACCTGCCGGGCAACGAGATGACCGAGCAGTTCGACTACTTCGCACACTGCCTGCTGACCGGGACCGAACCGGCGCCCGACGGCGAGCAGGGCGCACACGACGTGGCCGCGCTCGCCGCGGTACAGGAGTCCGACGCGGAAGCGGGTGGCATCCAACTGTAGAGGCGTCCTGTCTCGGCGCGGACGCAGGAGCCGCGCCTCGCGTGTCGTGTCGTTCGCGGCGAACTCGTCACATGAACATCCGGTCCTCGGGGCGCTCCTCGCCCATGGATTCGAGGCGCTCGGCCAGATTCGCGTAGTGTTGTTGTACTTCCGCGGCGAACGCTTCGAGGGGTTCGGTGTCGACCCCGAGGTCGTACACGTCGTTGACGGCGTCCACGAGCCGGATGGCCGCCTCCACGTCGGGTGCCTGCGGGTGGACGGGGGTGACGAGGACGCCCGCTTCCAAGGAACCGCCGATGGCCCGCCGGACGAGTTCTGCGTTCACGCCGTCCAGGAAGCCCTGGGGCATCGGCGGGATGTCCGTCTCGGCGAGGCGGTGGTCGCGGTAGTCCTCGGTGGCGACGTAGAAGGCCCGGTGGTCGTCGGGGCCGTGCGCAATAGGGACGCCCGAGAGGACCGCGACCTCCTCGACGCCGCCGCGGTCCATCCACTCGCCCACGGCGGTACAGAAGACCCCGGCCGCGGAGACCGGGATGAACAGCTCGCCCACCAACACGGTCACGTCCGCATCCTCGCCGCCGAAGAGGCGGGTGTGGTGGCGGGCGACGCCGTTCTCGAAGGGCGTGATGGCCGGGAGTTCGTCGACGGCGACGTGACCGGTCCCCTCCAGACCCAGTTGGTCGACGATGAAGTCGGCGGCGGTGAGTCCGGCGAGCCCGAAGTTCGAGAACCCCGCGATGAGGGTGTCGTTCGGTTCCGCGTCGTGCGCGAATTCGAAGGAAGGCTGGTTCGTACTCATAGGGGGTGAACGGTCCCCTCCACCTTAGTTTCCCGCCGTCGGGCGCAACGCTTACCCCCGCGCGCGGGGACGAGCGAGTATGGTAGACGGAGGCGTTCCGGACTGGGTCCCGCCGTGGGGCGAGGGGGCCGCCAGGGTAGCCGTCGAGAGCGGCGCCGTCGACCTGGTTCTCGGGACGCTCGCCGTCGTTGTCGGCTGGTACGTCGGCAAACTCGTCGCGCGGACCGCGGGCCGCCAAGTGGCCAGGCGATTCCAGCGCCCCAGCGTCACCCAGATGGTCCTCCGTCTCGTCCGCGTCAGCGGCGTTCTACTAGGGCTCCTCTGGGGACTCAACCGCATCGGGTTCTCCCTCGCGAACGTCGCGCTCTCGGTGACCGTGTTCTCCGCCGTGTTGGGTGTCGTACTCGCGCCGCTCGTCGGGAGCGTCGTCAACGGGCTGTTCGTCCTCGCGGACCAGCCCTTCGAAATCGGCGACATGATAGAGCTGGCCGACTCCGGCCGGCGGGGCTTCGTCGAGGACATTACCCTCCGCTACACGAAGATGTTCACCCTCGACAACACGTTCTTGCTCATCCCGAACGCCACGGTCAGGGAGCGCGACATCATCAACTACTCCGCCGAGGACGAGCGCGTCCGGCTCACCCTCTCGACGACCGTCACCTACGAGGGCGACCTAGACGCCGCGCGCGCCGCGATGGAGACGGCCGCACGGGAGGTCGACGAGGTCATCGACGGCGGCCCCTCGGTGCGCATCGGGAGCGCACGCTACCCCGCGGCCCCGACCTGCTACGTCGACGAGTTCGGGGACCACGGCGTCAAGATAACCCTGCGCTACTGGGCGCGCCAACCCTACAAGCAGCTCACGGTGCGCTCGAAGGTTCAGGAGCGCTTCTGGGAGCGTGTCGAGGACAACGACGACATCGAGATTCCCTACCCCCACTCCCATCTGGTCTTCGACGACACGAGCGGCGAGGCGCAGGTCGACGTGCGGAGCCGGAGCGAAGCCGACCGGGAGCGCCGGTACAGGGAGCCCTAGGAATCGACGACGACCAGCTCGCAGTCCACCTCGGTTTCGAGGAACGTCGCCACGTCGGGCTCGCCGAGCATCGAGCGCAAGGTCCGTCGCCAGCGGCCCATCTGCTTGCGCCCGATGACGACGGCGTCGGCGTCCTCGGCCGCGACCTCGTCGAGGATGGTCTGCTCGACGAGGAAGCCCCGACGGACGACGTAGCGCGCCCGCTCGATGGCGCCGAGCTTCCGCTCGGCGGCCCGTTTCAAGTCGGTGCGGGTGACCTTGCCGTCCTCCTGGTAGAGGTCGACGTGGAGCACCGTCAACTCGGCCTCGCGCTCCCCCGCCAACTCGACCGCGGCGCGGAGGGTGGCCGTCGAGTGTGCGGAGAGGGGGTAGCGGACCGGGACGACGATACGAGTCACAGTTCTGCGAAGCGGGGGCGGGTACCTAAGCCTATCCGTCCTATGGGTTCACAGCCCAAAGCCCGGCCCGCTCGGGCCCGAAGGGCCCTTCGTTTCGCCGAGCTCGACGCGCTCGGATTCGGGAGCCGCTTCGACCTCCTCCCCGGCCTCGAAGCGGACGAAGTTCAGGTAGAAGGGCTCCCCGCAGCCCTCGCCCTCGAACGCACAGCCCGACCCCTCCCCACAGACGAAGCGAACGCCGTCCGCGTCCTCGAAGCCCTCGTCGGGCGCGGCGTACGCCCAGCCCTCCAAGGGGTAGGGCGTCACCGACTTATCGGAGAGATAGCCCTCACGTTCGAGCGACACGAGCGTCTCACAGCGCGGGCAGTAGTACGTTACCGCGGTCATAGTGCGTGAAAGGGCTCCGGGACCTTGTGTGCTCTCCCCAAATCCGGGGCGGGCGCCGAGGCTTTTTGGTCTCCCCCGCGTGAGTGTGGCGTATGATAGACGAGACCGCCGCGGAGATTCGGGAGCTCCAGACCCACAGCTCCTCAGTCGTCGCGGTGAAGGCGGCCGAGGCGCTCCACGAGCTCACCGGTCGGGAGTTCGAGAGCGTCGAGGAGTACCTCCGCTCGCTGGAACGCAACAGCTCGGCGCTCCGGCGCGCGAACTCGTCGCACGTCTCCCTCCAACAGACCCAACGCGACCTCGTCTCCCGGGTGAAGGACGCGGACCCCGACACCGTCGCGGCGGCGAAGGAAGCCACGGAGACCGCCATCGAAGACGTCGTCTCGGAGCTCGAATCCGCGAAGGAGGCCGCGGCGACGGCACTCGCCGGGCGCCTCTCGGACGGCGACACCGTCCTCACGCACGACTTCTCCACGACGGTCATCACGGCCATCGAGGAGGCGGCCGCCGAGGGTGCCGAACTCGGCGTGTACGTCACCGAGGCGCGCCCCCGATTCATGGGCCGGCGGACGGTCCGGCGACTCGCCGAGGCGGAGCACGTCGACGCGACGCTCATCACGGACACCGCGGCCGGCGTCTACCTCCCCGAGTGTGACTTCGTCGCCGTCGGGATGGACTGCATCGTCGAGGACACCCTCTATAACCGCGTCGGCACGTACCCGCTCGCGGCGACGGCCGCGGACTGCGAAACGACGTTCGTCACTGCGGGCACCGAGGCCAAGCGCCGCGAGGGGCGCTTCCGCTTCGAGAACGACTTCCGCTCGGTGGGGGAGGTCATCCGCGAACCGCCGGAGGGCTTCGCGGTCGAGAACCCAGCCTACGATGGAACGCCGATGCGATTGATAGATTTCGTCGTGACGGAGGACGGCGTACAGGAGGCGTAGCCCTACTCGTGGGCGTCGTCCCACTCGTCGGGTTTCCTGAAGTTGCCACACTCGTTGCACTGGATGCGGCCCATCGTGTCCATCGCATTATCGAAGGTCTCACAGTTCGAGCAGAACCAGCCCCAGCGAGTGTCGGCTTCTTCGGTGGTGTACGCGGCGTAGAAGGGCGCTTCCGAGCCGATTTCTCCTTCGCCCGTGTCCACGTACACCGTGTCGCCGTTGGGTGCGTCGTGTGCGTCCATAGGGGAATCAAGGACGGCGGAGGGCTTCAAAGCCCGGGCTCGGACCCGCCACAGTTATAAACGGCTCGCCGGAATCCCGGCCGTGACGGAGGACACGAGCGGCGACCCGGACGCCCACCTCGACGACGCCCTCGAACGGGTCGCCCACGGCGCGACCGTCTCGGTCCCTGCGATTCTCTCCGAGCGGGGACTGACGCTCGCATTTACGGCGCTTCTCACCAACGCCTTCGCCCCCGGCGCGTACGGCGCCTTCGCGCTGGCACGGCGCTTCGGGCGGTACCTCCGGCGTGTCGCGATGGGGTTCGGGCGGGGGCTAAGCCGCTATCTGCCGACCGCGAGCGGGCCCGCCGAGCGGAACGCGCTGGCGACGTTCGCGGCCTGTCTACTGGTCTGTGTCGCCGCCGTTCTGGGTGCGTCGCTCTATCTCGCGACGCCGGCTATCGTCGCGATAACCGGCGAGGAGCCCTTCTTCGGGCGGCTGTTGCGACTCTTCGCGCTCGGCCTGCCCCTCACGACATGGCTGTTCGCCGTCGTGGAGGTGCTGCGGGGCATCGAAGCGGTCGGCCCGCTCAATCTTACTGTCAGGGTCGGCTTTCCGGCCGCACAGCTGGTCGTAGGCGCCGCCGGTGTCTTCCTCCTCGACGACCTGCGTGCGGTCGCGCTCGGCGTCATCGCCGTGATGGGGCTCGTCGGCGCGCTCGGCGCCGCGTGGCTCGCCGCCCGGCGGGGGTTCCGCCCGCGGCTCCGCGGCGTCGGCGCCCTCCAGCGGCGTTACCTCCGCTTCACCGCGCCGCTCTTCGCGGGCGGGCTGGCGACGACGACACAGCGGCTGGGGTTCTACCCGCTCATCGCCGTCTTCCTCACGAGCGTCGCGGGCGGCGTCTTCGCGGTCGGCGCGCTCGTCGGCGGGCTCGTCCGCCTGCCGCTGATGGGGGTCAACCAGTTCACGCCGCCCGTCGCGGCCGCGCTCCACGACGCCGACCATCGCGAGGCGCTCGAACGCTTCTACCACGTCACGAGCCGGCTGGTGCTCGTCGGGACGACTGCGCTGACGGTGCTCGCCGTCGTTTACCGTGAGACCGTGATGGCCGTGTTCGGCCCGGCCTACGCCGGATACTCCAACCTGCTCCCCGGGTTCGTCTTGGCACAGTTCGGCGCCTGTGCGGCGGGGAGCGTCGGTATTCTGTTGATGATGACCGACCACCAGCGCGCGCTGTTGGTCACGAACATCGCCATCACTGCGTTTCTGGCCGTCACGGCCGTCCCCCTGGTCGTTGCCTTCGGCCTCCCGGGGCTCGTCGCGGGGTACGTGTTGATGCTCACCGTCAACAACGGGGTGGAGGTGCTCGTCCTCTACCGACTGGAGGGGCTCCAGCCGTTCACGAAACGCCACCTCGAACCGCTCGCTGCGGCGGTGCCGATGGCGGGCGTTGCGATGGGGGCCCGCGGCGCGCTCCCCGGAGTTTCCGGCGTCGTTTCGGGGGCCGCGCTCGGTGTGGTGGTGTACGCTATCGTGCTCCGGTACTTCGGCTTCACTCGTCCCGAGCGACGGCTGGCGGAGGCGCTCGTCGAACGCTACCGGGCCGCGATCCCGATGGGGCTTTAACGCTCGGGGCGGTTCCTCCGACAACGTGGACCCAGAGGACGTCCGCCGCGATTGGGCCGAGCGCGAGGGGGAGTTCTCCCCGACCTACTACGCCCACCGCGGCGCTACCGAGACGAGCGAGCACATTCGCGAGACGCTCGAACACTACGTCGGCACCGACGCGGAGATTCTCGAAGTCGGCTGTAGCTCCGGGCGACACCTAGAAGCCCTCCGGCGGGCGGGCTTCGAGAACCTCACGGGAATCGACCTCAACGACGAGGCCTTCGACGTGATGGCCGAGGAGTACCCCGAGCTGTACGAGCGAGGCGAGTTCCACGTCGGCGCCATCGAGGAGCTCCTCCCCGAGTTCGACGACGACCGCTTCGACGCGGTGTACTCGGTCGAGACGCTCCAACACGTCCATCCCGAGGACACCTGGGTGTTCGAGGACATCGTCCGTATCGCCGACGAGCTGGTCATCACCGTCGAGAACGAGGGCAACGGCGCCGAGCGGGGCCGAGAGGGCCACGAAGTGAGCTACGTCAACGACGAGTTCCCCCTGTACCACCGGAACTGGAAAGAGGTCTTCGGCCCGTTGGGTGCTGTCGAACTGATAGCCGAGACCGGGGAGCGGGACACCTTCCGGGCGTTTCGTGTGATGGAGTAGGCCGACGTCGGTGAGGACGGTTCGTCAGTACTGGTGTGTATCGAACACCTGCATTCGTCGAGTGTGGACCACCGTTGTGGACTGGTTTAACCCGTTTGCCACCGCTAGCTCGCAGTTCCCGCCACATTCCTTATCCTCCGTCACGCGCGTCCACACGACCGAGAGGCTCGGGAGTGCGAGTGGCCCTTCCCAGCTAAACCGTCGTGAGGAACGCGCGGAGTTCCTCGGTTGCTCGCTCCGGCTCGTCCCAGAGGACGCAGTGGCCGGCGCCGTCGATATGCACGAGTTGTCCGTCGGGGAGGAGAGCTGCTGTCTCCCGTTCCCGCTCGCGTTCTTCCTCGTCGGCGTCGGCCTTTAGAATCAGCGTCGGCGCTTCGATATCGCCGTACGTCTCGGCGGGGTCGATGAATTCGGCCTCGGATACCCGCGCGATTTCGGGACTCAGCCGGCGTCTGGCTTCGGCCACCCGGCGCGCGAGGTCGGACTGCCCGCGCTCGGCGAGCTCCCGAAACATCGTATCGGCTTCGAGGAGTTCCTCGACGCTCTGGTCTTGCCACTCCGCGATTTGCTTCTCGATGTTCCATCCGGGCCCTTCGTCTTCTTCTCCGTCCTCGTCCCTAGCGTGCACCCAGACGGGGTCCTCAAGTACGACGGCACGCGGCCAGTCGGGTTGGCGGGCCGCCGCCGCCGCGACCGTGTCGGCGCCCATCGAGTGGCCGAACAGGATCGGACTCTCGATCGCGAGTCCATCGAGCAATCCGAGCAGGTCCGCCGCGCGCTCGGACGCGCCGTACGCCGCGTCAGGCGCGTCGGAGCGGCCGTGGCCCCGAGCGTCGTACAGCACGACATCGAAGTCGTCCGCGAGTTCACGGGCGAGGTCCAGCCGACAGTACCCATCGTCGGTGAAGCCGTGGGAGATGACGAACGGTGGGGCCGAGCCGCCGCTGCGACAGTAGTGCAACTCGATGTCGTTCGTCTCGACGAAGCCGCGCTCCCACTGCTCCGGTGCCTTGGTAGGTTTACTCATCCGGTGGGGTCTCTCGACCGGGGTGGAAAAATCATTCGGCGTCGGCCGTGTGTCGTATTCTACGGGGCGAATATGCGGAACGCACCTATCGTTTTCTTCTTTGCCGATGCCACTGGGAGGGCTGAAATGTACGCCGGTAACACTATCGGAGGAGAATCTACTCGTAGGCGAAGTGGAACTGGAACACGAACTCAGCGCGGTGGGTATTACTCGTCTTCGAGTGCGTCGTAGATATCCCGATGCTCGTCCCGGTCCGCCTTGGCGACGCGGAGGACGAGTTCGCGTCGGATATCTTCCATTGCGTCGTCAAGGGGGGTGTTCTCGGTTCCCTCTTCGGTCGCCATACGTACGCTTTGGCGGTTGGAGTGATTAATCGTTCGGGTCCTTGAGCCGGTCGAGCCCGTGTCGAATGAGGTCGTCACGATACTGGTCGATAACGTCGCTCAGTTCCACTTCTTCGGTATGCGTTCGGAGGTATTCGATAACTCGGTCTTCGTCGGGTGGTTCGTCGGTTCCGAACCCTTTCAAGATGGCTCTGATTTCGTCGTCGTACGCGAAGCGATGGCCGTTGAGCAGGTAGAAGGTCGTCACAGTGTTGAGCGCGGTTCGCTTGTTCCCGTCCACGAACGGGTGGTTGGCGACGAGCAAACGAAGCAGATGGAACGACTTCTCGTGAATCGTTTCCGGAACGTTGCCGAAATGTCCGTCTTCGACGTAGCTCAGAGCGAACTCGATATCACCTCGGTTCTGGACGCCCGCCGCCGTGTCGTCGTATTCCGAGACGATGCTCCCGTGAATGTCGAGGACATCGTCCGGAGAGGGGTACCAGAACGAGTTAGCCATTCTACCGGGCGAATGTGCGGAACGCACGTATCGTTTTCTCCTCTGACGATATCACTAGGAGGGCTGAAATGTACGCCCGCAACGCTACCGGACGGGTTTCTACGAGTAGGCTTAGTGGAAGTAGAATCCGGCGGCGTAGGCGATACGCGCCCGCCGAAAAGATATAAACGAGCACGTGACTAACAGATTCGTATGAGCATTACCCGCGACGAGGGCGTTCTCGGGGGCGAGCCCCGAATCGAGGGGACGCGAGTCGGCGTCCGGCACGTCGCGGCCCGGGTCGTCGATAGCGACCGCTCACCCGCACACGTCGCGGACCAACTCGACATCTCCCTCTCCGAAGTCTACGAGGCCCTCTCGTACTACTACGCGCACGTCGAGGAAATGCGGACGTTCGAGCGCGAAAACGAGGACGCCTTCGAGCGGATTCACGAGTCCTCGCTGAAGCCGAAGGGAACGATTCAGTGACGGGAGCGCGGATTCTCTTGGACGAACACGTCGGCCGCGTGTTCGAGCGCGTGCTCAGCGAACGGGGTTACGAAGTCGAGCAGGCGAAGGACGTGTTCGGCGAACTCACCGAGGACGCGGAATTGCTGGAGTGGTGTGGCGAGCACGGCGTCGCGCTGATGACGAACAACGCGCGGGACTTCGAGGAGCTACACCGGGAAACCGACCACGCCGGGCTACTGCTCTACTACGAGCAAACGCGCCCGGACAACGACCCGGAAGGACTCGCGCGAGTCGTGGACGAAGTATTCACCCAGTACGGAGCGTCAGGCATCGAAAACGAGGTCGTCGACCTCGATGAGTGGTACGACTGGCATCACGAGTGAGCGACGGCCGAGATCTCAACGTCCGATTCGACAACGCTAGGGCTACTCGGTCTCGAAATGTACGCCCGCAACACTACCGGACGAGATTCTACTAGTAGGCTCAACGAAAGTGGACTGAGAGATTGAAACCTATCCGCCGGTGAGGATAGATTTATTCTCCCGCCTCTGAGAGGACGTGTTCGTAGAGGTCGTCGGAAATCCAGAAGCCAGCCTCGCGGAGGGCGTCGAGTTCCGCTTCCAAATCCACGGCGCCGTTTTTCGCTCCGCGGAGCAAAACCCCGATAACGCCGGTCACGTCCAAGTCGTGTCTGCGGGCGACCCGTCGACCGTCCCGCTCGTCGAGCAACACGAGGTCAGCGTCGTGTTCGACCGCGTAGCAGATAGCCGCCGTCTCCCCGCGGTCGAGTTCGTGGAAGACTTCGACGAACAGGTCCGAACGCTCCACCTCGACGACGCGCAAGAATTCATCGTCGCGCAACGCACGGAGTGCGTCTAAGCCGTCTTCTCCCTCAGTGAGTTCACTCCAAACCTGCTGTGGGACGGTGATGTCGGAAAACTGCGCTCGGAGGAGGTCGAGACGTTCGATGAGCGCGAGATTCAGAAGGGGTGAGGTATCCGAAACGACCACCCCGCTATTCGGCATAGTCGAGGTCTTCTTCGAGTTCCCGTTCGCCGTAATGGCGGGGAATCTCGCGCTCCCCGAGGAGCTTCTGGAACTCCGCGTTCGACATCTCCGCTAAGGCACGGGCCTTCCCGAAGGAGAGCACGTCACGGGCGTACAGCGAGACCGCCAACTCCCGCTTCATCGCGGGCGAGCGCTCCCCCTCCGGGAGCTGTAACGCCTCGTAAACGTCGTCGTCGATCTCTATCGTCGCCATACGTGAGGTAGGAGTACGCGATTCTTGAGTGTTTGGCCAGGGATTCCCGAGCGGACGAGGTACAATGCGAGCACTCGGAGCAGTCGAATTGAGCGCCCAGAACACTACTCGGCAAGCGTTTGCGCGTCGGTTCGGCGGGGCTGAAATGTAGCACTGAGACTTTGAAATAGCCGGGGGTTAGAGAATGCAGATTCATCACTGCCCCTTGGAATTGATGGCGTTTGATCAGCCGTTGCATGTCGCTTCCCGGGATTCACTGCTTCTCAAGGAATACGTTATACAGGTGACCCCAGCCGTCGTCCCCAGACTCGATCTTAGCAATCTCCCACCCAGTGCCGATCACCGCTTCCCTCATCTTCTCCGGCGAGAATAGCCGATACATCCACGGCTCACCGAGGATACCGTTGTACTCCATCTGTAACACGCGATAACCGAGCCCTGGCGTCGGATCTTCGTGGTAGTCGATCTTTTCTTTGTTCCTCTCATGTTCCGGGTCGAATCCATCAAAAACTACCGTCGCATCTGGGGTCGTTATGTATGCGAGATCGCACAAGAATTGTCGCAGACCACCCATCGAACCAACTAAGCTCACTTGGGTTCCAACGGCCAATACCGACTGGAACTGATCCCGTTCGAACACATCCCGTAACGCGAACATATCAGCAACTCGCGCGTCATCAACACCCCGATCTTTCATTACCTCAACCAAGGGCTCCCGATTTTCAATCGCCACCGTCTGAAACTTTTCTTGATAATAGAGCGTATGGCGGCCAACGCCTGCGCCGAGGTCAAGAAGGGGGCCGTCAATCCACGATTCAACCTCTCCCGTCTCGTCTCCCTCGCTCCCAACAACATCAAAGTACCACTCTACATCTACCTCTTCACGCTCCTCGCCGTTCAAATAATACAACGGAGCCTGCTGTTCATTGAAGTGAATGTCGTAAAGGACCTGAGAATATGGATCTGGCATTCGTACTGTAACTACAGCAACCAATGAGATAAAAATTCTCGGGGAGAATAAAATAGCCCTCCAGACTTGATGTTATTTGATGAATACACGCGTTGTATCCAGCAGGACCGCCGAAACCTAACACCGGTTGAAATTTCAACAGATACACCATTTCTAGGAAGTTGGCACGAGAGCGGACCACTACGGAAGACTGCACCTTGATGACAGACTCCGCTTGAAGTACTGGATATTATCTACAAATGTTTCTCATAGCATATAGAAATGTACGCCCGCAACACTACCGGACGAGTTTCTACTAGTAGGCTCCACGGAAGTGGAACCGATACCAGACTGGCCGCTAACGGAGTGACGAATCACGGTTCGCCTACGCGATGGCTTCGTCTACATCGTCGCTCCCGCCGCCAAGCGGGAGCGCAACGTCGATTTCGTCGTACCACACGACCGGCCGTTTCGCGCGGCCGTCCTTCTCGAGGCGGACGACGCCGAGCTCTTCCAACCGACCGAGCGCCTCGGAGACGTTCTTCACATCCCGGTCGACGCGACGGGCGAGGTCGCGGACGCTCTCCGGGTTCTCGCGCGCGGTCGTTCGGATGAGCTCCAAATTCTTCGCGTTCAACACTCGCTCAAGCGCCTCCTCGTCCGGGAGGCTGAGGACGTACTCGTCGTCCGTGGCTTCGTCGGATTCTATCTCCCGAAGGTCCTCCAAGGCGTCTTGGAAGAACTCCGCGCTCGATTCGACCCGAATGTGTAGCGTGTTTTGTGTCATAGCATCCCTCCGTTGTCCGTGATTTCGTCCGGCAGTTCCCGGATAAACCGTTTCAGTAGCGGTTCGTATCCCGGGAATTCTATCTCCTCAACGGTCGCGCCCTCGTGGCGTTCGTGTACGCCGTGGTGGTTGTCGTACCTGAGAATCGGGTTCTCAGAGCCCTTTTCGGCGTAGTGGAATCCGTACTTGATCCCCTCGGGGAACGTCTCGGACTCCGGAACGCGAAGGATACGGATTCGAACGACGTGGCCGCCGTAGTCCCGCCGTCGATCCCGCACTACTGTGACATCGTCCGACTCGCGTTCCATCGACAATCGTTGGTACGTGCGCCAACACCATATATGTTGGTCTCGGGGCCATCAATTGGTGCTCGGCACCGTAGACAGGCCCGGTGAGGTTTTCGACGGCTGTTGCGTGCTTATGCAGAACTTCGATAGCCGTCGATGAACATCAGAACAGCGAATATGAGTACCGCGATGCCAATCATTGCAAAGCCGCCTGTATCTTGAAACGCAAACACCCAGACAAGGAATCCTGAAACGGCGGCGAGGAGACACATCGCAAAGAGACGGCGGTCGGAGGGCGTTTACATAGGTGTTATGAAACTGTTGAGCGATAAGTGTACTCCCTGTACTGAACGATAAGTACCCCACCTATGGCGGATCGTTTTGCGGTGGCCGAGGGACCGATTTCAGCACCGCGTTCATGTATACCATAATACTGCCGATTGCGCCGAACACGACCGGGAACGCGAGTCCGGTCAGGAGAAAGGCATCCACGAAATCGATCCCGACAATCGCCTGAATCAATCCCGTAGTCGTTTCTGTGACCACGAGCGCCGTCACCAGCGAGAGGGGGCTGTGCTGAGCGGTTGCTTCACCTAAACCGAACGACGCATACACTGAAATCCCCTAGATCTACCTGTCGCCGATAACCGCGAGTAGGAGGGCGGCGCCCACCGCGAGTGCGGCGACAGCAACCGGCGCTCCCACCCCGTCAGTAACCGCACGGACCGCGGCCGCGACGCCGAATGCGCCGAGTCCGACCGCGAAGGTCGCTGACGCGTGAAGCGCCTCGACGCGGCCGGTCGAGGCCGCTGTTGTGAGTTGTCGACCGACCGTCAGCGCTCGCCCCCCGGCGTCCCACACGAGGATTGCCGCGACGAGCGCCGTCGCTACCCCCTCGACGGGAAGCCCGCTGAGTGCCGCGTCGATAGTCGCCACCCAGAGGGCCCCCAGCGAACACCCCAGGGCGAGGCGGGAGCCCCGGACGAACGCGACGATAAGCGAGCCCAGCCCGAGGACGCCGAACGCGAAGGCGAACGGGCTCACACTGCCGGCGAGCGCGACGACGGCGATGCCCGCGACGAGCGAGATGGCAACGCTGGGGCGGGCGGGACCGAAGCCGTCGTTCATCTGGACCACCGCGTTTCCGCCCGCGCGAGCGCCGCGGCGAGCGGTTCATCTCGCTTCCAATCGACGGTGTGGACGCCCGCATCACGGAGTGTTCCCAGCCGAACAGCGCGTTCGAGGCGGGCGATGCGCTCCCCGAGCGTTCGTGCCGTCGTGGGGTCGGGACTGACGACCGTGACCGGATACCCGTAGCTCACGAGATAGCGGGTCAGCGTCGCGCTCCCCGAGTCGCACAGCGGCGAACAGAACACGACATGGGCCGGCCGCTGGAACCGGCGACGGAACTCGTCGAGCCAGTCCCCGAGATACCAACTCCCCCCGGACGGACCAGAGCCGAAGGCAGGATGGCGCGTCAACAGTTCGCGGACCCGGGGGATACTCGCCTCGTGTGCTTGGAGCCAGCAGAGCTCGGCCCCCACGGCGACGAGGCCGACGGTATCCGCCTCGGCCGTGAAGGCCGCGAAGAGGTCCCCCGCGGCCGAGACGCCTCGGTCCTTCGCGGTTGGTTCGCCGGACGCCGATGCGACGCGGACGGCCTCGCGCGTGTCGACCGCGACGACGAGTCGGCCCGCCCGCTCCTCGGTGTAGGTCACCGTCGCTAACTCCCCGCTTCTCGCCAGCCGCTTCCAGTCGATTCGGGTCGGCGAGTCCCCTCGCCGGTACTCCCGTACGCTGTGGAAAGCGAGACCCCTCCCTCCAGTCGCGGTCCGGACCTGCCCCGTAAAGCGCGTCGTGCGCTGTCGGCCGGGGGCGTCCGGGGGCGAATCGAGACGGGGTCGGCAGACGATTTTCGTGGTCGATCCCACCCGGTCGATTCGCTCGACGGTTTCCGAGACCGGGCGGAGACAGACCCACGCGGGTTCGAACTCGTGGACGCCGCGCCGGGCGCGGACGGCGTACTCGATGTGAGTCGTGGCGCCCGGCGGGAGGACGACACCTCCTCGCGGCGTCCCGGAAACCACCGCTACGTCAGCCGGCACGCCATCGACGATACGGCAGTCGGATACCGGCTCCTTCCCCTCGTTTCGAACCGTCAGCGTCACCGTCACGTCCTCACCGGGGTCGGGTTCCGTCTCGCTCAGGGTCCGCTCGACGGTGAGTGTCGGGTCCGGCGCGCGCCCGAGTCGGGCGTAGGCCGCGTAGCCGGCCCCGGCCGTGCTGGCGAGCACGAGCGAAGGCGTCTCTGTGAGCACGCCGACCGCGAGCGTTGCGACTCCGAGCGCGGCGATTCCTCGCCAGTGATGGGTTTCCCTCGTCCCTTCCGTAGCGGAGCGGGACTGCCCGGGCAACTGCTCTTCATCCTCTCGGTCGCTCGGCTCGATACCCGCGATACGGGACAGTTCGGCGACCGTTCGGTCAAGCGCGGTGACGAAGCCATCGTTCGTCCCGAACGGAGTGCGGAGTCGCTCTCGGAGGGAGCGCCTCGGGAGGTCGTCGCCGCGGAGGAAGCCCGCCGCGACTCCGTCGTCGGTCCACCCCCCGGAACGGATGCGAGCATCGAGTGCGTCCTCGTGGAGACCACGTTGGGCGAGAAGATCCTCCGCTAGCGTTCGGAGGCGCTCGCGGAGTTGGTCGCGTCCGAACTGTCGTCCGCCGGTGCCACGGAGTGCCTCGATTTCTTCGTCGAAATCCTCACCTGGAGTGGGGGCGGAGCGGAGGCGTTCCGGGGTCCCGAAGGTAGTCGGCTCACGCTCGACCATCAGCCGTCGGAACCCGAGGACGAGGGCGAGACAGAGGAGCAGGATACCGACCGGCAGGAGAAGCGCTCCCGAGCCCTCGATGCCGACGAGAGGGAGAACAGCGGCAAGGACGAGGAACCCCGCCGCAATGGTGGCAGTCCAGCGACGAACGGTCACTCTTCACCCTCCCCGGCCGCGAGGCGACGGAGCAACTCGACGGCCCGCTCCTCGTCGCGGTCCGTCAACGGACGCTCACCGTAGCGAACGTCGTTGAACAGCGCGGTCAGTTCGGCGACCGCGTCCTCGTCCATACCGGCCCGAACCGCCAGCTCGGCGAAGCGGCCGGGTGTCTCGGAGCGCGGGTCCCGGACGCCGAGCGCGCGCGTCATTCCGTACCACGCGCGATACACCTCGTTTTCCAGAACGGCGTCGGTAGTGGGGTCGGAGATTCGCTCGGCCGCGCGTTCGGCCTCCTCCCGAGCCTGGGTTTCGTCCACGGTGTCAATGCTCTCGGGGTCGGGCGACGTGTCATCCCCGGAATCGGGTTTGTCGGGGTTTGAGCCGTATCGGAGTCGTCGGATGATGAGCAACGCACCGGCGAGCGCGAGCACGAGTCCGACGAGAAAGGCCTCCCGTAGGAAGGGAAACGCCTCCCCGAGGCCCGCGAGCATGTTCGGCAACTCCGGTGGCTGTGCCGATCCTTCCATCCGGGCATCGGAGCGGGTCTCGACAGTCTCCCCGGAATCACTGGGTTCCGGTAGGGGGACGGACGCCGAGAGGGCGGCGACAGCCACGAGGACGAGGAGCGTCCCGATAGCTAGGGCGACGTGGTCCCGCTCCATTCGAAGTGTCTCCCAAGAGCCCGGTCATATTGAAAAATCTACCTATGAACGGGTTGTATTCACGATAGGGGGTCTGACGAGTATCAACTCCGCCATTCTCCTCTTCGATGCCATCCTCTCAGAGCTACCCGGAGTGACCGTGCTCAAGTGCGTTGAAAACCGCTGTCTCAAAATACCGTGCTGAGTCCGTAGAGAGCACCAATCAAGGCGGTAAGAATGCCCCCGATAACGAGTCCGACACCCTGACGGGTCTCCTGTAGGCGGTACAGTTGGATGCCGGACGCGAGCGCGATAACTCCAAAAACGCCCGGTGAAATAACCGATATAATCATCCCGTCAACAAAATCGAGGGGCGAAATAGCGTTGATGACTGGGTTGATCAGAAGGGCACCTGCGCTGGCCACAATACCCACTACAAGATATTGCTGCTGACTAAGACCTGAGGTCGACGCGGCTTCCTGTACGTTTGTCATAAGAGAACGGCCATCTCTCGGGAGAAGTGCCTTGTGCCGATACAGTGAATGTCTCTTGGGTAGGGTTTCAACACGGCCGGTTCCAGCTATATGTTCCCTGAATCCGCGGGTGGGCTCTAGACCCACCGTTTGTATCGCTTCCAAGAATCAATAACTCTCAGAAACAGTGGCCTTCCTCGCAGAGCTCCTGACACCGCCGTGAAAGGGAGATTCGTGTCGATTATTCGCTTCTACGTTTGTCCGAATAGTTGGTCGTACTCCACGCCGCCCCTCTCGTCTCGGTGCTTCACAGTGACGCGACCGGGATATTGGAGTCAAATGTGACAACTGCCTCGTATGGTACAACTGCAACTTCTGTCGTGCAATATTCTGCCGACTCATTGAACGTGTCCAAGACAACAACGGTGAGTGTGTTATTGGAGGCGTTGTATGAGGCGGAATCGAGCGTCGTTGCTCGACAGGACCGACTTCCACTCCTCAACCGCCCTGTAACGATGATCTGATTCTGCTCAGTGTCGAATGCAATCTCAGCACCGTGCTGAAATCGGTCGATATCGCTTATGTTGAAGCGCTTGTCAGTATCTACAAGGTCGAACTGTTGGTTCTCAATCGGGTGGCTACTGCCGTCGGAGTCGATGACGGACTCCAGCTGAAGCACTGGATATTATTCACAGATATTTCTCATAGCATACAAAAATGTACGCCCGCAACACTAACGACCGGCCTCATCCCGTGGCGGCGTGCCGCGTCGGCCGGCTAACCCTCGTGGCGGGCGGGGGCGTACGCCCCAGGCTCGGGTTTCGGGCCCCGAGGGGCCACAGATGTACCGTGCCCGGGTTCGCCGCCTGTCATCGGTTGCCGGAAGGCACACTCGGGCGGGGACTGAAGGCACGCAGCTGCCTTAGCAGCCGCCGCCGGTTAAGCCCGCGGTTCCGGCGGGTCTGTCAGGGCGTACACTTCCTCGCGGGTAGAACAAACGCCACAGACCGACTCCGCGTTCCCCTCCGCGACGAGCTCTTCTAACCCCGTCCGCGCCTCATCCGCAGAAATGCGGCCTTCCTCGGCGATCTCGCTCGCGGAGAGGGGCCCCCGGTTGCTGAGTACGACCTGCACGAGCTTCGCCGTGCACGAGAGGTCGGAATCGCCGTTCGCCATACCCGCTCTTGTCCATGCCCGCCAAAAACCCTTGGGAACCCGGCGATACGGGCACAGACCGAAGAATCGGCGAACGCAACCCACACGTATCTCCGCACCGACGCCGCGGGTATGGCCGAAATCGACCCCGACGAACTGGTGCCGGGTGGCCCCTACCGCACGGCGTTCGCCGAAGCTTCGGAGCCCCCCGAGCTTGTCAGAACCGAACGCGTCGCCGACGAGGGCGACACCTTCGAGCTGGAGGGCGAACGCTTCGAGGTCAAATCGGTGAAAGAACAGCCCATCGAGGAAGCCGTCCCCGAGGACGCCCGCGAGGAGTACGAGGCGGACGGCGATACGGTGTTCGTCTACGAGACGCGAAAGCTGTAGCTCCCGACTCAGAGGTAACCCTTCTCCGCCAGCAGTTCGC
Organism: Halobacteriaceae archaeon; assembly: GCA_041639855.1. Taxonomy (GTDB): domain Archaea; phylum Halobacteriota; class Halobacteria; order Halobacteriales; family Halobacteriaceae; genus JBEQBK01. Next base: position 4,692 of record JBEQBK010000010.1, on the reverse strand, counting down.
CGTTCAGCAGCGAGGCACCCGCAGCGCCCCGGATGGTGTTGTGCGCGAGGCAGTTGTACTGGAGCCCGGCCTCCGTCCGCTGGACGCCGCCGACGGCGACCGTCATGCCGCCGCCCAGCGTGCGGTCGAGACGGGGCTGGGGACGGTCGGGCTCGTCGAAGACCTTGATGAGCGGGTCCGGCGCGCTGGGGAGGTCGATGGGCTCGGCGTTCCGCAAGGCCTCCTCCGCGGCCTCGGGGCTCGGGTCCGCCGCGGTTTCGATCCAGACGTTCTCCAGGTGACCGTCGATAGTCGGGATGCGGTTACAGGACGCCGACACCGAGGAGGGGTGCCACTCGATATCGGTCCCGTCGAAGGTGCCGAGCAGTTTGCGCGCCTCGGTCTCCATCTTCTCCTCCTCGCCGCCGATGTGCGGGATGGCGTTGTCGATGATTTCCATCGAGGTAACGCCCGAGTAGCCCGCACCCGAGACGGCCTGTAGGGTGGAGACGTGGACGCGCTCGATGTCGAAGGCGTCGTCCAACGCCTTGAGGGTGGGGACCATCGTGATAGTCGAGCAGTTCGGGTTCTTGATGAGTGCGCCGTCCCAGCCCCGCTCCTCGCGCTGGGCTTCGATGACGTCGAGATGGTCGGGGTTCACCTCGGGGATGACGAGGGGGATGTCGTCGTCGAGGCGGCCGTTCGAGGAGTTCGAAGAGACGATGTACCCCGCTTCGGCGAACGCCGGCTCGACGGCCTCGCCCACACTGGAGGGAAGCGAGGAGAAGATAAGGTCCACGTCGTCGGGGACCGACTCCGGGTCGGTCTCCCGCACCTCGATGTCCGCGACGGAGTCGGGGATGGGCGCGTCGATGCGCCACTTCGCCGCCTCGCGGTAGGACTTGCCCGCGCTCTCGCCCGACGCCGTGAGCGCCGCGATTTCGAACTGGTCGTGGTCGTGGAGGAGTTGGATGAGCCGCTGCCCCACAGCACCCGTCGCGCCGAGGATTCCGATACGGTAGGTCATGGGGCGCGGTAGTATCTCACGCGGTGAAAACAGTTCGGATTCGCCACCGCCTTCCGGCGATATTTCCGAACGTTCGTGAAGAATACGGTTACGCTTCGACCTGAGTCGCGCCCTTCTTGCGCGCGATGTAGCCGGCGACGCGGTTGCGAACGCCCTTGGATTCGATGTTCGTGAGCTCGACGACGGACTCCTTGTTGTGCTCGAAGTCGGTGCCGAAGGCCTCGGGATAGCGTTCGAGGAGGATGTTGCCCGTCTTCTTGACGTAGTCGGGTTTGATTGCCATATCCGGCTTTGACGGCGCCGCCGCTAAAAAGGTTCGTTCCACACTTCGCTGGCGCACCCCGGCTCAGCGTTCCCAGGCGCTGTTCGCCGCGACAATAGCCAGGGCCTCCCGTTCGCGCTCGCCGCCGGCGCGCTCGACGACCTCCGCGAAGTAATCGAGGCGCTCGCGGAGTTCCGGTTCGTCGTACTCGGGAACGCCGAGCCGGGAGGCCGCCACGGTCGCCTCCACGACCGCGGCGTGGCCCCGGTTGATGAGAGGGACGGACTCGGAATCAACGGCCGATTCGACGGGCGAAAGCGCCCAGTCCGCCCATTCCGTACCGCCGCGCTCGCCCGCGTCGGTTCGCTCCACCTCGACTTGGGCCCACGCGAGCGCCGCCTCCGGAACCGGGTCGTCGTGCTCGACGACGGTCAGCGCGGCCCGCGCGAAACAGAGGGGGTCGTGGACGAAGCAGACGTAGCCCGCGCCCTCGCGCTCGAAGTTCCTCCGGGTTCTGGTCCGGCCCCACGTCCGGGCGCTCGCCGGGGACCCGCCGGGAGCATGAACGCCCAGCGCCGCCGCGTTCCACCTCCCGTTCGGCCCGAGCGTCGTGACGACGGTCTCGGTTACGCCCCGCAGCGGGACGGGCCACTCAGGCAACGGACTCACCCCGCCGGAGCGCGACGAACAGCGCCGCCGCAGTGATGTCGGCCGTCGTTCCGGGGTTGACGCCCCGTTCCACGAGCTCGTCGGCGAACGCATCGACCTTCCGTTCGGGCGCGTCCAGCAGTTCCTCGGCCCGTTCGGAAACCTCCCTTGCGACCGGGCGCCCGTGGTTCGTGACGACGAGCGTATCCGGTTCCTCGGCCAGCAAGCGCAGGAAGGCCTCGGCACCGCGCTCCGAGAGCGGGCCCGTCCGCCGCTCGATGTAGTCCGCGGCGTCGAAGGTCCGCTCGAACCCGCCCGTCCACTCCGCGGCGACCCCATCGGAGTCGGCGCCGAGCGCTAGCACGTCGTAGAGGGTGATTTCACGGTCTCTCAGCGCTGGTATCGCCTTCTCGCCGCGACGGGCGTCGATATCGCCCGCGTCCTCGGGCGGGTCGTCGAGCGCGACGTCCGCGTGCTCGAACGCCCGATAGAAATCGACGGCGTCCGCGACGGTCGTGTTCTCGACGGTCCCCGCGACCCGCTCCGGCGTGAGTTCGCCGTCGCCCGCCGCTTTCACGAGGGGGACGAGCAACAGGAGCGCGCCGAACTGGGTGTTCGTCCCCGCGGCGTCGGCCATCCCACGAACGCTCTCCTCGAAGGCCGCGCCGACGCGCTCGCCCTCGGCGGCGGCGTCGAGGCCCCGACGGGCGCCGACAGCGCCCCCCAGAAACTGCTCGAAGTGCAGGTCGTCGTGGTCCCGAGCCCTGTCGACGTTGCCGGGCTTCGGGGTGCCGGCGGCTTCGAGCAGGAGCGCGAGCGCCGCGTCCGCGGCCGGCGTCATCCGTGCCACCCCCGCACGGCGTCGTGAACGCGCTCCAGAACCTGGGGGTCGTCGCTCGGGCGCCCGACGCTCACGGCGTCCGCGCCGTACTCGACGTACTCCCGCACCGTTTCCACCCCTCTGACGCCGTTGTTCGCGATGAGGTAGCAGTCCGTGGCGTCGGCCATTTCGCCGACGACCGGCTCCGAGTCCATCGCGTCCACATGGAGGGCGTCGGCGCCCGCGGCTTCGAGCTCGCGGGCCAGGCCAGGAAGGTCGACGCCGTCGACCTCCGCGCGGACCTTCACGCTCGTCGTTGCGCCCGTCTCGGCGGCCGCCGCGACGAACGCCCGGAGTCGCTCAGTGTCCGTCAGCAGTGACTCGCCGGCGCCGGCGGTGCACATCTCCTCCTGCCGGCAGTGGGCGTTCACCTCTATCCACGCGTCCCGCGCGGCACAGATTCGGGCCGCGCGCGCTATCGGCGCCGCCGAGGCGGCGCGCACGTTGAAGCCGAGCGCGAGGTCCGCGTCGGCCGCCCGGGCGAGTTCGCTTTCGAGGAAGGCAAAGGGGTCCTCGGGGAGGAACTCCGTCCGGTCGCGGTCCCGGACCGAGGCCCGGGCCGCCTCGCGGGTCGGAGCGTCGAGGGCAATCCCACCGAGAAGCGCGAGCCCGGCGTACGCGTCGCCCGCGTTCGCCCAGTCGGCGTCAGCTTCCCCCGAGAGGGAGGCGAGTGCGAGACGGGGTTCGAAGGCGCTCATACCAGGTCGAGCGCCGCCCGGACCACGCGTTCGGCGTCGGATTCGTTCCCGATTTCGGTGTCGACTCTGGTGACCGGCCGGTCGAGCTCCGTCCCGTCCTCGCTGTCGAGGACGAACGCGTCGGCGAAGTCGTAGGCCGCCGCGACGCCGGCCGTGGAGGCTTCCTTCCCCACGCCTTCCATCAGGTCGTCCGCCGGCCCGGAGAACACCTCGTCCTCAACGAAGGGGGAGACGGCGACCACGTCGGTGTCGTGGAGCGCCTCGCGAACCCCTTCCAAGGCGAGCATCGGTCCGAGGCTCGTCACCGGGTTCGAGGGTCCGAGGACGACGGTGTCGTCGAGCGCGTCGCGGACCGCCTCCGTGGGGGAAGCCGAGTCGGCGCCCCGGAACTCCACGCCCTCGATTGCCGGCTCGGCGCGGCGGGCGACCCAGAACTCCTGGAAGTGCATCTCGCCCTCGTCGGTGTGGACGATGGTCGCGACGGGGTCGTCGCTCATCGGAATCAGATCGAGGTCGAGCCCCCACGCGTCCGCGAGCAGCCGTGTGACCTCGGTGAGGGAGTGGCCCTCGTCCAGCAGTCCCGTTCGGGTGAGGTGGAGCGCGCGGTCCGCATCGCCGATGTGCATGAACTCCGCGACCCCCGAGAAGCGCCGCCAGCGCGCGAGCTCGCGGCCCGACGTTTGGGCGTCGTCGTCCAGATACCGGGGTCCCGACTCGACGCCCAGCTGCTCGCCGAGTTCGAGGAGTTCGTCGTGTGTCTCGGCGGTGTCGCCGTCGATGCCCCACCACGTCTCGGTGTTCAGTTTGCCCGCGCCCTCGAAGAGGACCGTGTCCACGTCCGGACAGACCAGATGGCCCGCGAGCTCGACGTCGTCGCCGGTGTTCCCGACCACCGTTATCGAGGCGGGGTCGAGGACGCGGCGGGCGCCGGGGAGGAGCTTCGGCGTGCCCGTCCCCCCGGCGAGGAACGTAACCATACCCAGGGTGGGGACGCGCCGGCGTTTAAATCCCCGTTTCGGGCGTGGGTTTTTGCCCGGGGGCGCCACAGCAACCTCCATGACGACGATCAAGGACAGCGTCCACGACCACGTTGAAATCGAGGGCGTGGCCGCCTCCCTCCTCGATACGGCGCCGGTCCAGCGCCTGCGGCGGGTCTCCCAGCTGGGGACGGTTTCTCTCGTCTATCCCTCGGCGAACC